>NZ_KQ960613.1:0-97340 GCF_001553265.1 Prevotella sp. DNF00663 | reverse complement strand
TGGGGCTTTTCTATCATCATGGATTTGTAATATGTGGAAGCGAATGTAATTCTCCCCAACAATAGGGTATGATTTGGGAGTTGAAAATGGGCCTTTTATAGAGGCTAAAGGTTTTATAAAACATGTGGAAACCTGCTATGTAGTGTGCCAAAAGGCACATCACGACATCCCTATTTTTCTTTTTTAAGATGAAAAAGGGAACTATTCAGACAGAATTGATTAATTTTGCAAGATATAGTATCCAGTATGAAGATAAAAGTAGTAAATACCGGTCGTCAGCCATTACCGCAATATGCGACGGCGCAAAGTGCCGGACTCGATCTCAGGGCAAACATCGATGAGCCCATCATTCTCAAACCTTTGGAGCGCAGACTCATCCCCACGGGGCTGCATATCGCCCTGCCTGTAGGCTACGAGGCGCAGATACGTCCTCGCAGTGGACTGGCTTTGAAGTATGGACTCACGGTACTCAATACGCCGGGAACGGTGGATGCTGACTATCGTGGCGAGATTATGGTGCTGCTGATCAATTTTTCCAACGAACCGTTTACGGTGAACGACGGTGAGCGTATTGCCCAAATGGTGATAGCACGTCATGAACAAGCCGAGTTTGAATTGGTGGAAGAACTTGATGAAACCGAGCGTGGTGTGGGCGGATACGGACATACCGGAGTGAAATAAATATAATAAACTTTCGCAAGTTTAGAAGTAAGCGGGAGTCAACAGGAGTGAAAGTCTCTGAGAGACTTGTAGTCAACAGACGATAATTTGGTCTTTTATATATAGTCATACGTCTGTTAACTCCGACGCATAGCGACTAACTTCCCTTAATTTCCGATAACTCCAAAGGTGAGCATCATTGCGAAACTGAGATAGAATAATGAAGCATTTGATATCTTTATTGGCGGCTTTCATGGGTGCAGCCATCTTATACCCTGCCCTAGCCGACAACGATATACATACAACCAAACCCAAGTTTACGGTTGATACCATACCGGCTGTCATTCGTAACAGTTACGAAGCTCATTTCTTGGAGGCTGCGCGACAACTCAATGCCAATCACAACGACTCGGCACTGACGTTGTTGAACCGTTGTATTGATATGAAACCGGAGGCTGCCGAAGCTTATTTCCTGCGCTCACGTATCTATGGTATACAGCACGAAGACACGTTGGCCATGGCCGATTTGCAGCATGCTGCCGCGCTCAATCCGCAGAATAGCACCTATCAGGAGAACGTAGCACAGAACTATATCAACTTTCGGCAGTTCGATAAGGCTATCGTTGCTTTTGAGAAACTATATGAGAACAATCGAGACCGTAGTGATGTACTGAATGTGTTGATACAACTTTATCAGCACGAAAAGAACTACGATATGATGCTTGACGCCACCAACAGACTGGAACTGATGGAAGGTAACAGTGAGGATATGACGTTGGCGAAGATACGTATCTACGAGATGAAGGGCGATAAGAAGTCGGCTTTCAAAGTTCTCAAGGCACTTTGCGACGCTCATCCCAGCGATGTGAACTACCGAGTGATGATGGGTAACTGGCTGATGCAGAACAGTAAGCAGAAAGATGCTTACAAGATATTCCAACAAGCATTGAAAGAAGAGCCCGACAACGTGTATGCTGAAAGTTCTATGCGCGACTATTATCGTGCCACGGGTAAGGATTCTTTAGCGCACGAATTGACGGAACGTATCTTGATGAGTCGCAAGACGAGCTCGCAAGACCGCGTCACCATGATGCGACAACTGATTCAGGAGAGCGAGAAAGATGGTAAGGACAGTATGGATATTGTGCGATTGTTCGACCGCGTATTACAACATAATCCGAAAGACGGAGACGTGGCTGAGTTGGCAGCAGCCTATATGACACTGAAAAAGATGCCCGAAGACAGTGTCAAGCGGGCGTTGAATCGCGTGCTAAGTATTAGTCCCGATAACGTAGGTGCACGCTTACAACTCATTCAAGGGTTGTGGTCCAAGAAAAAGTGGGACGATATTATCGCACTATGCGAACCGGCTTTGCTCTATAATCCCGACGAAATGGCATTCTACTATTTCAAGGGACTGGCCTATTATCAAAAGGAGAACAATGACGAAGCGCTGTCTACGTTCCGCAAAGGGGTGAGTCAAATCAACTCGCGTAGCAATCCCGATATTGTATCCGACTTCTATGCCATCATGGGAGACATACTTCATCAGAAGGGACAGGCCCAAGAGTCGTTTGCAGCTTACGATAGTTGTTTGCAATGGAAGTCTGATAATGTGGGTTGTCTGAACAATTATGCTTACTATCTTAGCGAAGAGGGGCAAGATTTGAAGCGTGCTGAGGAGATGAGTTTCCGCACAGTGAAGGCCGAACCCAAGAATTCTACTTTCTTGGATACTTATGCTTGGATTCTATTCTTGCAAAGCCGATACGAAGAATCGAAGATTTATATAGATCAAGCTATCAAGAACGACACCGACTCGGTGGTGAGTGCGGTGGTCTTGGAGCATGCCGGTGACATACACGCTATGTGTAATGAACCTGATAAGGCGGTGGACTTTTGGCAGCAAGCCGTCAAGGCGGGTAGTACAAGTGCGCTGATACAGAAGAAATTGAAGTTGAAGAAATATATCAAAGAATAGGTATGATGAGAACAAAGATAATTTATAAGATAGGATTGATGGGCATGAGTGCGCTCTTGTTCCTAGCCTCTTGCGGCAGCAAAAAGGCTTTGGTAAAAGAAGGACAAGGCGTTGCCGGTGTGACCACCCAATCTGGTAAGACGGGCGGAAAGGCTACTAATGCGACTACTCCCGACTTGCAACGATTGGCATTTGTGCAGAAAGTGGCCGACACCAAAGTGTATGCGGAGAATATTGTAGGCGGTATTACGTTCAATTTGAAGGCAGGCGACAAGGATATTACAATGCCCGGGCAGTTGCGTATGCGTAAAGATGAGGTGATACGATTGCAGATTACCATCCCGTTGCTAGGTACCGAGGTGGGGCGACTGGAGTTTACACCAACCTATGTGCTCGTCATCGACCGTCTACACAAGCAATATGTGAAGGCCAATTACAATGAGTTGGACTTCTTAAAGAATAACGGTTTGAATTTCTACAGTTTACAGGCATTGTTCTGGAACCAATTGTTCTTGCCCAGACAGCAGAAGGTATCAGAGTCGAACTTGAAGAAATATGGTGTCGATTTGCAGGCTATGGGCGCTATGGTGTCCGTTACTTTGACCGATGGTAACATAACTTATCAATGGAATGCAGATAAGAATGACGGTCGAATCATGCGTACCGATGTCACCTATAAGAGTGCACAGCACGGCACATCGACCTTGGTATGGAACTATTCCGATTTCAAGAGCGTGGGTGTGAAGTCGTTCCCCAGTACACAGGTGTTCTCTTTTACCACCACAGCTACCAAGAAGAAACAGCAAGCTACAATCTCTATCTCTATGAATGAGGTGACAACCAACGGCAACTGGGATACACAGACGACTGTATCTGATAGATATAAGCAGATTGCAGCACAGGATATCTTGAAACAAATCATGAACTTATAAATGAAGAAGATACTGTTGATATTGTTGGCTGTAGCTTTTACTGCAGTTGCTCCCGCCCAAAAGAAGACGGTGAAGACGCAGAAACGGAAGGCACAGACGACGGTTAAAAAGAAGAAGACCACTACTACAAAGGCGACAAAGAAGAAGACAGCCGTCTATTCCAACGCGTCTATTAAGAGTTTGCAAGGTCAGCGCTCGCAGATACAAAAGAAGATTAAGCAACAAGAACAGCAGTTGCGAGCCAATCAAGCCGACGTGAAGAAGCGATTGGAAAATCTCATTAGCCTGAATACTCAGATTGATGAGCGACAGAAAAATATCGAAGGTATTCAGAAAGATATTCACCATATCGAGGGCAACTTGGATATATTGAAGGCGCAGTTGCAAACATTGGAGCAACAATTGGCCGACCGTAAGACGAAATATATCAAGTCTATGCGTTACATGGCACGCAATAGTACGATACAAGATAAGCTAATGTTTATATTCTCGGCAAAGAACTTGGCGCAGATATATAGACGCTTACGCTTCGTTCGTGAATATGCCGACTACCAAAAAGCCCAAGGCGAGATGGTCAAAGCCAAGCAAGCACAAGTGGATAGTAAGCATCAGCAGTTGCAGGATGTTCGTAGTCAGAAGAATAACTTGCTTTATAAGGGTAAGAAAGAACAGTCGGCGTTGATAGGACAGCAGGACGAACAGAAGAAAGTAGTGGCTTCGTTGCAGAATCAACAGAAGACGATTCAGAAGGTAATCAACGAACAACGCCAGAAAGATGCGGCTCTGAATGCACAGATTGATCGCTTGATAGCCATTGAAGTAGAGAAAGCCCGGCAGCGAGCTATTGCTGAAGCGAAGCGTAAGGCGGCCGCTCAAGAAGCAGCAAGGAAGCGTGCTGAGGAGTTAGCTCGGCGGAAAGCAGCAGCCGAAGCAGCGGCACGAGAGAACGCTCGTCGTATTGCTGAGGCTAAAGAACGTGAGGCTAAGTTGAAGGCCGAGGCCGAAGCGGCTCGTCAAGCACAACTTCAGGCAGCGGCAGATGTTGCCAAGAAGGAGAGTAAAGAGCGTGCTCAGAAGTTGGCAAATGAAGCTGCTGAACGTCGGGAAGCAGCAGAACAAGCTGCACGTGAGGCAGAGTCGGCTCGTATAGCGGCCGAACGTAAGGCACGAGTAGATGAAGCTCGCGAGGCCAAAGAGATAGCCGATGCTACGAAAAAGAATAATGAAGCACAGCGATTCAGTACGGTAGACCGTATGATGAGTGGTGGATTTGAAGCTAACAAAGGTCGATTGCCGATGCCGATTACTGGTAGTTATCAGGTTGTGAGCCACTTCGGACAACATAAAGTGGATGGTCTGAAGAACGTAAGTTTGGATAATAAAGGTATCAATATCAAGGGAAATTCGGGCTGTATGGCTCGTTCCATCTACGATGGTGAGGTGAGTGCTGTATTTGGATTTGCCGGTTCAATGGTCGTTATGGTGCGTCATGGCGCCTATATCTCGGTATATTGCAACCTGAAATCGGTGAGTGTGACGAAAGGACAAAAAGTTTCTACCCGCCAAGCATTAGGTGCTGTAGGTATCGACAACATCCTCCAATTCCAATTAAGAAGAGAAACTGCCAAGTTAAACCCTGAGGTTTGGTTGGGGAGATAAAGAGTCTAGCGATAGATAATATTTGTAAAAAGTAATTATCTATACGGCTCAAAGATAGCAAGAAAATCTTATTAATCGGCTCAAATTGAGCTGATTAAGTATAATTTTATATCGATTTTGAACCGATTAAGGGCTTTTCAAAATTGTTGGTAGAACGGTATCTTGCATCCATCCAGTATCTTTTGATACATGTCGATGGCGTTTTCCATCTCTTGGATATAGATGAATTCATCGGCAGAATGCGAGCGTGATGACTCTCCGGGACCAAGTTTAAACGATGGGAATGGCATGAGAGCTTGGTCGCTGAGGGTTGGTGAGCCATAAGGAGTAAGGCCCATGTCTATACAGCGACGTACCAAAGGGTGTTCAATGTCGATGTGCGACGAGCGGAGATGGAACGAGTGGGCATGCACTTCCGACTTTACATGTCGGCAAATAAAGTCGTATACCTCTTGATTATCGTAGTATTCGTTGGTTCGGATATCCACCAACATCTTGCATTCATCGGGTATCACATTGTGTTGTGTGCCTGCATTGACAACCGTTACCGTCATCTTTGTCGGACCAAGAAACGGACTCACCTTCTCAAAACGATAGTCGCGAAGCCATAGTAGGTCGTCTAATGCCTCGTAAATGGCATTCACTCCCTCGTTACGGGCGGCGTGTCCCGATTTCCCACGAGCTATGACGTCGAGCACCATCAGTCCTTTTTCGGCAATGGCAGGCTGTAATCCGGTGGGTTCACCCACTACTGCCACATCAATAGATGGCAATAATGGCAACACACGACGGATACCATTAGCTCCCGAAACCTCCTCTTCTGCCGATGCCAAATATACCAAGTTATAAGGTTGTGGACGCTCCACTAGATAGCGGAATGTTTGTAGTAGGGTGGTCAACCCGCCTCCACAATCGTTGCTACCCAACCCGAATAATTTTCCATCTTTAATCGTTGGACTGAACGGATTGCGTGTCCAAGTTGCCACAGGTTTCACAGTATCGAGGTGAGCATTCAACAACAGAGTGGGACGCGAGCTGTCAAAGTGTGGGTCTATCGCCCATACATTGTTCGCCTCACGGCAAGGTGAGAAACCATAATCGGCTATGGTTTGAAACATTACATCGGATGCTTTTTCCTCATCTCGGCTAGTTGATGGGATGGCAATGAGTTGGCTGAGCAGTCGAACGGCTTCGTTGGTATATTCTTTCTGTGTCATAGGTGTAGGCAAAAGTAATAAAATAATTATATTTTTTTGCTGTTCTATCTGATTTACACTATCTTTGCAAGAAATAAAATCGTTAGATTATGCAAACAATATGCCACCTCTCAGTCCTTATTCATGAACAAGCAAAGAAGTATGCGAACCGTCCTGTGTTGACATATCGTAATTTTGGAAGCAGAGAGTGGAAGACTGTTTCATGGAATCAATTCTCTTTACGCGTCAAACAAGTGAGCAATGCGCTTCTTAATTTGGGTATTAAGCCTCAAGAGCACATTGCCGTTTATGCCCAAAACTGCGTACAATACCTCTATACAGACTTTGGTGCTTATGGTATAAAAGTTGTTTCTGTGCCGTTTTATTCTACTAGTAGCGAGCAGCAGATACAACATATGATTAACGATGGAAGCATCCGTTTTGTTTTTGTTGGCGAACAGGAACAGTATGATAGAGCCCATCGTATTTTTGCATTATGCCCTACTTTGGAGCGTATCATCGTTTTCGACCGTGGCGTAAGAATCAGTACGCACGACCCTGCAAGTATTTATTTCGATGATTTTATAAAACTTGGAGAAGACCTTCCTCGCCAGACAGAGGTCGAAGCATTGTGGAAAGAAGCTTCCGCCGACGATTTATGCAACATCCTTTATACCAGTGGAAGCACCGGAGATAGCAAAGGTGTGCAGCTCACATACAGTCAATATACTGCTGCTCTCAAAGCGAATGGAGAGTGTGTACCCGTCGGTGAGAAGGATAGAGTCATCAATTTCCTTCCTTTTGCCCATATTTTTGAGCGTGCATGGGCATACTTATCCTTGTCAGCAGGTGCACAGTTGATAGTCAATACCAATCCGAAAGAGATACAGGATAGCATGCGCGAGACCCATCCTACGTGTATGAGCAGTGTCCCAAGGTTTTGGGAGAAAGTCTATATAGCTGTAAAAGCACGTGTGGAAAGTTCAAGTGCGGTGCAACGCAAGTTGTTCTTGCATGCTTTGTCGGTCGGTAAGAAGCGCAATATAGAGTATCTCAGCAAAGGCAAACGAGTACCGTTGGCACTTGAGTTGGAATATAAAGTGATGAATAAGACTATTCTCAGTCTTGTGCGTAAGCAGATAGGACTTGAGAATCCCAATATCTTCCCTACGGCAGGAGCTTATGTTTCGCCCGAAGTAGAAGAGTTTGTACATTCCGTTGGCATTGATATGCTCGTAGGATATGGACTCACCGAGAGTCTGGCCACAGTCTCTTGCGACCACAAGGGTAAACCATTTACCTTGGGATCTGTAGGTCGTCCAATCAATGGGCTAGAGATAAAGATAGGCGAAAACAACGAAGTCTTGCTCAAAGGGCCAACGATTACGCCCGGTTACTACAAGCGCGATACCACCAATGCAGCTGCTTTTGATGAAGACGGATTTTTCCATACGGGCGACGCAGGGTATCTGAAAGATGGCGAACTCTTCTTGACCGAGCGCATCAAAGACCTCTTTAAAACTTCGAATGGTAAGTATATAGCTCCTCAACATTTGGAAGCCATGCTGTTAGTCGATAAATATATAGAGCAAACAGCGGTGGTAGCCGACCAACGCAAGTTCGTTTCCGCGCTTATAGTTCCTGAATATACCGTCCTAGAAGAGTGGGCTCGCGAGCATCATGTGGCTTTCAACAACCGCGAAGAACTGTGTAATAATGCCGAGGTCAAGCAGATGATGAAAGAGCGTATCGACACGCTCATGCAGGGATTGGCCTATTACGAGCAGGTGAAACGATTCACCCTGTTGCCTCATCATTTCTCGATGGAGACGGGAGAATTAACCAATACGCTCAAACTGAAGCGTGGAGTTATCAATAAGAATTACAAGAACGTCATAGAAGACATGTACGCTGAATAGGCCGGTACGCTCTATCGACACATCAAATAAGTAAATGATTACATCCGATCAACTCAAAAATGTGATGGAGCGTGCCGACGCTTTACATCATTATTTGAATATAGACCAGAAGAAAGTAGAGTTCGAAGAAGAACAATTACGTACCCAAGCTCCCGACTTTTGGGAAGATGCGCAACGCGCTCAAGACCAAATGAAGAAGGTAAAGAGTATCGAGAAGTGGCTCAAAGACTATCAACAAGTACGCCAACTTGCCGATGAGTTACAGTTGGCTTTCGACTTTTACCGCGACGAAATGGTCACCGAACAAGAGGTAGACGACCTTTATGCGAAGGTTATCACGGCCATTGAAGCGCTCGAACTCAAGAATATGCTCCGTCAGGAAGAAGATCCGATGGACTGTGTGATGAAGATTAATTCCGGAGCCGGCGGTACCGAGAGTCAGGATTGGGCTTCCATGCTCATGCGTATGTATATGCGGTGGGCCGAAGCTCATGGATATAATGTCACCATCAGCAACCTACAAGATGGCGATGAGGCCGGCATCAAGAGTGTCACGATGAAGATTGAGGGGAGTGAATATGCTTATGGCTATCTCAAGAGCGAGAATGGTGTACACCGATTGGTACGTGTTTCACCATTCAATGCACAGGGTAAGCGCATGACAAGTTTTGCCAGTGTGTTCGTAACTCCGCTGGTCGACGATACTATCGAGGTGTTTGTAGATCCTGCCCGACTCTCTTGGGACACCTTCCGATCGGGTGGTGCCGGCGGTCAGAACGTCAATAAGGTGGAGTCGGGTGTGCGTTTGCGCTATCAATACGAGGACCCCGACACCGGCGAACAAGAGGAAATCTTGATTGAGAATACCGAGACGCGCGACCAACCTAAGAACAAAGCCAAGGCCATGCAGCTTTTGAAGTCGCAGCTCTACGACCGTGCTATGAAGCGACGCCTCGAAGCTCAGGCCAAGATAGAGGCCGGTAAGAAGAAGATAGAATGGGGAAGTCAGATACGAAGTTACGTCTTCGACGACCGTCGTGTGAAAGACCATCGTACTAATTATCAGACCAATGATGTGGATAGTGTGATGAATGGCAAGCTCGATGAGTTTATCAAGGCTTACCTCATGGAGTATCCGGAAGAAGAGTCGTGATAGAGTGAAGGAGTTATATCCTCCCTCCTATTCTTTCTAATGCCCCTACTCTGCTTATCCTTTTCCAATAAATAACCTTTAATAAAAAATATATGAGTAACAACAGCAAACTGCACCGCGAACAACGCGCTGCTAAACAAGAGAAGCAAGCTAAGAAAGTAATCAACTGGATATTTGTCGGTTTGATTCTATTGGCAATCGCATTTGCCATCTATTCGATGACTATCGTATAATCAACTTGACTTTCGCAAGTTGATGTATATTGAGGAGATAACGGAAGATGACGGGAGCTAAAAAGGGATAGCAGGCATTTAGGCCGATAACTCCTATTTACTCCTAGTAACTTCCAATAACTCCTAAGTTGAGCATCCATGCGAAACTTAAATAATGAATATGAGTGGATTAGAAATTGAAAGGAAATTCCTTGTGAAGAAAGGCGACATGTATAAGCGTGCCGCCTTTTCTTGTAGCCATATCCGGCAAGGCTATATTCCGGCGCAAGGTGCTACAGTAAGGGTGCGCGTACGCGACCATCAAGCCTTTTTGACTATCAAAGGTCCGTCGGTCAATGGGGGTATGTCGCGTTATGAATTTGAAAAAGAAATCACGCTCGATGAAGCCGGTCATCTGCTGGAATTGTGCCAAGGAGGCGTCATCGACAAGCATCGCTACCTTGTTAAGAGCGGTAGCCATGTCTTCGAAGTTGATGAATTTCATGGCGATAACGATGGCCTCATCATGGCAGAAGTGGAGTTAAGCGACGAAACAGAGGCTTACGAGAAGCCCGATTTCATCGGACTAGAAGTGACGGGCGACCGCCGTTTCTACAATTCCCATCTGCTTCGCTCGCCTTTTAGTGTTTGGAGAAGCACTTTACCAGAAGAATACCGATAACTTGTCCCACTATTACGCCGAGCCCATCGGCCACGAAATCGAGCCAGTCTCCACTGCGTCGGCCACCTGTACACGTCGCTTGTGCTATCTCTATGAGCCCACCCATGACGAGCGGAGCAGCGCAAGCGGTAATCAATGCCTGCCTCCAAACGATAGGTTGATGCCTGCGTAGATATTCAAACCACACGATGCTACACAACATGAGATACATCACGACGTGCGTCCACTTATCTATTAGCGACACATGAGAGAGTGGAGTCTCCGGTATAGGTATCAAACATATCACCCAAATGACTACCACTAGCAACGTTGTTAGCGGATAGTACTTGATTGTTTCAGCTATTTTATTCATCTTTACAAAGGTAATCAACTTCTCGATAATAACATGTTATCATAGCGAGAGAATTGCATTCGCTCACGTATTACAAATCCATGATGATAGAAAAGCCCCACCCCAGCCCTCTCCAAAGGGAGAGGGAGAAAGAGAATAATCTTTTCTGTCGCTACAGAAGCCTCTCCCCAGCCCTCCCCATAGAGGGGAGGGAGAAAGAGAATAATCTTTTCTGTCGCTACAGAAGCCTCTCCCCAGCCCTCCCCATAGAGGGGAGGGAGAAAGAGAATAATCTTTTCTGCTTCATAATTTAAGAACTTATTAACTCAAAAACTTATAACTCCATCTCCCATTGTATCTTCCCTCCCCTTTTGGGGAGGGAGGGGTGGGGCTGTTGCAGCCCCTCTTCAGCGTTACTGTCTCGCCCATTCAGCATCGCTGCAGAGCCTATACAGTAACGTTGTCGCAGCCTTGCAGAAAAAAGAAAAAAATGATGTTGAGAATTTGTTGATTCTCATTTTCTTTCTACTTTTGTCACTGTTGTTTTGCGAAATAATAAAATTTACTTGATAATCAGATTCTAATTAGCTTTAATACAAGATGAAAACAAAGCATTTAGTAGTATTCATGTTCGTGAGTGTGTTATCTCTCCTCGGACAAAACGTGTATGCACAGACTAGTGAAGTCAACGATACCATTTCGCAAGATTCCACATCTACCATCACCACAGTGAATTATTGTATCACGTACGACGACCTGCAAGCTGGGCATTGGAGCAGTGTCGACTCTGTAGAGGTGGTTACCAAGAGTCGTACCAAGCAAGCGTGGTGGGGCGGAAAAGATTTTAAGTTCGACTCTGATAATAAGGCTACGAAGCGCTTACTCAAAAAAGAAGCCGTGGCAGTGATGTATCGTGATACTCTGCTTTTCAATTTAAATCATCTCAAAGACCGCGGAACCCTCTTTGGCAAGGGCTATGTTCGTGCACACAAGATGGCCGACGGTCGTTATCTCATCCTCTATTTCGATGTGGCAAAGATGAATACCAAGATGGCCGTTGGAGGTATGTTCGGTCTTATAGGTTCGTTGGCCGCCTCTGCGTCGGCTAACAAAGTGGCTAAACAAACTGTATGTTACATCGTGACACTGGGTGAGAAGAAGGTCAAGATTATTGATGAGAAAGTAATGCTTAGTTTGCTTGCGGGGCGTCCAGAGCTATATGATGAATATTATAAGACTAATAAAAAGGAGCGTACCTACGCCGAACATATCGTTCCGGTGCTGAAAAAAGCCGGTATTGTAGGCGAGGATTAAACGAGGAAACCTCTTCCCTAGGATGAGGGGAATATAAGAATGAAGAACATAGAGACGATGTAAGCATCGTCTCTTATTGTTTAAATCGCTTATCATCCATTTTATTTGCTATGAAGACTGAGTACATCTCATTTCTGCTCGCGCGGTATTTTATAGCTCATGTAGAATGCTCAATAGATAGAAATACAATATGCTGTATCCACAAACCATAGTATTGTCTTTGTCGCGAAGCAACCAAAGAAAAATAACCGCGGACAAAGTCCGTGGAAAGTAGATCGTTATCGGTTATCAGTACCGAAAGTACTGAATAGGAATATCATGTAAGGAGGGCGCGGATTTTATCCGTATTGAGTACCTCTCGGCACTCATTTTCCTTGTAGATACATTTTTCCAGCGGTAATAAACCGCTGGTTATTCGTCTCTAGTCGCTTTACGACATAAATCGGAAGAAGCACTTCTTCTTTCTGTAAGTAGAGGTCTTACTTTACTTATGAATTTATTTTATTCTGGAGACTTAAAGGCTCCGACTATTGAATGGACTGTTCTTCTAGCGAAAATAATTGTTGTTTTTCGGGCAACAAAGGTTAAAATGTGGTTTGTTTTTTGTTATGTCAACGATAATTTACACCTTTGTACACTTTGAATTAATAATCTAATAATAGTATAACACTTATGACAGAAGGGCTCGAAATAAAGGAACTGGATCAAGTTGTCGTCAGGTTCTCAGGCGATTCAGGCGACGGCATGCAGTTAGCAGGCACCATCTTCTCTACAGTATCCGCCATCGAAGGAAACGATATATCCACTTTCCCCGATTATCCCGCTGATATTCGCGCTCCGCAAGGTTCGCTTACAGGCGTCTCAGGCTACCAAGTCCATATCTCGGAAGATGAGGCTCTCACTCCCGGAGACTTATGTGACGTGCTCGTGGCAATGAATGCTGCGGCACTTAAGACCCAGTATAAATATGCCAAACCGCAGGCAACAATCATCATCGATGCCGATGATTTCGGGCCAAATGATCTTCGCAAGGCGGAATTCAAGACCGACGATTATCTTGGCGAATTAGGTATTGATCCCGACAGAGTGGTGCAATGCCCCATTACCAGTTTTGTAAAAGAGGCGTTGAAAGATTCAGGTATGGACAATAAGTCTATACTGAAGTGCCGCAATATGTTTGCTTTGGGTATTGTGTGCTGGCTCTTTGGGCGTAATCGGAAGTTGGTTGCCGATTTCCTGCGTAAGAAGTTTGTACGCAAGCCTCAACTGGCCGAGGCCAATATCAAGGTAGTCAATGCCGGCTACGATTATGGAGCTAACACCCATGCGAGCGTCCCCGCCACCTATCGCATAGAGAATCGACACAAGCATCCCGGCCGTTATATCGACATAACAGGTAATAAAGCCACCGCCTACGGATTGTTGGCTGCTGCCGAGCGTAGCGGACTGAAGTTGTTTTTAGGTTCTTATCCCATCACACCGGCCACCGATATACTCATCGAATTGTCCAAACACCGCTCCATGGGAGCTATCACCATGCAGTGCGAAGATGAACTAAGCGGTTGCGCTAGTGCCATTGGTGCAGCCTTTGGTGGTGCATTGGCTGTCACATCTACATCGGGTCCGGGTATCTGTTTGAAGTCGGAAGCCATGAATTTGGCTGTGATGGACGAGCTGCCTTTGGTAGTGATAGACGTTCAGCGTGGCGGTCCTTCGACCGGACTTCCCACGAAGGGCGAGCAAACCGACCTACTCCAAGTGCTCTTCGGGCGCAATGGAGAGAGCCCGATGCCCGTGATTACCCCCACCGGACCGACCGATTGTTTCTACGGAGCGTACATGGCGTGCAAGATTGCAGTAGAGCACATGACTCCTGTAGTGCTGTTGACCGATGCTTATATAGCCAATGGCTCGGCGGCATGGCGACTTCCTGACATCGCTGAATGGCCCGACATCAAGCCACATTTGGCTACTGAGGAACAGAAAGACAATTATTCTCCTTATGAGCGCGACCCGGAAACGGGGGCTCGCTATTGGGCTGTTCCGGGACAAGAGGGCTATATGCACATTCTTGGAGGACTGGAGAAGGAAAATGAAACGGGTAAAATCTCGAACAATCCGGAGAATCATAACCTCATGGTGAAGCTACGTGCAGAGAAGGTAGCACGTATTCCTGTGCCCGATGTACGCGTCATTGGCGATGCCGACGAAGCAGAATTACTCATCGTAGGATTTGGTGGAACCTATGGACATCTATGTACTGCCATGCGCGAACTGCGTAGTCGGGGACATCGGGTGGCTTTGGCTCATTTCAAATACATCAATCCGCTACCGGCCAATACAGCCGAAGTACTACACCGTTATCCGCGTGTGGTGGTTGCAGAACAGAATATGGGTCAGTTTGCCGGCTACCTTCGCATGAAGATAGATGGTTTCGTACCCCTGCAATACAACGAGGTGAAAGGCAAACCGTTTGTCGTGAGCGAACTCGTGGCAGCCTTTGAGAGAATGATAACAAACAAGTCGTGCTAGTATAATCTGTCTAATATATGAACGCAAATGATTTTAAAAAGGGACAGCCTCGTTGGTGTCCGGGCTGCGGAGACCATTTCTTCCTCAACTCTTTGGAAAAGGCAATGGCCGAAATAGGTGTTCCTCCCCATGAGACAGCTGTCATTACGGGTATCGGTTGTAGTGGCCGACTCTCGTATTATACCAATACATATGCTTTACAAACAATTCATGGACGTGCCGCTGCAGTTGCTACGGGACTGAAGATAGTACATCCTGAGCTCACCGTTTGGCAGGTGAGTGGCGACGGCGATGGCTTGGCTATCGGCGGTAACCATTTTATCCATGCCGTACGACGCAATGTCGACATCAATATGATACTGCTCAACAACCGTATCTACGGCTTGACAAAGGGGCAGTATAGTCCTACTTCGCCCCGTGGATTCGTCTCAAAGTCGAGCCCTTATGGTACTGTACAAGACCCATTCCGTCCTGCCGAGCTATGTTTTGGCGCTCGCGGACGCTTCTTTGCCCGTGCCGTTGCCAACGATGGGCAGCATACTGTGGACATACTCAAGGCTGCTTGGAAACACAAAGGTGCTTCGGTGTGCGAGATCTTACAAAACTGCATGATTTTCAACAACGGTGCTTACGACCCTGTCTACACACGTGAAGGGCGTAGTAAGAATGCCATTTACGTGGAACATGGGAAACCGTTGCTTTTTGGAGAAAACTTGGAATACGGGTTGGTACAAGAAGGTTTCGGCCTGTGTGTGGCCAAACTAGGTGAGAATGGTATTACCATCGACGATATATTGGTGCACGATGCCCATGCCATGGACAACACGTTGCAGTTGAAGTTGGCCATGATGGATACCGAACAAGGCTTCCCCGTGGCGCTGGGTGTGATTCGTGATGTTGATGCTCCCACTTACGATAGTTGTCTCAATGCACAAGTTGAGCAGGTCAAGGCTGCCAAGTCCTACCATACGTTCAACGAGTTGCTGGAGACAAACGATATTTGGGAAGTGAAGTGATTTTCCCTTTCTGCGCATAAAACTCTTAACTCTTCCTAAGCGATTTGTTGATTCCACTGTTTTTTCGTACTTTTGCGATATTATATATCTTAAAAGAATAGGAGATTACAATGCGCAATATACCGGTTATGACGAAGAATTTGCTCATCATCAATGTGCTGGCTTTTATCTGTATGCTGGTTCTTTCGATGACGGGCATCGACTTAAACGACATCTTCGGACTTCACTTTTTCCTCGCTCCCGACTTCCAAATCTATCAGTTAGTCACCTATATGTTCATGCATGGTGGCTGGATGCACCTCTTTTTTAATATGTTTGCGCTGTGGATGTTCGGCGTTGTGGTAGAGAATGTATGGGGACCTCGCAAGTTCTTATTTTACTATTTATCGTGTGGTGTTGGTGCCGGACTGTTCCAAGAGTTGGCTCAGTTGGTATCATTCTATATGACAATACATGGACAGAACCCCGAAATAGGCTTCTCGCAATTAGGAGCTGTGGCCACACAAGTGGGTGCGGCGCTCAATATGTGGACCACTGTGGGTGCATCGGGTGCTATCTATGCCATCCTGTTGGCGTTCGGAATGATATTTCCCGAAGAACGTATCTTCATCTTCCCTCTGCCGATTCCCATCAAAGCCAAATGGTTTGTACTGTTCTATGCAGGTATTGAAGTGTTCTCGTTATTAGGCACTACCAATGATAATGTGGCTCATTTGGCTCATTTAGGTGGTATGGTGTTCGGATATTTCATGATTCGCTACTGGCGCAATCATCCCACACAAGGCTATGGCCGTTCGCAGGGAGCACAGTTTTTCGATTCATTACGCAACCGATGGGAGCAGCGTAGTCATCGTCAAGCCGACACTCGTAGCACGGAAGCACCGCAAGACAAACAAAGCGATTGGGATTATAATGCTCGCAAACATGCAGAGCAGGAAGAGATAGACCGCATACTAGACAAGATTCGCAGGAGTGGATACGATAGCTTGACGGCCGAAGAGAAGCGTAGACTCTTTGAAAGTAGCAATCGTAATTAGTGGCTCTTCGATGATTAAAGTACTCAAAGAAATTACTTTTCGTATGGTAGCAGGAGCTAATATTGCTACCATTATCGTGATGGTGTTGGTGGGATTCTCCGATAGGTTGAACCCTGTCGACCATCCTGCATTGGCTTCTGCCGGACTGGTATTCCCTGTTTTGCTTGTCATCAACTTGGTTTTTACCTTCTTCTGGGTGGTCTTCAGACTGCGCGGAGTGCTGATACCGCTCATCGGATTCCTGCTTTGTTACGTTCCAATCCGTACGTATTGCCCTTTCAATGTACGAGAGACGGCACCCGAAGATGCTATTAAAGTGCTCTCATACAATGTTTGGTTGTTTGCCGGATGGGACACACAGCCCGGTGAGGTAAACCCTATTTTGAAGTATATAGCCAAGCAGGATGCCGACATCGTGTGTCTGCAAGAAGCTATGCCTAACGGTATCAGTCAGCAACGGGTCGATGAAATGCTCAATCCTTTGTATCAATATTGTGATACGGCGGTAAAAGGAAGGGGCGGAGACTGCATCGCGCTCTATAGCAAATACCCTATCATCTCGCGCCAACGCATCCATTATGCCTCTCATGGAAATCTTACAATGGCCTATGAACTAAAAATAAAGGACGACACAGTCATTGTTATCAATAATCATTTGGAGACTACCGGACTATCGCTAGAAGATAAATCGAACTTCAAACAGATGGTGAAAGGAGATGTGGAAGCTCGTGAAGCCAAGAAAGAATCGAAGCGATTGATAGACAAACTGGGTGAAGCGGCACGCAAACGTGGGCCACAAGCCGAGGCCGTGGCGCGTTTTATCAGTGAGCATAAAGGTCGAAGCATGATAGTATGTGGTGATTTCAACGATAATCCTATATCATATACACGCCGTACCATAGCCTGTAATCTCACCGATTGTTATGTGGAGAGCGGGCTCGGTCCGGGCATTTCATACCATCATTCCGGCTTCTTTGTGCGGATAGACAATATCATGTGTTCGGACGATTGGACACCTTACAACTGTCGGGTGGACAATAGTATTAAAAGCAGTGACCACTATCCCATTTATTGTTGGTTGCGAAAGAAGTAGTGAAAAAATAGATTAGCGCTTGAATACCAATGAAATATAATACGTTTACGCTAGACAATGGTCTGCGTATCATTCACCTACCATCCACTTCACCCGTACTTTATTGCGGTTACCAAATCAATGTGGGGTCGCGAGATGAGGCACTCGGCGAAGAGGGATTGGCTCATTTCTGTGAGCACGTTACTTTCAAAGGCACGGATCATCGTCGGGCATGGCATATCATCAACCGGCTGGAGAGTGTTGGCGGCGACTTGAATGCCTTCACCAATAAAGAAGATACCGTCTATTATGCAGCTATCTTGCGCGAACACATGGCCAGAGCAGTTGACTTGTTGACTGACATCGTGTTTCATAGTACATACCCCCAAGCCGAGATAGACAAAGAGGTAGAGGTGATATGCGATGAGATAGAGAGCTACAATGATACACCGTCGGAACTCATCTACGATGATTTTGAGAACGCCATCTTTCGTGGTCACCGTTTAGGACATAATATTCTAGGGACGGCCGAGCGTGTGCGTAGTTTTACAACGGCCGATGCCCTGCGCTTTACCCGAAAATATTACACGCCCGGCAATACCATCTTTTTTGCTTATGGAGACATTGACTTCCGCCGATTGGTGAAGTTGCTCATGCGAACATTTGCCACGGGTGGACACGAGGGTAATGATTTTACGACACAAGATACCTTACGTCCCGATATGCGGGAGCCATTACCTGTTTATCAAGCCGGTGAGAATATCACCAATCGTGGTACGCATCAGGCACACATCATGATGGGAAATCGGGCTTATGGAGTTGGTGACGACCGGCGTATGGCGCTCTATCTGCTCAATAACATCTTAGGTGGACCGGGCATGAATGCTCGTTTCAACCTGTCGTTACGCGAGCGTAATGGGCTGGTATATGCTGTGGACAGCAGTATGGTGAGCTATGGCGACACGGGAATATGGGGTGTTTACTTTGGTTGCGACCCTCACGATGTGAAGCGTTGTCGCCGTTTGGTGCGTTCAGAGCTTGACCGTGTGATGCTTACACCACTGTCTGAAGCACAGTTGAGTGCTGCCAAGAAGCAGATAAAAGGACAGATAGGCGTAGCCTGCGATAATCGTGAGAACTTCGCCCTCGACTTTGGTAAGAGCTTTTTGCATTACGGTTGGGAGAAAGATATTACTTCGCTTTATGAGAAGATAGACGCCGTGACTTCGCAACAGGTACAGGCTGTGGCGCAAGATGTATTCGATGAAGACCGTATGATGGTGTTGGGATATAACTAAAGAGCTTAGTTCTTGAGACAAGCAAGCGGAAATTTGAAAGGTAAGCTTTTTATTTCACATTGTCAGTATACGCATCTAACTACTAACTTTTATTTCTTTTTTCCAATTATTATCTATATCTTTGCAGAAATTAGGCTGCATTCGAAAATCCGAGATAGAATCTTGATGGTGTTCGACTGCATGACAATAGCCTCCCGTATATGGTACTGAACTACATTTGGATAGCGTTCTTCCTCATCGCCTTTGTTGTGGCATTGGCGCGATTGATATTTTTAGGCGATATAGCCGTGTTTCCGGAACTCATGAATTCTACGTTCGATTCGTCGAAATCGGCATTTGAAATCTCTATTGGTTTGACGGGAATGTTGGCCTTATGGCTCGGACTGATGAAGATAGCTGAGCGTGCCGGACTCATTAATGTATTGGCTCGAGTACTCTCACCGGTGTTTACGAAGCTCTTTCCCGATATTCCGAAAGGGCATCCAGCCATGGGTAGCATCTTCATGAACATTGCTTCCAACATGTTGGGATTGGACAATGCGGCCACTCCCTTGGGTTTGAAAGCCATGCAAGAATTGCAAACACTGAATCCAAAGAAAGATACTGCCACCAATCCTATGATTATGTTTCTGGTGTTAAACACCAGTGGATTGACTCTCATTCCGGTATCTATTCTCTCTTATCGGGCACAACAAGGAGCTGTGCAACCTACCGACGTTTTCCTACCGATACTCATTGCCACCTTTGTGGCAACGCTTGGAGGCGTTATTATTACCTCTATATATCAGAAAATCAATCTCTTCAACCGCACATTACTGCTTACCTTGGGTGGTATCAGTCTGTTTATGGCGAGCGTGGTATGGACATTCAGTCGGATGACTCCGGCTATGGTGAACACCGTCAGTACCTCGGTGACGGCCGTACTGCTCATGTCTATCATCGTAGGATTTATGATTGCGGGCATGAGAAAGAAGATAAATGTGTATGATGCCTTTGTGGAAGGGGCGAAAGAAGGCTTCACCACAGCCGTCCGCATTATCCCTTATCTCGTTGCTTTCCTTGTTGCTATCGGTGTATTTCGTGCTTCCGGTGCCATGGATGCAGTAGTTGGAAGTGTGAGATGGGGCGTAGATCTGTTGGGATTGAACAGCAATTGGGTGGACGCTTTGCCCACAGCGCTCATGAAACCCCTCTCAGGTTCGGGCTCAAGGGGTATGATGCTTGACACGATGACGCATTTCGGAGCTGACTCTTTCGTTGGGCGACTGAGCTGTATGTTCCAAGGTTCTACCGACACGACGTTCTATATACTGGCTGTTTATTTCGGTAGTGTGAGCATACGTTATACCCGTCATGCTGTAATTTGCGGTTTGATGGCCGACCTTGTGGGCACCATTGCCGCTATCCTTATTGCCGATCTGTTCTTTGGGTAGAGGTTATGGATACACGTAAAAGTAAAATCAGTAGCTATGAGACATTGGCTGTCTACCAAAAAAGCCAGTGTGTATTAGATATAACATTTTACTTTGCCGCCCGATTCTTGGAACGCATACACGACCGTACAGCCGACCAAATGCAGCAAGCAGCACGTTCGGGGAAGCAGAATATCGTAGAGGGATATAGTGATGCATAGGGTTCTACAACGACAGAGCATAGACTATCGGTGATAGCCAAGGGGAGTCTTGAAGAATTAAAAGAAGATTATCGAGACTATCTGCGACATTATCATCTTGAAATATGGGTCGAGAATCATCCTAAATACAAAATATGTAAGCGCTATTTTGCCAAACATAACGATTCTGCTTGGTATATGAGATAAATCAAAGGACGGTCGGCTGAAGATATTGCTAATATGGCTCTCATTGTTATCTTTCAGACTTTGGCTTTGTTAAGAGGGTTGATTGATTGGCAAAATAAAAAGTTCTTGAATGAAGGAGGAATTAGAGAACAGAGAATGAAGATGAGAAAAGAGAGGAGAGGATATTAGATGGAGTAGTTTAGGTGTAGTAAGTGGGTTAGGTATAATAGGTTAGATATGTAGCGTATCACCAAACCTAACAAACTTAACAAACTTTACCTCACCTAATAAACCTAATTATATAATATGGCAAATTTAAAATCTTTATTGAAAGATACGGCCATTTATGGCTTGAGTAGTATTGCTGCTCGATTCATTAATTACCTATTGGTGCCCATTCAGGTGTATAAATTCAATGCTGCGGGTGGCCAATATGGTATCATTACCAATATCTATGCCTATATAGCATTGCTCATTATCTTGCTTACTTACGGCATGGAGACTACGTTCTTCCGCTTTGCCAACAAGCAAGGAGAGAATGCACAAATGGTCTATTCCACCACACTTCGTATGGTGGGATTTGTGGCTTTGATATTCTCGGTGTTGGTATTGGTATTCTTACACCCCATCTCGGCAGCCATGGGATATGCCGATCATCCTTCGTTTGTGGGTACTATGGCTGTCTGTGTCGCTATTGATGCATGGACGGCCATCATGTTCGACTACCTCAGATACAAACATAGACCTTATAAGTTTGCCCTGCTGAAGATAGTCAATATCACCTTAAACATCGTTTTGAACCTGCTGTATTTGGTTATATTGCCTTATTTCAAGCTCAATCTTTTTGGTATTTACGATGCACAATTCACGTTAGATGTGGCTTTTGTGTTCTATATCAATTTGGTATGTACCATCGTTACGCTCCTTATGTTGTGGAAAGAACTGAAGGGAATAACCTTCGGATTCGACATAAACGTATGTAAACGCATGCTCAGCTATACATGGCCGATGTTGATTCTAGGCTTGGCAGGACAGCTAAACCAAAGTGCTTCGCAGATACTTTTCCCTTATTTCTACGATGGTTCGATAGCCGAAGCGCAGGTAGAACTGGGTATTTATGGTGCCAGTATCAAGATTGCGATGATTATGGTGATGATAACCCAAGCCTTCAGATTTGCTTATGAGCCGTTTGTTTTTGGCAAGACGAAAGATAAAGATAATAAGGAGACCTATGCCAAGGTGATGAAGTTCTACATCATCTTTACCTTGCTAGCTTTCTTGATGGTGATGGGTTATATGGATGTATTGCGTCATGTGGTGGCTCACGACTATTGGGATGGGTTGCGGGTGGTACCTATTGTGATGGCAGCTGAAATCATGTTTGGCATCTATTTCAATCTTTCGTTCTGGTATAAGTTGACCGATCGCACCATTTGGGGGGCTTATTTCTCCGGCTTAGGATGCGTGGTACTGATACTGATGGATATACTTCTCATCCCCCACTTTAGTTATATGGCTTGCGCATGGGCCGGTTTTGCTGCCTATGGAGTAAGTATGGTGGTAAGCTATGTGGTGGGACAGCATTATTATCCCATCAATTATCCGATAAAAGAGATACTGATGTATGTGGGACTGACGGCTATTTTGTTTGCCGGAATAGCGTTGACAAACAGTCAATTGGCTACTATCCCCAGCCTTGTCATCAACACATTGCTCATCGGAGTATTCATGTTGGTGGTGTTGAAAAAAGAAAATATCAAAATAAAAAGATAATATATAATGAAGAAAATATCATCTTTGGCAGCTCTGTGTATGTTTGCTACGCTGCCTATGCACGCAGATGAAGGTATGTGGACACTCTATAATCTGCCCAAAGCAGTGTACGAACAGATGCAGGCAGAAGGTTTCCAACTGCCTTACAATAACCTCTATGGTAGTAAAGACGCAATCAAAAACACTGTTGTCAACTTCTCCGGATACTGTTCGGGAGTCGTGGTTTCGCCCGATGGATTGGTATTTACCAACCATCATTGCGGTTTTGAAGCCATCCGTTCGCATTCTACCGTGGAGCATGATTATATGTTGAACGGCTTTGTGGCACAGAGTTATGCCGATGAATTGCCCAATGAAGACATGTTCGTTTCATTCATGAAGAAGCAGGAAGACATCTCCGAACGTGTCAATAAGCTCATTGAAGGCAAGTCGCGCGACCGTCAACGTGCTATCGTTGACTCGCTCCAAAACCAGTTGACCGACTCTATTAAGAAGATAGATAAAACATTGCACATTGATATAGATCCTTTCTATGAGTGCAATCAATGGTATGCCACCACCTATCAAGACTTCACCGACCTACGCTTAGTGTTCGCTGTACCTAAGTCGATGGGTAAGTTTGGTGGTGAAACTGACAACTGGATGTGGCCTCGACAGACCTGCGACTTCTCTGTATTCCGAATCTATGCCGACCCGAAAACGAACGGACCGGCAGCTTACAGTAAAGAGAATGTGCCCTATCATCCGCAACATTGGGCGCCTGTAAGCCTCGAAGGATACAAGGAAGGCGACTATGCCATGACCATGGGATACCCCGGTTCAACCAGTCGTTATCTCTCTTCTTATGGCATACGTGAGCGTCGTGATGCCCTCAATGCGCCTCGCGCACAGGTTCGTGGAGTCAAGCAGGAAGTGATGCAACGTCACATGCGTGCATCAGAAGCGGTACGTATCAAGTACGATTCCAAGTTCGCCCAAAGCGCAAACTACTGGAAGAACTCCATCGGTATGAACAAATGTATCGACTCTATTGGCATCATTGGACAGAAACAAGCCTACGAACAGCGCCTCAGAGCATGGCAAGACTCGACCGGTTATCTGAAAGGTAAGCTCGACTTCGACCTCATGGCTCGCCTATATGCCAAGCGATTTGAAGCTCAAAAGACTTTGATGTACTTCAATGAGACATTCCGTCGCACCAGCGAATTCAATCAACGAGCTTATTATCTGAACAATGCTGAGGTGAAAGGCCCCAAGAATCGCGATAAGAAGCAGTACGTACAGTTCGATGACAACAGCAAGGATTGGGATGCAGCTCTTGATATGGAGGTGATGACAGCGTTGTGGAAGAACTATCGCAGTCATGTCAATAGCAAGTATCTGCCTAAGTTTTATGAGACCATCGACAAGAAATTTGGTGGCGACTATACCCGTTATGTCAATGCACTCTATGACAAATCGCTCGTCATGAAGAGCGGAAAGAAGCTCTATGTCAACAGCAAGGCTTATCGCAAAGACCTAGGTGTGAACTATGGTATTGACCTTTTGGAGGTTTCCGGCGACCTTTATGCCGAATTATCTGCCATCAACGACAGCATTTTGGAGCAGGAGAAGTACCTCTGTGCAGCCAAGCTTCGCATGGAAGAAGACCTGCCCCATTACTCCGATGCAAACTTTACGATGCGTCTCAGTTATGGTCAGGTGGGTGGATTCGACCTTGGTGGCAAACCATCGGGCTATTATACCACTGCCGAGAGCATCGTAAAGAAGATGAATCAAGGCGAAGAAATCTTCGATTATAAGGCAGAACCTATCATGAAAGAGCTGCTCTCGGCACGCGACTTCACTCCTTATAGCGACCCGAAGAGCGGTAAATTGCAGCTTTGTTTCCTCACCAACAACGATATTACGGGCGGAAACAGTGGCTCACCCATGTTCGATGGCAAGGGCCGACTCATCGGTTTAGCTTTCGATGGTAACTGGGACAGCCTCTCTAGTGATATTAATTTCGACAAGCGATTGGCTCGTTGTATAGGTGTCGACATCCGTTACGTACTCTATATGATGGATCGTTGGGGACATGCCGACCGCCTCTTGAAAGAGATTGGAGCTAAGTAAATAAGTCTTCATTGATTATACTCGAAGAGAATAAAGGTATTCCACGCGTCATGATGATACTCATGGCCGTCTTGGCAGGGTTCACTGTAGCCAATCTTTACTACAGTCAACCGCTGCTGGAGATGATTCGTCACGATCTTCATACCACCGAAGTCGGGGCCAATCTCATCACGGTCATCACGCAAGTGGGCTATGCTCTAGGTCTCTTATTTGTTATTCCGGCTGCCGACCTCTATAGTCGGCGCCGTATTATCATTGTTTGTATGACGGGCGCTGCACTCATGGCAGCTCTCACAGCGATTGCCACAGACCTCCATATCATTTGGATGGCATCGTTGTTTCTTGGTCTTTGTTCTGTTGTTCCACAACTTTTTATTCCCATAGCCGGTCAGTATTCGCGACCGGAGAATAAAGCTCGCAACATGGGCTACGTGTTGTCGGGTCTCTTGACAGGTATTTTGTCGGCACGTGTGCTGGCCGGTTTCATTGGCGACTGGTTGGGTTGGCGTGCCGTTTACGTCATTGCCACTTGTGTAATGATGCTATGTTGTGCGACAACCTTGCGACTCATGCCACGCATGAGAGCCAGTTTTACAGGTAATTATATAAGTCTGATGCGTTCTGTATGGACCATTGTCCGTACCCATCCTCGCATCCGTCTCAACAGCATTCGGGCTGCTTTCGGGTTCGGTAGCATGCTTGCCATTTGGTCGTGCTTAGCCTTTCATATTGCCGGAGCACCTTTCTACGACAGCAGCGACATGGTGGGAGTCCTCGGACTCTGCGGTATTGCCGGTGCCGTGGCGGCTTCGGGCATGGGCAAATGGGTACCCAAATATGGTGTACGCAAGTTTAGTGCTGTTGGCGCCGTGCTTCAAATTGTGGCTTGGATGGTGGTTTATGTGTTCCGAGAGAGTTATGTCGGACTCATCGTCGGCATCATCTTGGTCGATATTGGAGTGCAATGTCAGCAACTCAGCAACCAAAGCAGTTGCATACAAGAGCTACCCGAAGCCAGCAATCGTGTTAATACCATCTTCATGACTACTTATTTTATCGGCGGCAGTTTGGGCACTTTCTGTGCCGGACAGGGTTGGATGGCTGCCAGTTGGCTGGGTGTTTGCCTCGTAGGCGTGGCTTTTGCCTCGGCCTCTTTATTGATAACATCTACTATTAAACAATAAATTGATTTCCCATGAAAAGCTACTTATCTATTCTACTTCTGTTTTTAGGCATTACAACGATGGCGGCCCAAGACCGTATCGACCTCTCCGGCCGGTGGGAGTTGTATCTTGACCGGGAGGGAACGAAAGGAATCCCACTACAGTTCGACGATTATATCATGTTGCCGGGAACCACCGATACCGCCGGTAAAGGTTTGCTGCCGGCATCGAAGACAGAGACGACTCACCTCACCCGACTACATCATTTCAAAGGCAAAGCATGGTATCGCCGTACTATTGAGATTCCGAAATCGTGGCGAGGAAGCAGTCTTTGCCTTTTTATGGAGCGTACCAAGCCCTCTACCCTCTACATAGATGGAAAGCGAGTATGGGCAAAGGAAGACATATCCGTACCGCAACAATATTTTATTTCGGGCGGTCTGACATCCGGTCGGCACACCATAATCCTATGTATCGACAATGCAAGTGGCGTTCCGGAGCAGATTTATGCCAGCAGTCACGCCTATACCGAAGACACGCAGACCAATTGGAACGGAGTCATCGGCCGTTTCTATATAGAGCGAGAAGCCTCGGCCATCATCACCGGTTATCGGTTGATACCGCACGTTGAGCACCGTACGGTCACCGTCAAGGTCTATACCGACGGTCGGCATCCCCGAAATTCGCATCTTTCTATCTCGGCTACGCCACGTACATGGAACGGAAAGATCGTCACACGAGATGTTTTCAATGTGGAAAAATGCGAAGGCGGTTACGTAGAAGTGAGTCTCGACCTCGGCACCGATGCCCGCTTGTGGAGCGAATTTACCCCCGACCTCTACGACATAACGTTCAATCTGAATGGTGTGGAGACCATAATACCCTTTGGTTTGCGCGAATTTACTGCCGATAAGCACCATTTTTATATCAATGGCAAGAAGACTTTTCTACGCGGAAAGCACGATGCTTGCGTGTGGCCGTTGACCGGTCATGTGCCCATGGACATTGGTACGTGGAACAAATACCTCCAAACCCTCAAGTCGTATGGTATCAACCATGTGCGCTTCCACTCGTGGTGTCCTCCCGAAGCAGCCTTTGCTGCGGCCGATGAGCAAGGTATCTACTTGCAACCGGAGTTGCCGTTTTGGGGCGATTTCAATGCCAAGGATTCCACGCTTATGTCGTTTCTGATGACCGAAGGCTTGAATATCGTCCAGCAATACGCCCATCATCCGTCGTTTGTGATGATGGCTTTGGGCAACGAATTATGGGGAAGTATCGACATGATGCACGCTTTCGTAGAGGAATTCCGTCGTATCGACTCCACCAAACTTTATACTTTCGGCTCCAACTACTATCTAGGATATCAAGGTATCAAGCCCGGTATGGACTATTTCACCACCTGTCGCATGGGCGGAGAGACTTGGGGGCAGTTCAATACCCACACGCGTGGCTCGTTCTCTTTTGCCGATGCGTTCGATGGAGGGATGCTTAATCACTGTTATCCCAATACTGTGACGAACTTCGATGAGGCTTGCGACGTTGCCACCGTGCCGATTATCAGTCACGAGACGGGGCAGTTCCAGTCTTATCCCAACTATGCTGAGATTCAAAAATACACCGGTGTGCTCTATCCATATAGCATGGAGGTATTCCGTAAGCGACTTGTCGATGCCGGAATGGCTGCTCAGGCACACGACTTCCATCGTGCTTCGGGACTGTGGGCGGCGCAGTTGTACAAGGCCGACATCGAGATGGACTTGCGAACGCGTAACATGGCGGGATTCCAGTTACTCGATTTGCAAGATTATCCGGGACAGGGAAGTGCCTACGTGGGGCTTCTCGATGCTTTCATGGACAATAAAGGATTTATAATGGAGAAAGAGTGGCGTGGTTTCTGTGCGCCTGTCGTGCCGATGCTAGAGTGGGATTCGTATGTTTACAGCACCGAGGAACGGCCTCATACAGGTGCCGATTGTACATGGAGTGCCGGTATTGCTATTGCCAATTACGGTGGACAATCGCTACGTGGAAAGACTTTGAGATGGGAATTGTTATGGCCCGATGGCCGTATTCACAGCGAAGGCAGACAGACTATAGCCAAAGACAGCCTTGGCCTTTTCCGGCTCGACCCGATAGAAGACGGTATCTGCGACATCCTGCGACCTACCCAAATGCGCGTAAACCTACAGATAGAGGGCACGGAATACGCCAACAGCTATCCCATGTGGGTGTATCCCGGTAGCGAGAAGTCGCTCGACAAGCTCAAGCGAGGCATTCTTATTGCCCACCAAATGACCGATGAGATAGGTAGGAAGCTACAACGTGGGGCGCGTGTATTGCTTATGCCCGACTCGGCTTTGGTTGCGGGTAATACGGTAGGCGGACTCTTTCAGACCGACTATTGGAACTACCGCATGTTCAAAACCATCTGTGAGAACAATAAGAAGAGCACGAGTCCCGGCACGCTCGGCCTGCTCATGAATCCCCGCCATGCCCTCTTTCGCGAGTTCCCCACCGATAGTTGCACGTCGTGGCAGTGGTTTCCCATCGTCAAAGCCTCTCGCCCACTCATCCTCGATCATCTGTCGAAAACCTATCGCCCCCTTATTCAGGTGATAGACAACATCGAACGTAACCATAAACTCGGCCTTGTATTTGAATTCTGTGTGGGTAAAGGCAAGTTGTTGGTGTGTATGGCCGACCTTGATTCTATCTCTCAAACCATTGAAGGTCGCCAGTTCTATCGTTCACTTCTGGGCTATATGCAGAGCAGAGACTTCGTTCCTCAGACGCGTATATGGTACAAGCCCTCACTACGTCGGCACAAGAGCGCAAATTGAAAGAGTTGAATAATATTTCACAGTATTAAATGAGTTGGTGAGTCTTTGAGTTATTTAGTTCTTGAGTTTTTCTGTTTATAAGTTTTTTAGTTGACAAGTGAACAAGTTGACAAGTGAACAAGTTGACGAGTTGACAAAAGATTTGGTGAGTAGTACAGATTGCTATTTATGGGCAAAATGACTCAAAGACTTACAAACTCACCAACTCAAAAACTTATAAACTCATTTCTTTGCTGCACAATCGGGACAAACACCTTTCAATACATAGTTGATGTTGTTGAGCGAAAACCCGTTGGGCAATGGCACAACAGGTACGGATATGTGCTTGAGACAGAATGTACGATGGCAGCATTCACAATAGAAATGCGTGTGTTCGTCGTCTACAGAGCAGTCGCATGAGTCGTCGCAGACGGCATATTTCAACATGCCCGATCCGTCGTCAATGGCATGAACGAGCCGATGAAGCAAGAAAAGTGAGAGGGTACGAGAAATTGTCGATTTGTCGACCGTGGGTAACCAACGTTCCAAATCGGGCATAGATACCGCCTCGTCGCCACGACTCATCTCTTTTAGAATGAGCAATCGGATGGCCGTAGGACGTATATCGCGTCGTTCCAACTTATGTATATAGTACTCTTCGTCAGCCATTTTCTTCTCTATAAGGAGCATATTTCTCCCTCCAAACACAAAGATACACAGTTTTTTTGGATTCTTCTGCCTCTTGCGCCGGAAAAGAAATGACGCATGTAAAGTCGCACTTCAACCATTATCTCCCTCGTTTGCTGTCGTACCGGCTGTGCTGACAGCGAATAGTTGGTTGATGCCCGATGGTTCTTTAAAAGGAGAGGGAGAAAGAGATGAACCTTTTTCGTTCCACAACTTAAGAACTAATAAACTCAAAAAACTTACAAACTCACTCAAGAACTCATCAACTTAAAAAATTAACTAGTCTACTTACCAACTTAAACTATTCCCCTCCCCCTTTGGGGAGGGGCAGGGTGGGGCTTCTGCAGCGCCCTCTCAGCATTGCTGCCCCGCCCATTCAGCATTGCTGTTCAGCCTTTGCAGGAAGATTGCCAAGCCCCTGCAGTCAACTGCATTTATCATTATTGCTGTAGAAAATAATATGCGTTGTCACACATTGTAAATATAAAATAGTATCATTTCCATTGCTCTAACGAAGGTGATGGAAACTGTACCCCTCCTTTCTAAGCCATAAACGATTTGGTTATAAATGGCATATTTATGATTTTTTTGCAAGTGGAGTCACGATTTTTTACCACTATTTTCATACCTTTGCGCCGCATTTTTTTTGTGGTCGCAAACGGCTCGCAATGTGATATGTGAATTGTTGTGGTCACTTCATTAAATAATTAATTAAAAATTAAAAGAAAAAAACAATGATGAGAATCTTTCACAAAATTCCCATGTTATTGATTGTGCTATGTGCGCAGGTGAATATGATGATGGCCCAAGAAGCCAAGCCTGAGGTTGTGCCAGATGTTTGGGGCACTTATGAGGGTGAGGCCACCATGGAGTTGTTCGACGGCACGACCAAGACTCCAAGTGGCAATAAACGTATGATCATAGAGATAAGCAAGGGTGAGCGTTCGCTTACGGTTTTAACCTTAAAAGACGTTACAGTCGGCCAATATGAGTTCGCGTCAATTCCTTTCAAAAATTGCTACCTGTGGCTTAATAAAAACAAATGGAATGTAGAGGCAAACGACAATCTTTATGACAAGGTGGCTACCAAGGACAAACAGCACACGGTATGGCTCTCGGGCAGTATTTACAAGGAAGAGAGTTGGGTGGATAAAGAAGGCAATTTGACACTTAGTTTTTTCTTGTTTTTTGAGGAAGACTCAGAAATACACTATGTATTCAAGGGAAAAAAGAAATCAAGCCCCACGGGTATCGACCATGTGAACGCATACAAGAAAACACCAGAGGTGTTCGATTTGCAGGGGCGTCGCGTGAGCAAGATAGGCAAAGGCGTGTATATCGTGAATGGCAAGAAAGTGGTGTTTTGATACAACGATACGCCGTCCGAACGGCGATACTATCAGCGAGGGGTGGCTACGAGTCTATCCCTCGCTTGTTTTTATGTCATGTCAAAATATCATGTGTTTCTTGTTGTGTGCCAATGGTGTGAGGATGAGACGACGAAACGCGGTATGAGAAGGGCGAGACTGGCTCAAAAGCCGTTTTTTATTTCCACTGGCTTATATATCGCGATTTTTATGTAAATTTACAACAAAATAATGATATACTGCCTATGAATTCTATTCAAAGAATATCAACCCTACAATCCCTTCGATTTGTTTTTATCACATTAATCTTTATGTCTCACATAGGAATAGGTTCTCATCACTTTGACTTTGGGGGAGATTGTGGTGTAGCTTTTTTCTTTATTTTAAGTGGATTCGTGTTGTCATTAAGATATAGTAAAGAACTGTCAAGTGCGTGCTTCTCCCCAAGGGAATTTATTACCAAACGCCTGCGCAATTATTACCTGCTGCATCTATTAACTCTTGTAGGTGCTCTTGTTATCTATGGTTTGGGCAAACGGGCATTCTGCAAAATAATCTGTAATTTGTTACTACTGCAAAGCTGGATACCTATACCCGATTTTTTCTTTTATGGTAACAGTGTAGCTTGGTTCTTATCTACTATAACTTTTTTATATATTATTTTTGCTTTCATGTTCAAATTCATTTCAGTTGCAAAACCTATTTGGCTTTTGTTAATATTGGCAGTCTATCTATTTGTAGCTTTCCTGATTCCCAAGACGTACGCAATAGGACTTATCTATATCCATCCCATTTCCAGAGCATTCGATTTCGGATTGGGTATCATTATATGGCGCATCTATTCTATTTATTCAGCCTTTTCTTTGAGGTCTTGGCAGGGTTCAATGGTGGAATTTGCTCTCATTACATTATATGTGCTACTCTATCTTGTCTATCCATATTGTCCGCTAACCTACAAACTTTCTTCTGTGTTCTGGGTTCCTCATATTCTCCTTATTCTGTACTTTAGCAGCCAGCAACACTTTGACACACCTCTCGGAAAACTGTTACGAACCCCTTTTTTACAGTACATGGGCAATCATACTTTAGAGATTTTTCTTACCCATCAGTTGTGTATATATGTTGTTACAAGAGGGCTTGTACATATAGGGTATGACGACTATTATGTTTTGAAACTTTGTCTTTCCGTAATCTTAACAACTCTTGCAGTAGCCGTTTATGGTAAAGCCTCATGTCAATTAGTAAGATTAATAAAAAAGTATTGCTGTCCGGTAAAAAAAATAAACTTTTCTACTCCAAAGTGTGAATTCTTCAAATACGTTTTATAATTTTGCACTTGCTGGTTGACTCTGCGAAGAATTTTTATGATTCCCATCCTTTTAAATATTGGGATATAAGATATGATTTTTATAAAAATAATAATTTACGATGGACACCGTGGTAGCATATAATTTAATCGGAGGTGATGAATATGGCTATATGTATGATTCAATAGATATTCGTCCGGATATTTGTCCTATTTGTAAGAATAGGATAAAAGACGTTCCTGATCCTTATTATAAGGTAAAAAAGAAAGGAACGTATGTTACGACATATGATCATTATGATATTGTCTCAGAGCAATTTCGCAAATTCTGTATTGAAAACAACTATCAGAATCTACGCTTTACAGAATTGGTAAGGTCAAAGGGATATTATGTCTTGGAGGTTGGAGAGGTAGTTTATTTAGATGAAGTAAGAGGTCATATAGAGTTTGTCAATCATCGGGATTGTTGTGGGAGTTATGATGAAATTATCTGTCCGCCTCTTTATGTGTCAAAAGATCGGAATCCGCCTTTGCCCAAAGATTTTATAGCTAGAAGCTATTATCGTTATGGTTCTTTTAATCGTAAGTCGCCTGTGCTACTAGTAGGAGTAGAAACTAAACGTAAGATGAAAGAATATCCTTTAAAGGGACTTTACTTTCGTAAATTGTTTCTTTAAACTCTTTCCAACGTCCACAAGAGATTGAAGAGAACGGCGTGAAAGCTATGTTTGATTAATTTTATAAGCTGTAGATACTTCGGTTGTCCTGATTGTAAAGTGAATAAGCCAATAAAAATAATAATTTGTGATGGACACTAAACAATAGATGATGAAGTATTACTATTTGGTATTTGAGTTATTGATGTTTTGCATTTGTATAAACTGTAAGCCTATTGAAGATAGCAACCATCATAATCATATTACTTTTGGCTCATCCGACATTTGGAGTGATACGTTGCAAATAAGTCAATAGAAAAGAAGAAAACTACCGTTTTTATGTATATTTGAGTTGCAAAACAAAATGTACAAGATGAACAGTAGTTTTCTATATCATGCTTGGGGGCTTTATAACCTTGAATGTAGTAGAGAGGAATACAAAAGTAATACAATTTTCCTGTACACCCACTCTAAAAAGCCACAAACCAAATGTCCCAAGTGCGGCAATTGCCATTTGGTTAAAAATGGATATCGTTATCGAGACTTCCTTGCACTTTCCATTGGAGGTCGGCGAGTTGTCATTCGCATGAAGGTTCAACGTTATAAATGCAAGCACAAGGGTTGCGATTATGACAGACAGGAGAAAATCCCCCTTTGCTACTGGCAGCCGAACCTATACCCATCGTTTTGCAAAGTATGTCGTGGACCTTCTTCGAGCAATGACGCTAAAGGACGTTGCCAACCATCTCGGTGTATCGTGGGATGTGATTAAAGAGATACACTCCGTTTACTTGCAGTGCCATTATAACCCTCCCTCTCTTAAGGGTGTAGAAAGCATTGGCATTGACGAGTTTGCCGTAAAAAGTTTATTCATAGCGATAAAATAAGAGGATTGAAGATGCTTGTTGCCGCTATCATGGAAACTGTATCTAATTTAAAGTATCCAGTCAAATTGAAAGCCTTTGATAAAATGGGATTCGTATATGAATTAAAGACATTCTTTGAAAAAGAAAAATTGTTGTGAATCATATATTTTGTTGTGGAACAAATTTGCTTGGTAACAAGCGGAAAGGTAATGAGGATGTTTTCTCTCTTGAATGGAATTGGATACAGAGCCTTATTTAATGATAAATCTCCTATACTACTATCACACATATAGCTAATGCTGACGGCTCTTTGGCGTATGAATGTGATACAATTATGAGTCAAATAAAGAAAGGTGGCGGAAAATTTGGAATCTGTGGAAAAATGTTGTAACTTTGCAAACGTTCAGAGGAATGAGGAGCTCCACGCGAGTTCCTCATTTTTGTTATAATCACATAACATAGTGTATGATAGACAAAAGCGTCGTAAAATCATTGGTAGACGAATGGCTAGAGGGAAAAGAGTATTTCCTTGTAGACATTGAAATCAGTCAGGACGACAGAATCGTAGTAGAAATCGACCACGCAGACGGTGTGTGGATTGAAGATTGTGTGGAGTTGAGTAAATATATAGAAGACAGACTCAGCCGCGATGAGCAGGACTATGAACTAGAGGTGGGCTCAGCAGGACTGGGACAACCTTTTAAAGTGCCTCAACAATACATCAACTTCATCGGCAAAGAAGTGGAAGTGCTAGATACCGACGGCCGTAAGGTCAAGGGTATATTGAAGAGTGTTGAAGGTAATGACTTCACCGTGACCGTAGAAGAAAAGGTGAAGGTGGAAGGTAAGAAGCGCCCGCAACTGCAAGAAGTGGACCATACTTACCAAATGGATCAAGTGAAATATACTAAATACTTAATAAGTTTCAAATAAGCCGCAGGCGAGATAGACGTAGGTTTGAATCTCGAACAGCGGCTCTTTAAACGACAGACAAGCTATGGCAGCAAAGAAAAATGAAGAAGAGCAGGTGAGCATGATCGATACCTTTCGTGAGTTTAAAGACACGAAGAATATCGATCGCACGACACTGGTGAGCGTGCTAGAGGAAAGTTTCCGCAATGTGCTGGCCAAAATCTTCGGTAGCGACGAGAACTTCGACGTTATCGTGAATCCGGATAAGGGCGACTTCGAAATCTATCGAAACCGTGTGGTTGTGGCAGATGGAGAGGTAGAGGATGAAAATAAGCAAATTGCACTCAAAGATGCCGTCAAGATTGAGCCCGACTATGAGGTGGGCGAAGACGTTTCGGAGCGTGTGAACTTTGCTAAGTTTGGTCGCCGTGCCATCTTGAACTTGCGCCAGACATTGGCTTCAAAGATTCTGGAACTGGAACACGACTCTCTTTATAATAAATATAAGGATCGCGTGGGGCAGATTATCTCAGGCGAGGTGTACCAAGTTTGGAAGCGCGAAGTGCTCATTGTAGACGATGAGAACAACGAATTGATATTGCCAAAGAGCGAGCAGATACCTTCTGACGTCTATCGTAAGGGCGAGACGGTAAGAGCTGTCATTGCTCGTGTGGATAATGAGAACAACAATCCGAAGATTATCCTTTCGCGTACAAGTCCGATGTTCTTGGAGAGATTGCTCGAAACTGAGGTTCCTGAGATTGCCGAAGGATTGATTTCGATTCGTAAGATAGCTCGTATGCCGGGCGAACGTGCGAAGGTTGCCGTAGAAAGCTACGATGATCGTATCGACCCTGTAGGTGCATGTGTGGGGGTAAGAGGAAGTCGTGTACATGGTATTGTACGTGAATTGTGCAATGAGAATATCGATGTTATCAATTACACATCCAATATCAAACTCTTTATTCAGCGTGCATTGAGCCCTGCTAAAGTAAGCAGTATCAACATCAACGAAGAAGAACATAAGGCCGAGGTTTATTTGCAACCGGAGGAAGTGAGCTTGGCTATCGGTCGTAGTGGTTTGAATATTAAGTTGGCATCTATGTTGACAGAGTTCACCATCGATGTATTCCGTGAGGTACCTGAGGGTGAAGCCGACGAAGATATCTACTTGGATGAATTCTCTGACGAAATAGATCAGTGGGTCATTGATGCTATTAAGAGTATTGGTCTGGATACAGCAAAGGCAGTATTGAACGCTCCTCGCGAGATGTTGGTAGAGAAAGCCGACCTCGAAGAAGAAACCGTAGAGAACGTTTTGAGAATACTACGTGCTGAATTCGAAAGCTAAACAGATAAAAAGATTAAAAAACACAGAATGAGTATCAGATTAAATAAAGCGTTACGCGAATTAAACATAGGACTTCAAACGGCAGTTGAATTCCTAGAAAAGAGAACTGAACTGGGAGAAGTAAAAGCCGAACCTAGCTTTAAGTTGACCGAAGAGCAGTATCAAGCGCTCGTAGAAGGCTTCAAGCAAGATGCGGAAGTACGTAATCAGGCAGAGAAACTCTTACAGAAAAAACCTAAGACCAAGAAGCGCCCTGAAGTGCAGGATCATCGTGCCGAAAGCTTATTGGAGTCGACCAACCGCCAGCAGCAATTCAAGCAGGTGGGTAAGATAGACCTTGATAGCATTGGTAAGAAGAAGCCTGTACAGAAGGAGTCTGTTGCTCCTGAAGTGAAAAAAAATCCAGAGGTGAAAGCTGCTGCCGTCAGCTCGACATCGGAGAAGCCTGTTGAGGCTCCAAAATCGGAATCGGTTAAGGTGGAGGTGAAGCCGATAGTAAAGGATGAGAAGGTAGAGAAACCGGCTGAAAAGAAGGTAGAAACTTCAGGTCCTGTAGAACCAAAGAAAGATGTTGTTGCTGAGACAACAGCTCCTGTTACGGAAGAAAAGCCCGAAACAATCAAGACACAGGGTGGAACTATCGACGAAAATGGTATTTTTACCACAAAGAGTGAGAACAGTATGCTCAACACTCCAAAGGTGAATGTGCTTGGTAAGATAGACCTCTCAACCATCAATCAGAGTACTCGTCCGAAGAAGAAGACGAAAGACGAGAAGCGTAAAGAGCGCGAGGAGAAGAATGGACATGCCGGAAACGGTGAGCGCAAGAAGCGTGTACGCATCAATAAAGAGCGCGTAGACATCAACGCGGCCGTTAATCAGCAAGGTGGAAATCGTGGTGGAAACAATAACAACCGCAACAATAACAATAATAATTCCGGCAACGGTGGCAACAAAAAGAATCGTAACAACAAGCGCAATCAGAAGCCGCTAGAAGTAAACGAAGAAGATGTTGCACGTCAGGTAAAGGAGACTTTGGCTCGATTGACCAACAAACAGAATCAGAATAAGAAAGGCGCTAAGTACCGTAAGGAGAAGCGTGATGCTGTTCAGGAGAAGTTGGCAAGAGAGGCTAATGCAGAAAAGAAAGAAAGCAAGATACTGAAACTGACAGAATTCGTGACCGTTAGCGAGTTGGCTACGATGATGGATGTCGGCGTGAACCAAATCATTGGTACGCTTATGGGGGTAGGTATCATGGTTTCTATCAACCAACGACTCGATGCAGAGACCATCAATATGGTGGCAGAGGAGTTTGGTTATAAGACAGAATACGTAAGCGCTGAGGTGCAAGAAGCCGTAAGTGAGGAGATTGATGATGAGAACGACTTGGAGCCACGTGCCCCGATTGTAACCGTCATGGGGCACGTAGACCACGGTAAGACCTCATTGCTCGACCACATCCGTAATACGAATGTTATTGCGGGTGAGGCCGGTGGTATCACACAGCACATCGGTGCATACAGTGTTCAGCTGGAGAGTGGTCGTAAGGTGACGTTCCTCGATACGCCGGGACACGAAGCCTTCACCGCCATGCGTGCCCGTGGTGCTCAGGTAACCGATATTGCTATTATCATCATTGCGGCCGACGACTCTGTGATGCCTACTACAAAAGAGGCTATCGCACATGCTCAAGCTGCTGGTGTTCCAATGGTATTCGCTATCAACAAGATAGATAAACCGGGAGCAAATCCGGATAAGATACGTGAAGACTTGGCTAATATGAACCTGCTTGTTGAAGAATGGGGTGGTAAATATCAATGTCAAGAGATTAGTGCCAAGAAGGGAGTCGGTGTTGATGAACTCTTGGAGAAGGTGCTCTTAGAGGCAGATATGCTTGATTTGAAGGCCAATCCTCATCGCCGTGCTACCGGTTCTATCATTGAATCTTCGCTTGATAAAGGCCGCGGTTACGTATCTACAGTGCTTGTTAGCAATGGTACGTTGCGCATAGGCGACAATATCTTGGCCGGAACAAGCTGGGGACGTATCAAAGCCATGTTCAATGAGCGTAACCAACGTATCGAAGAAGCACGCCCCGCAGAGCCTGCTATCATCCTTGGTTTGAACGGTGCGCCGACCGCTGGTGATGCTTTCCACGTGTTGGAAACAGAACAAGAGGTACGCGATATAGCCAATAAGCGTGAGCAATTGCAGCGTGAACAGGGTTTGAGAACGCAGAAGCGTCTCACCTTGGGAGATATTTCTCACCGTATAGCACGTGGTGAATTCCACGAATTGAACATCATTGTGAAGGGTGATACCGATGGTTCTATTGAGGCATTGAGCGACTCTTTCTTGAAGTTGAGTACCGAGAAGGTGAAAGTGAACGTTGTCCACAAGGCTGTAGGACAGATTTCCGAGAACGACGTAACGTTGGCTGATGCCAGTGATGCAATCATCGTCGGATTCCAAGTTCGTCCTTCTGTAGCAGCCAAGAAATTGGCCGACAACGACGGTGTGGAAATCAATACCTACTCAGTCATCTATGATGCTATTGATGATGTGAAGGATGCCATGGTCGGTATGCTCGACAAGGTAGTCAAGGAAATCGTTACCGGTCAGGTAGAAGTACGTCAGGTATTCAAGATATCGAAGGTTGGAACCATTGCCGGAGGTCTTGTTACCGAGGGTAAGGTACACGCTAAAGACAAAGCACGATTGGTTCGCGATGGTATTGTCATCCGTACGGCCGACATCAATGCCCTGAAACGTTACAAAGACGATGTGAAGGAAGTACCTATGGGCATGGAATGTGGTATCTCTTTGGTGAACTTCAACGATATTCAAGAAGGTGATGTTATTGAGACATTCACTCAGATTGAAGTAGAACAAAAACTTTAGTATAGTAACAAATGTGATTGCCACCGTGTGTGGCATCACTTTTGCCGCATATAACAAAGGGGCGTATTCCCCGTGTATGTCCCTCACACTATAGGGGAAGGACGTGCACAGGAGATACGTCCTTTTATATATTTATAATGTATGGAGAATCAAGTAAACGAACAGGAAAAGAACGCCTACGTCAAGAAAGTGGCCGAACAGAAATATGAGTTCGGCTTTACAACAGACGTTCATACCGATATTATAGACATAGGTCTTAACGAAGACGTCGTGAGACTGATTTCCCAAAAGAAGGGAGAGCCCGAATGGTTGCTCGATTTTCGCTTGAAAGCCTTTCGTTTTTGGGAAACAATGAAGCAACCTTCATGGGCTCATGTTCATATTCCACCCATTGATTATCAAGCAATATCTTACTATGCCGACCCTTTGGCGAAGAAGCCAAAGAATACGGAGATTGATCCGGAGATGGCAAAGACATTCGATAAGCTGGGTATTCCACTCGAAGAGCGATTGGCATTGAGCGGTACGGCCGTGGATGCAATCATGGATTCTGTGTCGGTAAAGACTACATTCAAGGAGAAACTAGCCGAGAAAGGTATCATCTTTTGCTCTATCGGAGACGCAGTGAAGAATCATCCCGACTTGGTAAAGCAGTATTTGGGAAGTGTAGTTCCCTATCGCGACAATTTCTTCGCGGCTTTAAATAGTGCTGTTTTCAGCGATGGATCATTCGTATTCATCCCGAAAGGGGTGCGGTGTCCAATGGAATTGAGTAGCTATTTCCGTATCAATGCACGCAATACCGGACAGTTTGAACGTACATTGATTATTGCCGAAGATGACTCTTATGTAAGCTATCTCGAAGGATGTACCGCTCCGATGCGCGATGAAAACCAGTTGCATGCTGCCATTGTAGAAATTATTGTGTTGGACAATGCCGAAGTGAAATACTCAACGGTGCAGAACTGGTATCCCGGTGATGAGAATGGAAAGGGTGGAGTACTTAATCTTGTAACCAAACGTGGAGATCTTCGTGGTGTGAACTCAAAACTTTCGTGGACGCAGGTAGAGACCGGTAGCGCCATCACATGGAAATATCCATCTTGTATTTTACGTGGGGATAACTCTGTGGCAGAGTTCTATAGTGTGGCTGTAACCAATAATTATCAGGAGGCAGACACCGGAACCAAGATGATACACATGGGAAAGAATACCAAGAGTACCATTATCTCGAAAGGAATTTCGGCTGGTCATAGCCAGAATTCTTATCGTGGATTGGTGCGCGCCACACCTAATGCCGACAACGCTCGCAACTATAGTTCGTGCGATAGTCTGCTTCTTGGCAGCCAATGTGGAGCCCACACGTTCCCTTACATGGATATTCATAACGATTCGGCTATTGTAGAACATGAGGCTACTACCTCGAAAATCAGCGAAGACCAACTGTTCTACTGTAACCAACGAGGTATCCCTACAGAGCAGGCTGTGGGGCTTATCGTGAACGGTTATGCAAAGGAAGTGCTTAACAAGCTCCCCATGGAGTTCGCGGTAGAAGCACAGAAGCTACTTTCCGTGTCCCTTGAAGGAACTGTTGGGTAATATAGTGAGGCGTTATGAGTGAGTAGTGAGAAGTTTTAAAGCAACTAGTTCAAAAGAAAAATATACTATGTTCCATGGAGAATTTTGGACAGTTTATGTATGATAAAGTGCTTGGCTTTGCTGTGAGAGTTATAAAATTGACTCAATATCTGAAATGAGAGCAAGGAGAATACGTTATCTCTAAACAAATAGCTCGTAGTGGAACGAGTATTGGTGCTAATCTCTCGGAGGCTCAATATGGCATGAGCAGGAAAGACTTTTTATTGAAATGTACCATATCACTCAAAGAGTGTAACGAAACTCTCTACTGGTTGGACTTGCTTTTAAAAACAAATTATATTACTAACTCACAATATGAAATTCTGATGAAAGAGTGTTCTGAATTGAGAAAGTTGCTCATATCTATAACAAAGACAACGAAAGAATCATTAAATAAAATATAAAATAATATGGGTAGGGAATGTTTTGAGCGGAGTCTATGGTGCTTCCTAACTCCTCACTCCTAACTTCTCACTCCTAACTTGGAGGTTTTATGTTACAAGTAAAGAACTTACATGCCACGATTGCTGGCAAAGAAATATTGAAAGGTATCAACCTGACGGTGAACGACGGTGAGGTTCATGCCATTATGGGACCTAATGGTTCGGGTAAATCTACGTTGAGCGCTGTGCTTACCGGTAACCCTTTGTACGAGGTAACCGACGGTGTGGCCCTCTTCAACAATAAAGATTTATTGGCTATGACACCCGAAGACCGTGCTCGCGAGGGACTTTTTCTGTCGTTCCAATATCCCGTTGAGATTCCCGGTGTGTCGATGACCAACTTCATGCGTGCAGCTATCAATGCCAAACGTGAGTACCAAGGTTTCGAACCTATGAACGTTTCTGAGTTCATGAAGCTCATGCGTGAGAAGCGAGCTATCGTGGAATTAGACTCCAAATTGGCTCATCGCAGTGTGAATGAAGGTTTTTCGGGTGGTGAGAAGAAGCGTAATGAGATTTTCCAAATGGCCATGTTGGAACCGAAACTCTCTATCCTTGATGAAACTGATTCCGGTCTTGATGTTGATGCCTTGCGTATTGTGGCCGAAGGTGTGAATAAGTTGAAGACACCGGAGACCAGTACCATCGTTATCACCCACTACGACCGACTGCTCGACATTATTCGTCCTGATGTCATCCACGTACTTTGGAATGGTCGTATCGTGAAGACCGCTGGTCCCGAACTGGCTAAGGAAATAGAAGCCAAGGGGTACGATTGGATTAAGGCCGAGGTGGAATAAACGCAAAGGAGATATATTATGCAGGCAGAAAAGCAATATATAGACCTTTACACACAGGAACGCCAGACTATCTTCGAGCACTCCGCCGACGTGATGAATACCGTCCGCGATGAGGCTTTCGAAGACTTTAAGCATCAAGGATTCCCGTCTACGAAGGTTGAAAGATATAAATATACGGATATCAGCAAGTTGTTTGAGCCCGATTACGGACTCAATCTGAACCGACTGGATATACCGGTTAATCCCTATCAAGCATTCAAGTGTGGTGTTCCAAACTTGAGTACGCAACTCTATTTTGTGGTCAACGACAGTTTTTATACAAAGTCATTACCCCCTCGACAATTGCCCGATGGTGTCATGATAGATTCTTTGAAAGCCGTTGCCACACAACATCCTGAATTGATACAGAAGTATTATGCCAAGCTGGCCAAGACAGGTCAAGATGCCATTACGGCCTTGAATACGATGTTGGCACAAGATGGATTGGTGGTTTATATTCCCAAAAATGTGAAGGTAGACCGCACCATTCAAGTGGTCAACATCCTCCGTTCGGATGTCGATTTGATGGTTAATCGCCGTGTACTTGTTGTCTTGGAAGAAGGTGCCGAGGCTAGGTTGCTCTTTTGTGACGACAGTGCCGACGACCGAAACTTCCTTGCTACACAGGTCATAGAGGCTTATGTAGGCGAGAATGCAAGCTTGGAGATGTATTGTCTGGAAGAGACTCATCTTAAAAATACACGCGTCAGCAACGTATATATAGAGCAACAAGCCAATAGTCGAGTCAACCACGATGTTATTACATTGCATAATGGGTATACGCGCAACCGTCTCGACCTTACTCTCAAAGGCGAAGGGGCGGAGTGTTTTTGCAACGGTTGCGTGATAGCCGACAAGGAACAACGCGTTGATAACAATACGGTAATTGACCATCAGGTACCTCATTGTACAAGTAATGAGCTGTATAAGTATGTGCTCAACGACCATGCTGTAGGCGCATTTGCCGGATTGGTATTGGTTCGTGAGGGCGCTCAGAAGACTTCTTCTCAAATGACCAACCAGAATTTATGCGCTACTCGTGAGGCTCGCATGTACACCCAACCGATGTTGGAAATCTATGCCGACGACGTAAAATGTGCGCATGGCAGCACCGTAGGACAGCTCAACGATGCTGCACTCTTCTATATGTGTCAGCGTGGAATCGGGATGAAAGAGGCTAAGATGTTGCTTCAGATAGCTTTCATCGGACAAGTTATCGACCAAATCTCACTCGAACCGCTTCGCGACCGACTCCGTCATTTGGTCGAAATGCGCTTTAGGGGTGAATTAAAACAGTGTGAGGGCTGTAGTTGCAAGTAATTATGAATCGCAATCAATTTCCTATTCTCTCTCGCGAAGTCTATGGTAAACCACTTGTTTATCTAGATAATGCGGCCACCACACAGAAACCTTTGTGTGTATTGGATGCCATGCGCGAGGAATATCTCAACGTGAATGCCAATGTACATCGTGGTGTTCACTGGATGTCGCAGCAGGCTACGGAGCTTCATGAGGCTGCTCGCGAGACCGTTCGCAAGTTTATCAATGCCCGCAGTACCGCGGAAATCGTTTTCACGCGTGGTACTACGGAAAGTTTAAACCTTGTTGCTTCGTCGTTCTGTGAGGGCTTTATGAAGGCCGGCGACGAAGTGATTATCTCCACGATGGAGCACCATTCCAATATCGTTCCTTGGCAGTTGCAGGCTCGTCGATACGGTATCAAGTTGCGTGTCATCCCGATGAACGATGCCGGTGAACTTGATATGGAGGTCTATCAGGGGCTTTTCAACGCTCACACACGCCTAGTGAGCGTTGCACATGTAAGTAATGTGCTTGGCACGGTGAATCCCGTAGAAGAGATGATACGCATTGCTCACGCTCATGATGTGCCGGTAATGATAGATGGAGCGCAGAGTGCCCCCCATTTTGCCGTTGATGTTCAACAGTTGGATTGTGATTTCTTTGCCTTCAGCGGGCATAAAATGTATGGTCCTACAGGCATCGGTGTGCTCTATGGCAAAGAAGAATGGTTGGAGAAGATGCCTCCTTATCAGGGTGGTGGCGAGATGATTGCCACCGTATCGTTTGAAGAAACCACTTTCGAGCGCCCACCGTTGAAGTTTGAAGCCGGTACACCGGACTATATTGCAACACATGGTTTGGCCACAGCCATCAACTTTATGACCGAGATAGGAATGGATAATATCCGGGCACATGAGCAGGAACTTACGCGCTATGCGACCCGACGTATGCAGGAAATAGACGGTATGCGCATCTTCGGAACGGCTACCAATAAGGATGCCGTCATCAGTTTCCTTGTCGGCAACATTCATCCTATGGATATGGGTACCCTACTCGATCGCCTCGGCATAGCTGTTCGTACCGGTCATCATTGTGCCGAACCGCTCATGAATCGTCTTGGTATTCTCGGTACGGTGCGTGCCAGCTTTGCCCTTTACAATACAAAGGAGGAGGTAGATGTGTTTGTCGATGGTATCAAGCGTGTTGCAAAGATGTTCTAAAGTTCATCTTTGCAGCACTTCAATGCGTAGATAAACCATCCGCAGCAAGCCAGTCTCATGAGCGAAGAACCATCTACCGGCAGTGCACTCATGGCAAAAGCTGCTTGTACATTTAGCAACAGTGCAGTCTGTCTTATCGTGATTTCCTTGCCCAGAACGCTGCCATAATAGTTACGCAACCAGTCAATAGGCATAAGCAACTTATCGGTTACGTCCTTCCACATGTTTGTTTGTACGGGCAGAGTGATATTTTTTTCCATCTTTCATTCCTTTCTTTAGTAGGTGCAAAGTTAGGACAATTGGTGGAAGTGTTATTTCACTATATATCGAATAAGGTTTAATAAAGTTAATATCCAATATTTCTAACTCCTTACTTCTCACTCTTAACTCTCCACTCCTCTATGCTTTCCCCACATTATTATACCAATTTAATAGAAGCCGGGTGCGACGAAGCCGGTCGTGGATGCCTTGCCGGAAGCGTTTATGCCGCCGCCGTCATCCTGCCACTTGATTATGATAATCCTGCGCTCAATGATAGTAAGCAACTCTCACATGCCAAACGTAATCAGCTGCGCGAACTGATTATACGCGACGCAGAGGCATGGGCCGTGGGCATTGTCACCCCTGAAGAGATAGACCATATTAATATTCTCAATGCAAGTTTCTTGGCTATGCACCGTGCACTCGACCAGTTACAGGTACGACCGGAAGCGATTATTGTCGATGGAAACCGTTTCCGCCCCTATCACGATGTGCCTTATACTACGATAGTCAAGGGCGATGGTAAGTTCCAAGCCATTGCTGCGGCCAGTATTTTGGCCAAAACCTTTCGCGATGATTATATGGAATCCATTGCCAAGGAGTATCCCATGTACGATTGGCAACACAATATGGGCTATCCCACACGCAAGCATCGTGAGGCCATTAAGCAATATGGCATCACTCCTTATCATCGAAAATCGTATAATTTATTAGGAAATGAGGAACTCAGTTTGGAGTTTTGAGGTTACTGCAGAGGCTAGACAGCATTATTGTTTGGGCTTTTCAGCATTCTTGAAAGGGCTAGGCAGCGATGCTGAGAAGGCGCTGCAGAAGCCCCACCCCAACTCTCCCCCAAGGAGAGGGAGATGGTTTTAAGTTGACAAGTAGACGAGTTGAGTTTTTAAGTTCTTGAGTTGTAGGATGGAAAGTCTTTCGTCTCCCTCGTGAAAAGGCGTACATTATTAGTAAATCAACAACGGGAAACGATGTATAATCGCCGCTATAAAGTTGACGAATCTTATAGCTCGTACATCAGATAATGGCTATCGTGCATGCCCAAAGATTGATACACACGCTGGGCAACGTTGTTGTTCTTGTCGACATACAAGCGTAGAGCAGCCGCATTTTCGCTCTGAGCGACTATCTTTGCAAATTCGAACAATTCCCTAAAGACTCCCTTTCGACGTGCTGTAGGGCGTACATATACCGATTGAATCCAATAATAGGGTGCGTTACACCAGTCAGACCACTCAGTAGTGAGCATTAGACAGCCTAATACGTCGCCTGTCTCTGGGGCTTTGGCCAATAAATATGTAGCCTTGGAATCATCCTCGATGGCAGCTTTTACGCCCTCGCGTACGGTGGCATAATCCAATTTATTATCTTCACTTTCGCGTGCCATGTCCAATTGGAATTGTACGATGGTCTCTGTATCTTGCCCTGTGGCAGTTTCTATTTGGTATTGCATGTCGTTTAAAGGAGTTATGGGGAGATAAAAGGGGGAAAGGAGTTATAGCAGGAGTAATTAGAAGTTATAAGGGAGATAACGGGAGTTAATGGACAAATGTCTGTTAACTTCAAACTTTCTAGTAGTTTTTATTCTAGCTTACTTCTGCTAACTTCCATCCTCTCCCTCTCCTAGGAAGAGGGAGAGGATAGGTTTTATTACATCTCAGCTTTGACCATAATGGGGAAGTGGTCGGATGGGAAACGGCCGTAAGGCAATTCGTTTAAGCTGCCGTATTGCAAGATACGAATATCCTTGGTGACGAAAACGTAGTCTATACGATAATCGTTTCCGGGCTTGGGAACTTTATATCCGTGGTAGGTACAGGTTGTTCCGTAGGGTGCCTGTTGCGTAATGCGGTAGCTATCGGCCAGCAATCCGTCGCCCAAAAGGGTCTGAATAGGTTCGTCGGTAGGCACTGCGTTGAAGTCACCGGTGGCAAATACGGTGGCATCAGTGCCTGCTATCTCGCGTATTTTCTTAAGTAAAAGCTTGGAAGATTCGCGACGTGCCACCTCTCCTTCGTGATCGTAGTGCGAGTTGAAGACAAAGAATACTTTTCCGGTGAGCTTATCGCGGAACTTACCCCACGAACAAATGCGGTTGCAACACTTCGCATCCCATCCCAAGCCTACTTGATTTGGTGTCTCTGAGTACCAGAAGTCACCATGTTTCAACAGTTCGTATTTGACGCGTTTGTAGAAGATGGCCGAGTGTTCTCCATCGTCTCCACCGTCGCGTCCCTCTCCTATCCAAGCGTATTCAGGTAATTCTGCCACGCCGTCGAGCATGTGTTTGAAGCCTTCTTGCGTTCCCACGATGTCGAAATCATGGAATCGGATAAGGCTTTTGACGAGTTCTTTGCGATTGCTCCATTGGTTGATACCGTCGTCTTTGGTGTCCATGCGCAGGTTGAATGAGGCGATGGTAAGGCGTGTTTTCTGTACTTTACGAGCTTCTGCCGGTTGTAATGCGATGGTCAGAAGCACCATTGATAATAGAATGATAGTCTTTAACTGTTTCATGTTATTTGATAGTTATGATTGTATTTGCTTAACAGGGACTCGTGATGAGGATAAGATGATTGCCCAAAGTGTCGGTTGTGGCAAACAAATAGACGTCTCCACCGTCTTTCAGTCGTAGTCGTTTGCGTAGTTCAGGGGCTGAAAGAGGGAAGTTGCGAGTAGCTATATTAGCCTGATGGATGCTCGACAAGGCTGTTTTCAGGCTCTTCTTGTTCATCGAAGTGACGGCTGTGATGCGGAATCGGCGACCGGGGAAATCGGCTTGTAAATCGGTGGAAACAAATAAATGGGAGTTGGAAGCGACGGCAGTCACATCCCATTGCTTGGTGAGCAAACCATAACAACCGGCTTTCATGGCTGCAGCGTGTGGCTCATAGAGATATTTGCCGGGCGTGATATCGCCATTCAGAATACGTTGTGGATAGTTTCCTTCGGCCTCATCGTCGTAAGAGAACATTTCATTATCATTCACACAGAAGACGCGGAGCGGACTGTGTGCGGCCTTTTCACCCTCGGCTACGAGGAGCAACTCTTTACATTCGTTCTTTACCGAAACGATATGTACTTCGCAAACAGGCATGCCTTGTCGGCCCATATCGACCACGGCTTGGTGCCAATCGAGCATGGGAGAGAGTTTGATGAGTGTATAAAGAGATTTCTGTTTGAGTTGCGAAACCAGTCGAAGTACGTCGGGTGTACAGTCGGATATGGCTACTGTCTTCGCTCCTTGGGCATCTCGACGTGCCGGATCAATAAAGATGATGTCGGCAGCAGGCATTGATTCAAGGTGCTCAATGCCATTTCCGCAGATGATATGAGCCTGTGTTAGCCCTAGAAGATTAAAATTATGATGGGCAATTTCGTAGAGATGAGTCTGCTGCTCTACATAGGTGCACGATGTAAATGAACGTGCCATGAAAGAAAAGTCGACCCCAAAACCGCCTGTAAGGTCGACCAATGAGCCGGCATGTGGGCAGAGACGTTCGGCCAAACGTGCTTTATAGTGTGCCGTTTGTTCCGAACTGCATTGCTCCATGGAGAGGTGTGGAGGATAGAGTAAGCCGTCGGTGGCAGCCCATGTGGGCAACTTCGTGTAGGCAGCCTGTCGACCTGCTATTTGGTCGAGAGCCAACCTCATGTCTACATCAGGGTAGCGAGCGGCTTGAAAAGCCAACTGTCGCACATCTTCAGTGGCATGTAGACGGATAAATTCGGAAGTTGCCGTATTCATAGATACTTCTTCTCAGCGACTATTCATGATTCAATAGACTTACGGCCTTTTGTACCACGTGGTTTTGTTCGTTCATGATTTGGAAGTATTCGCTCATATCCCAAAGGTCGCGAGCAACGAGTGCCTTCAGCTGGTTGCGCAGTGTGGGGAGCGTACGTTGCAGCTCTTTGTTGTCAACGGGCTTGATCTTTTGCTTCTTAGCCTCCTCCATAATCTCGTCTATCAGACTCTGTGGCGTAGTGTAGCGGGCGTTGAAATCGGTAAAAGAAGTGTATTCTTTCTGCAAACGCTTGCGGTTATTGTCCACATACTTGAGGTTGGCGTTGATGATAATACTCTTGGCAGCCAACTGACGGTGCAGAGATGTGTACTGCGTAGTGTCGAGTGGAACGAAGTAATCGGGCATGATACCACCACCACCGTAGACAGTTCGCTTGAGTCGAAGGGTCTGATACTTCAGCGAATCGGCAAAGTGGATGCTGTCGGCACTATAGAGTTCGCCATGCTTGAAGCGTTTTTCGAGGTCCATACCATAGTCTTCGTTGTCGCCTTTGGTATAGGGCTTTTGGATGCAACGGCCCGTTGGGGTGTAGTAATGTGCGATGGTGAGGCGAATCATAGAGCCGTCGGGAAACTCGATGGGGCGTTGAACGAGCCCTTTACCAAAGCTTCGTCGGCCTACTACCTGACCTCTGTCTTGGTCTTGGATGGCACCGGTGACAATCTCGGCAGCCGATGCCGAGAATTCATTTACAAGCACAATGACCTTTCCATCGAGCAATTTGCCATCGCCCTGAGCACGGTATTCTTGACGTGGAACGGTGCGCCCTTGGGTATAGACTATCAAATCGTTTTTGTGGAGGAACTCATTTGCTATTTGGACAGCAGCTATAAGATAGCCTCCACCATTCTCTTGAAGGTCGAGAATGAGGTCACGCATACCTTGTTGTTGTAGTTTCTTGACGCTTTCCATGAACTCGTTATAGGTAGTAGCACCAAATCCTTCGATGCGAATATAGCCTACTTGAGGCCGAATCATGTAGGTAGCGTCGATGGTTTTAACGGGTATTTTGTCGCGTGTAATAGTGAAAGTGAGACGGTCGGCAATGCCTCTTCGGATGACACCGAGCTTTACTTTCGTGCCTTTAGGGCCACGCAAGCGTTTCATAATATCTTCTTTCGCCATCTTGACACCGGCAATGGCGACACCATCGACACTGACAATACGGTCGCCGGCAAGTATTCCCATACGCTCGGAAGGTCCACCGGTGACCGGTTGGATGACGAGTAGCGTGTCTTGAACCATGTTGAACTGCACGCCTATACCCTCGAATGAACCCTCAAGTGGTTCGTTCATGCTTTTTGTTTCCTTTGCTGTGGTATAGGAAGAATGTGGATCCAGCTTCGACAGCATGCCTCTGATGCCGTCTTCTATCAGTTTCTCTTCGTCCACACTGTCCACGTACAGGTTGTTGATAGCCATTTCTGCTATCTGTAGCTTACGCATATTGTTATTTGTTTGTGCTTGTACTGCACAGACAAACGACAATAATATAAAAGCGAAGAGATAAGAGGCAAGAGAATGGGAATGGCTCTTACACTCTAAAATACTTTTATTTAGGCTCTTTCTTCTATTTTCTAATGTATTCATGAAAGTTCTCTTCTAATATTTGATTCTATAGATTTTGCCATCTACCTCTTATCTTTTCGAGAAACAAATTTATAAGTCTGCTTCTTCTGGAATATCCTCTTCCACTACCAAGTTGTCGATGATGAAGTTCTGGCGCTCTATAGTATTCTTGCCCATGTAGTATTCCAAGAGCTTCTGTACTTGGTCGTTTTTGTGGAGAGTGACTTGTTCCAAGCGCATGTCTGGGCCGATGAAGTGGGCAAACTCTTCCGGACTAATCTCTCCAAGTCCTTTGAATCGGGTGATTTCCGGGTCCGGACCGAGGCGTCGGATAGACTCTTTGCGTTCCTCGTCGGTATAACAATAATGCGTGATAAAGTCGTTTTTACGCTCGCCTTTACGCAGTTTGGCATCGGCTTCTGCAATCACTTCTTTGTCTTTTATTTTCGTTCTGCGATTACGAACACGGAACAATGGAGTCTGTAACACGTATACATGTCCCTTCTTTATGAGTTCCGGGAAGAACTGAAGGAAGAAAGTGATGATGAGTAAGCGAATATGCATGCCGTCAACATCGGCATCGGTGGCAACAATCACCTTGTTGTAACGCAGCATATCCAACCCGTCTTCTATGTCGAGAGCGGCCTGTAAAAGGTTGAATTCCTCGTTTTCATAAACCACTTTCTTGGTCAATCCAAACGAATTAAGGGGCTTTCCACGCAGTGAGAATACCGCCTGTGTGGTCACATCGCGACTCTTGGTGATGCTTCCACTGGCCGAATCACCCTCCGTAATAAAGATACAACTCTCTTCTTTACGTTCGTTCTTTGCGTCACAGAAGTGTACTCTACAGTCGCGAAGTTTACGGTTGTGGAGGTTAGCTTTCTTTGCTCGCTCACGTGCCAGTTTGGTAACGCCGGCCATAGCCTTTCGTTCGTGTTCGCTCGATTGTATCTTTTGCTGCATCACCTCGGCCACGGCAGGATTTTTATGCAGATAGTTGTCAACCTCAGTTTTGAGGAAATCGCCCACAAACTTGTTCACACTCACGCTTCCTTCTTGCGGACTCATGGTGAGAGACCCTAACTTTATCTTCGTTTGGCTTTCAAAAAGAGGTTCCTCAACGTTGATAGCAATAGCGGCAACCAGTCCGTTTCTAATGTCCGTATACTCGTAACCTTTGTTGAAAAACTCCTTGATGGTACGCGCAATGTGCTCCTTGAATGCCGTCTGATGGGTTCCGCCTTGCGTCGTATGCTGTCCGTTGACAAACGAATGATACTCCTCTCCATACTGATTGGTGTGTGTAAAGGCTATCTCGATATCCTCTCCTGCGATGTGGATGATAGGATATAGTCCGTCGTTAGTCATGTTGTCGCTCAACAAATCCTCCAGTCCGTTGCGGCTGTGGATACGTCTTCCGTTGAACATAATGGTCAGTCCTATGTTCAGGTAAGTGTAGTTGCGCAGCATATTCTCCACGATGTCGTCGTGAAAGCTATAGTTTTTGAACAGCGTCTTGTCGGGTTCAAAGTAAATACACGTTCCGTTTTCGTCTTCAGAGTCTTCAGTTGTATCTTTAATAAGCTTACCACATTCAAACTCAGCGACCCTTACTTTACCGTCTCTGTACGACGATGCGGTGAAATGAGAGCTGAGTGCATTCACAGCTTTCACACCTACTCCATTCAGACCGATACTCTTTTTGAAGGCCTTCGAGTCGAATTTACCGCTTGTGTTCAACTCTGATACGGCCGAGATAAGACTTCCTTGTGGGATTCCACGGCCATAGTCGCGCACCGTCACGCGCAAGTGATCCTCTATATCAATCTCTATGCGCTTACCGGCATTCATCTTAAACTCGTCAATAGAATTGTCGATGACTTCCTTCAGTAGCACGTAGATACCGTCTTCGGGCAACGTTCCATCGCCTAATCGGCCGATATACATACCCGGTCGAGTACGGATGTGTTCCGTACCCGACAGTGTTCGGATGTTATCTTCGTTGTAGACGACTTGTTCTGTCTGTGGTATATTGTCCTCTTCTTTCATATATCGTTGGTTGTTATTCTTTTATCAATTGTTTCTTATAGCACCTGTGGCGTTTATGTTGTATGGATTCTAGATATTGCCATTGGCTTTGTACCCCTTCGTTGGTTTCCATCTGAGGCAGAGCTTCGGCAATTTTGAAACCATATTCTTGGCACTGTTGTATGAGTTTATTGAAGATAAGGGCATTCACTCCCTTGCTTCTGTATTCGGGAAGAACGCCTATCAATAACAAGTCTACCACCTCTGTACGGTGCCATAGTGCCACTTTCAACATTTCCCACCAACCAAGTGGCCACAGGTTTCCATTGCATTTGCGTAGCGCTTGAGAGAAAGATGGGAACGTAACGCCGAACCCTACCGGCTTGCCGGGATTGTTTCCATCTTCTATAACCGATATGAGATTCACGTCGGCTATACGCATATAGGATTCTACGAGTTGTTTTATCTGTCGTTCTGACAGCTGCGAGAACCCATAAAGGTTTTTATATGTAATGTTCAGTAAGTCGAATATTTTGCGTCCATACCCCTCTTTCAGTATTTCTCTACGTGTGAGTTGGTGTGCATGCAGGTTGTATCGCTGCTCTATCATCGCGCTGAGTTTGCCGAATTTTTCCGGTATTTTCTCTGGTACTTTGATGAGATACTCCTTATAGTCGTTGTCTTTTTCAAATCCACCGAGCCTTTCCATGTGGTCAGCATAGTAAGGATAGTTGTAATTGGTATACATTGTTTCGAGCTGATCAAATCCTTCTATCAGCATTCCTTCGCGATCCATATCGGTGAATCCCAATGGTCCTGCCATCACATCCATACCCTTGTTGTGTCCCCACTCTTCCACTGCGTTGAGCAGACTGCGGGATACTTCAATGTCGTCTACAAAGTCGAACCATCCGAAACGTACGGTATTGTTCTTCCATGCCTCGTTGGCGCGTTCGTTGATGATACCTGCGATGCGTCCAACCGGTTTCCCCTCGCGATAAGCCATAAAGTAAATGGTTTGGCAACATTCGAACGATGCGTTCTTATTCTTGTCGAGTGTAGCCATCTCTTCGCTGTATAAGAAGGGTACAGCATACTCACAATCGCGGTATAAGTCGTTTCTGAACTTGATAAACTCCTTCAGTTGTTTACGGCTCGTTATCTGTCTTACTTCTATATTGCTCATCAATTTTTATAGATAAAAGGCTTCTTGGCCGCGTTATTGTGTGATGGTTTTCTTGTAACAGTTACGACGTTTGTGCAACGTACGTTCCAGATATTCCCATTGACTCTGCACATTCTCGTTGCTCTCTATCTCTACCTGACTCTCCCCCCACTTGAAGCCGTAGGCTTGGCAGCGTGGTATGAGGTCGGCAAATATCAAGGCGTTGGTTCCCTTGGCACGGTATTCGGGCAGCACACCCATCAGTAATAGGTCTACACCCTCCGTCTTATGACACTTAATGGCACGTAACAGGTGCCACCAACCCATTGGCCACAGTCGTCCACGGTGGCACTTTTGCAAGGCTATAGACAGCGAGGGAATGGTGATACCGATACCACACAGCTTCTTATCGGCATTCCAGTCTTCCACTAAAGTGATAAGATTCAGGTCGGCCAATTTCAAGTACATATTGATATATTGGTCTATCTGCCTGTCTGAGAGCTCTGAGTATCCGTACAAGTCTTTATAAGTTGAGTTGATGAGTTCGAATATTTTTCGTCCGTATCCCCCTTCAAAGACATCCTTCTTCGTAAGTTTTTTTACGTGTAGATTGTATCTTGACTCTATCATTGATGCTATCTTGGCGAATTTTTCAGGTATGGTATCCGGCACGGCTATTTTGTATTCTACATACCGATTGTCCACTTCAAAACCTCCGATGTGCTCAATGTGTTGTGGATAGTAGGGATAGTTGTAGATAGTAGGCATTGTGCCCAACTGGTCAAATCCCTCTATCAGCATTCCTTCCGGGTCCATATCGGTGAATCCCAATGGCCCCACTACGTGTTGCATTCCTTTCTGTCGGCCATAGTCTTCTACGGCTTTGAGCAGTGCGCGCAACACCTCTTCGTCGTCTATGAAGTCTAACCATCCGAATCTAACGTTCATTTGGCCCCACTTATCGTTGGCTTTATGATTGATGATGGCAGCCACACGCCCTACTAACTTACCTTCTTTGTAAGCCAAATAGTATTCGGCTTCGCAGAAGTCGAAGGCAGCATTCTTGTTCGGGCTGAGTGTGTTTAGTTCATCACTGAATAGGTTTGGGACGTCATATGGGTTCCCTTTGTATAAGTCATAGTGGAACTCGATAAAATCTTTGAGTTCCTTCTTAGATTCTACCTTCTTGATTTCTACAGATGGCATCTTTTCTTTCTTTTACTATTTACTTCGAAATCACTATCTCAATATACTGAACAACCGACAAAGATTGCCTCTGTTCACTATGTTTAGAAAACGTTGATTTCTAATGATTTATCGTTGATATAGGTCTACAAAATTACATAATTTAGCGCAGAAAAGCAAATAATAAGGTGAAAAAGCATAGCGATGCCGGATTGCTTGAGTTGCATGGACTGGCTCTTCATGTGTTCTTTTGTGTCTTCTCTTAACTTCGGCAATACACCAAGGCGGCTATTTGTAGGATAAGGAGTAGTGGTACAAGGATGCGAAACTTCCAATGCTGTGTCTTGTGGTGGAATAAGCGCATGCCCAGAAAAGTTCCCATGGCTCCGCCAATGAAGGCTAAAAATAGGAGCACCACTTCTGAAATGCGCCATTGATGATGCCGAACTTTCCATTTATCTATGCCGTGGGCTGCCAGCGTTATGATATTGATGCCGAGGAGATATAGGGTGACGAGTTGTAGAGTCATTTCTTTCTGAATTGATGTTTGAATATTTGTTGTAGATGTCGGAGTGTGGCACGAGGCGAATAGAATAGCATACGCGGACCGCTCCACCGCATCACTTGCCGTATCTTCTCGCGCATTTGCGGCGTATAACAATGCACCGGACAGTCTTTACAGGCATGTTTATCTACACCAAAAGGACAATGGTCAATACGCCGGCAAGCATAGTTGATGAGTTCCACGTATTCCCTTGACGGCGCGTCTTGGTGTAGGTGATGCCTGCAATAGAGTTCTATCATCAGGCGAATGGTTTGTTTATCCTGTTCTATTTGGTTGATTGATTTCACAAGTTTCTTTTTTATTGGGGAGTCTTATCAGACTCTTTTATTGTTTCGTCTTTGTTTCCGGAGGTTTCCGCTTCGCTCCAACCCCCGGCTATTGATGGGTTGTTCTTTAGACAATGTAGCCATGTTCAGGGTTGTCCATCCCTCTGTTTGGCGTTTATTGATATGTTATCTTTCGTCCGATGTAGGCATTTGGGATTCATCAGTCCAAAGGACTGCCTTTTCATAGCCGTGGCCCTTTAGGCCTACGGAAAGGAGATTGATAAGGGAATCCAGTCTGAAAGACTGCCCAATAGGGTACTTCTTCTCATCCCTCTCTATGAAGGAGAGGGCGAATAATTTCTTTTAATTGTAATGTTTTTTCCCTTTATGTGGGAAGTAGAGAGCGTTTTTACGCTTTCGTTTCACTCTACCTTGCTGGCTACGAAGGGCTTATTCTTCGGACAATATATTCTACTTGTCAACTCGTCTACTTAGCCATTTCCAGACTGCAGGGCTGTGGCAGCATTACTGCATCGCCCATTCAGCATTGCTGTTAAGGCTTTACAACGATGCTGCTGTGGCTTGGCAGCGAATCATTCTTTGCTTCCCGAATTCGTCATGTCGTGTCTCTATCTCTTCAAACCCTATCGTCTGTAGCATTTGAGCGGTCTCTTGGGCATAGAGAGGGTTGATTTCAAAGTAGAGTTTTCCACCCGATTTCAGGGCTCGATGGGCATATTGGGCAATGGCCCGATAAAACAATAGTGGGTCGTCGTCTGGCACAAAGAGAGCTAATGAGGGCTCGTGTTCAAGCACATTCGGCTCCATGTCGGCCTTTTCTCGAAAGCAGATATAGGGTGGATTTGACACGATGACGTCCCAACGGTGCTCATCGGTCGGTGGTTGCAGGGCATTTTGTTTGGTAGTATTCACTTGTGTGCCGAGTCTGTATGCATTCTCCGTGGTCACTCGCAAGGCCGTATCTGATATATCCCATGCCGATATGTGCGCCATGGGGAGTTCAGCTGCCAGTGTCACGCTAATACATCCGGAGCCACAGCCTATGTCGAGGATGTCGCACGTATGTTTGTTCTCTGCGATAATCCATCTACATAGCTCTTCCGTTTCGGGACGTGGGATGAGTACGCCCGGCTCAACTCGAAACGTCCGTCCCATGAATTGCGCCTCACCAAGGGCATATTGCACTGGTTCTCCGGTCTCTAGTCGCCGCATCAATGCCTCTAATTCTCGTGTGTCGTCATCGTTTAGATTGCCGATAGCGCCACAAGCAATGTCAGTATAGGTCATTGTAAAACGAGTTTCCAGCATCAACCGTACGATGGATGCGGCTTCGTGGTCATCGTATAGAGGTGTCAGGCGTTGCCAAAGAGATCGAAATGTGGACATAGATATGGAGTTGTATTTAATAAGATTCAGTCAGGAGAATTGATTGTTATTAATATTGGGGAGTCTTATCAGACTCTTTTATTGTTTCGTCTTTGTTTCCGGAGGTTTCCGCTTCGCTCCAACCCCCGGCTATTGATGGGTTACTCTTCGGACAATGTAGCCACATTCAGGGTTGTCCATCCTTCTGTTTGGCGCTTATTGGTATGTTATCTTTTGTCCTATGTAGGCATTTAGGGCTCATCAGTCCGAAGGACTGCCTTTTCATAGCCGTGAGCCTTTAGGCCTACGGAAAGGAGATTGGCAAGAGATTCCAGTCTGAAAGACTGCCCATGATGTTACCTGATTAGGCATATATTATTCGCAAAGTTAGGTAAAATCATTGGGAAGAGTGAATGGATGATGTGGAAAAATACTATCTTTGTTGTATAGACAGGAAGGCATAGCATCGCTGTGGCCGTCAAACGACGAGGAAATATGGAAGAAAATAAATGGAACTATCACGATGATACCATTACTTTAATGCAACAACAAATCGATGAACGCTACATGCGTCGGTGTATCCAACTGGCTAAGAATGGGCGACAGAATGCCAAACCTAATCCGATGGTGGGAGCTGTCATCGTAGCCGACGGACGCATTATTGGCGAGGGCTACCATGTACGATGCGGGGAGGGGCATGCCGAGGTGAATGCTTTCGCCTCTATTCGTAAAGTAGACGAGGCTTTATTACGCCAAGCAACGGTCTACGTGAGCCTTGAACCTTGTGCACACTACGGCAAGACGCCTCCTTGTGCCGACCTGATTGTGAGCAAGGGGGTGCGTCGTGTGGTGTGCGGATGTGTCGATTCATTTGCCAAAGTGCAGGGACGTGGTATCCAACGTATCCGTGAAGCAGGTATAGAGGTGACAGTCGGTGTGCTCGAAGAGGAATGTCTGTGGCTCAATCGTCGCTTTAGCACGTTCAATACCGAGCAGCGCCCGTATATCATCTTGAAGTGGGCGCAGACAGCCAATGGTTTTCTAGACAACCACGGACATGCACTGGCTATTTCAAACGAATTTACGCGTATGCTCTCCCATCAACTACGAGCTGAAAACGATGCCATTCTTGTAGGGCGAATGACCGACGAGCGTGAGCATCCAGCATTGACTGTGCGCGACTGGAGTGGAGGGAATCCGCGCCGGTTGGTACTCAGCCACAAGACACCAATTCCGGAATTGCTCCATCGGTTGTATGAAGATAAGGTGCAATCGCTCATCGTCGAGGGGGGAGCCAAGACCCATAAGAGTTTCATAGAAGCCGGATTGTGGGATGAAATACGCGTAGAAACGAGTGTACAGGTAGTCGATGACGGTACGTCTGCCCCTGTATTACCCACTGACGTAACTCTGTATAAAAGTGAATTGTATGATGGAAACGAGATAGTTTGGTATCGGAAGCGTGGATGAGAAGCTGAGTAAACGGAAGACAAGTTGACAAATATACACTTATAATTGATATGAAACGAGTATTTTATTTCTATTGGCTACCCTGCTATTAGCAGGATGCTCAAGCGAAGAGGTTTTAGTAGTGGCTTCACAATGTACTTTTTATTGTGAAGGAGAATCTAATTTGTTTTTTTGCGAATATATAGTCAAATATGAGGGGCAACAGAGTTGGACTACTACTCAATATATCGAGAACTTTGAGTATGAACCGGGTTATGAATATAGGTTGGACGTTTCACAAAGCAAGGATGGTACGTTTGCTGTGAAAAGGGTCTTGTCTAAAGAAAAGAAGGAATCAGAAAACATGGGTACATACAGGAAATACGATTTTAGTTGGCCAAAGTTATTAGATTGTAATACTTTATATGACAAATGGTATAAGAAATAAATAAGATCAAGAAGAAAGTCTTTCCTTATACTTCCTAGAATAGAAAGACTTTCTCTTATTATAATAAAATACCATACTTTTGGGAGAAGCCTAGATAAGTGTTCCTTTTATTCCCTATTCGCCAAGCCTAGACAAAGTACGCTAAACTTCACGTTGCCGGCTCGTAATAGCTCTTGTGCGCACGAACAGATAGTGGCACCGGTGGTTACAATGTCGTCTATAAGAAGAATATGGTGGCCTGTGATACCAGTGTCTTTCAGTCGAAAGGCGTCTTCTACGTTCTCTGTGCGTTGCCAACGGTCGCGTAGAGTTTGGCTACCCCCGAAGGTAATGCGCTCCACAACGTCTTTCTTTAAAGGTAATCCCGTCGCTTCTGCCACTCCGCGCGCTATCTCCACACTTTGATTATACCCTCGTTGGCGTTCTCGTTTCTTATAAAGAGGGATGGGAATAATCATGTCGATACCCTCGAAGAAGCCTGCTTGCATGCAGTCGCGAGCCAACATGTGCCCCAGTTGATAGCCTATTTCGGGATGGTGGTGATATTTCAGGTCGTAGATAAGCCGACTTTCGGGCGCATGGCTGGTGTAGTAAAAGAAGGCAACGCAGCGTTCGACAGGTATCAGTCCCCAAAACATCTTGGCCATTTCGTTATCGTAAGGCTGCAATTCAAAACCGGTTCGGGGCAAATGGAGGTTACATCGACCGCACATCACCTGTTCGTTGACACTCAACCGACGACCACACACCGCACAACAACGTGGTGCTATGACATCTAGGAGCGCTTTGCCCCAATCACTCCATCGGCTCATCGAAATCGCCCTCCAGACATTGGCGTATGAGTGAATAGTCGAAACCGCGCCCCATGGCAAACTTGATGAGTTTCATATTGCGTTCGTAGTCGCTGGCCGCCTTGATGGATTTCTGCTTGTTTCGCAACAAAGGGCGCAGCACATTCAGATACTCTTGGTCGTCAATCTCATCGAGTACGGGCATATAGACGGCTCGTTCCACATGTTTGGCATAGAGGGCTTGCTCTACTTTGCGACGTCCCCAACCATTGTAACGTATCTTGTCACGGGCAAAAGCACGTGTATATCGGGCATCGTCTACGTATTTTTCTTCTATGAGATGTGCCATGATGCGTGTTTGTGCGGCCTCATCAATACCCCATCTACACATCTTGTCGAGCATCTCACCGCTGCAATGTTCGGCTTGCGAGCAGAGGGCAGAGAGTTTAAAGAGAGCCTGTTGTTCGGTCATTTCTTTCATGTTCCTTGTTTTTCTAGTTGTTAAGACGCCTTCGAGGCTTCTGTTTCAGAGTCGGACAGCCATACAAAAATACGCTTTTTAGGCGATTTCAGCTTTGTACTCTCTTCTTTTTTTTCGTAAATTTGCAAAAGAGAATTCATCTATATAAAACCAAGAGACAATGAAAATTTATATCAGTCGACTGGTGATGCTTGCCATAGCGGCATTCACCATGCTCGCGGTTACGGCCAAACCCAAAGACCGTGTGGTTGTAGCCTACGTTTGTTCGTGGACCGATCTTCGGCTTCCTGACCCCACGCTTATGACCCATATCAACTATGCTTTCGGCCATGTGAATAAGGCCTTTAACGGTGTTGATATTCAGAACCCGCCATTTTTAGAGAAGGTGGTGGCTCTGAAGAAGCAGAATCCAAACTTGAAAATCAACCTATCAATAGGTGGATGGACGAGTGGAAACTTCTCTGAGATGGCAGCTACACAGGCTAATCGTACGGCTTTTGCCCGCGATTGCCGGCGTATCGTAGACAAGTATGGACTCGATGGTATCGACATTGACTGGGAATATCCTACCAGTAGCGAGTCGGGCATCTCTTCTTCGCCCGATGACACCAAGAATTTCACGCTGCTGATGCGCGACCTTCGTAAAGCTCTAGGAAGCAAGAAGCTATTGACTATTGCTACTATCCAAGACGGACTGTATATTGATTTCCGTGCATGTGTGAAGTATTTGAATTTCGTTAATATTATGGGTTACGACCAGTCTAACCCGCCGATGCACCATACCACCATCCATCGCTCTCCTCTATCGGGCCATATCAGTCTAGAGGAAGGTATCGATGCACATATCAAGAATGGTGTACCACCGGAGAAGTTGACCTTGGGTATGCCTCTCTATGGTCGTGGCGACCATAGTAATAAGATACTGGATAAGTTTATGAAGACCGGTTTTACCGATGGGCGTTATGTAGAACGTTGGGACAGTATCGGCGAAGTACCTTACCTAGCCGATAAGACTGGTAAGTTGGTATGGGGCTTTGATAATCCCCAGTCGTGGGCTGCCAAGTGCCAATATATCATTGATAGAGGCTTGTTAGGCGGTATGTATTGGGAGACGACGGAAGACAATGCTCAGCGAGATGGGCAGGTAACTATTTACGAATCGTTGTTGAAAAACAATAAGGGTACGATTCCATTGAAGCATGTACTTGTGTTGACCGGTGGAAAATCAGTAGCTGTGGTTCGCCAAATAATAGAACAACTGAAGCAACTTGGAGAGAAATGCCATTTTGACGTGACGGAATTAGCCGACGATGCTGCTTATACGCCGGAATACTTTGATCGTTTCCACTTGATATATCAGTTGGATGCCAACCTCTCGAAGTGGGGTAACCAAGCTCGTAAAGAGTTTGAAACCTATGTGGATGCGTCGCACGGAGCTTTCTTTGCAGTCACAGATGCTACGGTGAAAGGTTGGGATTGGTACAACGCATTCAGTCAAGACCTGCGTGTATGTCCATTGAATGAGAAGTATTGGAGCAATACCACGAAGATGGGACGCAATCTCTTCTGTGTAGGGAACGATGCCAAGGCAGAGGAAGTGATACCTCTTTTGATGAAATAAGAATCTGGACGATTCGTATATAAAAATAGGCCTGTCCATTTGGACAGGCCTATTTGCATGTTATGAATATTGAGTTGGCTTACTTCTTCTTCAAGTCGTAGTTGAGACCTGTGGCACTTTCCTGCAACTCATCAGAAACCATACGGAGTGTAGAGTCGTTAGGTTGTGTGAAGTAGAGGTCGTTGGCATCGCCTAGATGAAGCTTCAAGCCCTTTACTTGCTTGCCATCAACGGTCTTCTCAATGTTTTCTGCCTTACCAGTGTAGTTGTTGGTCTGGTCTTGACCATTCTCTGCTTCGAGATAAGTCTCAACAACTGCGAATCCCAATGTAGAATCGTTAGCTAGTTTTACAGTGTAACGAGTACCGGGACCATCGGCAGCGGGAACAGTACCTTCGAATACGGTAGTGTCGGCAACTGCTGCTACAGAGTCCGTACTTTCTGAATTTGCTCCAGTTTTAGACTTGGGTTGGCAAGATGCGATCAAAGCACCGGCAGCCAACAACATAATAAATGTTTTTTTCATTATTGCTGCTTAATTAAATTAATCGGTTGCAAAGGTAAGGATATATGAATATCATCCTATGCGAACTCGTGTTATTATTGGTTAAAAATAGATTTTATAATCACATTTTGATGCTGAAACCGGCTACTAACCATGTTCCGGGTTGTGGCACAATACCATAGTCTACGTACTTCTTGTTGAGCAGATTGTTGCCCACAATGTAGGCTTGGTAGTGTTTGGCATCCCATGATAAACGTGCGTCGAGCAATCCAAAGGTGGCATATCGACATACTGCTCCATCGCTATTGGTATAGGAACCTGTACGTTTTTGTAGTCGATAATTCAATGCAAGATGCAGATTCCGCCAAAGATGGGTACGCAGATTGGCAACCAATTTATGGCGTAGATATTCCAAAGCATATTGACTCTGGATACCATCGGCCTCATGTCGGTCTTGATTAATATAGCTATAAGCCACTGAAAGACGCTCTAAAATACGCTGTGAAGGCAGTAAATGAGCGAGCGACATGTCTACGTTGGTCTCTATGCCCAACGCATTGATACGGCCGAAATTGACCGATTTCCACACATTATCAGCTTGACGGGTATCGCGAATCCAGTCGATGAGGTTTTTATAGTGGTTGTGATAGATACTAGCACTGGCACTAATGGCATTTGAACGGAATTTCACACCGGCTTCAAGAGCCGATAACTCTTCGGGCTTCAAGTGCTTATCGGCAAAGTAACCATCTTTCTTTAGGTAGAGTTCGGTGACCGATGGCATGCGAAGCGAGGTGTTGTAAGAAGCATATACTTTCCAGTTGTTGCCAATACGGTAACCGGCATCGATACCCGGATAGACGCGCATGTTCATCTCTGCCCAACTGTTTTTGACAGCAACTAGACCGGCAGAGAGCGTAAAACGCTGTAGGATGAGGTTGTGCTCAAGGTTGAGGCTGATGTTGGTGCGGTTCAATCCCAATGTATAATCGCGGTCGGTACCATGGATATGTCGTGGAGTGTTGAGCGGTTCTCCGAGATTTCCACTCACCAAGTCTTCGTTGCGCAGCTCGGCACCGAAGGCTGTACGTCCCAAAGACCAGTCGAAATAACTGTTGAGGTTGACACCGTAGATATCGGTACGATGGTAGTTGAATGGAACCTTATCAAGCTTTCCACGGAAGAACTCAAACCTATCCATATTGCGATTCCAATAAATGGATGGTCGGAAATGTAGGCGTCCCTGCTTGGTGAGGGCTTGTACAGCCGTATAAGTCTTGAAAGTGTGTTCAAATTGATTGTCGGATTTGGGGCTATAGAATGTATTGCTTCCTACATTCTTGGTAGATAAGCCGGCGTGCCAATTCACGGTGACGCTGTTATCGTCGTAACGTCCTTGATAGAAAGCTTTGCCACCACGGTAATCGGCATTGAGACTACCGGCCTTGTTACGACTGTACCCATCGCTACGGGCATAACTTCCGGAGACGGAATGTGCCCAATGTTCGCGCGAGTAGTAGGTGCGTGCACCGACATTTAGATAACCGTAGCTGCCGGCTTCTACATGGGCTGAGGCTCCAGACTGTTTAGGAATACGTGTAACGATGTTGATGGCGCCGAGCAAGGAAGACGTTCCGTAGATGCGTCCGGCGGGGCCTTCCAGCACTTCTATGCGTTCGATTTCAGAAATATCAACCGGGAAATCGAAGGCGTTGTGTGCTGTCTGCGGGTCGCAGATGTTAATACCGTTGAGTAGAATTGTGATTTGCTCACTGTTACTACCTCTGATGCTGACGTCGGTTTGAGTGCCTAAAGGACCTCGTTGTCGTACATCGACGCCTACAGCATATTTCAGCAAATCATTAATACTTTGTACTGGAGCGGCCGCAATGTCGGCTTTGCTCAGTACAGTGACCATTCTCGCTTGCTGACTTTGTGTCAGCGGTGCTCTCGATGCCGTCACACTGACTTCGTCGAGGCTCACTTCACGTCCGTTGTCATAGAGAGCAGAGTCTACATTGGCAGTCTGAACGGTGCTTACTCCCTCTGCTTTCGCGTGAGAGAGTGTTGCGATGCTCAACGTGCCAACGAGCACTTCGCGTCCCAACACGGAGAAGAGAGCATAGCCCTTGTTCGAGAAATGCTTGAACTTGAGGCTACAGCGCTTGTTGAAAAATTGTTTGTACATGAATTATTAAATACTGATTTGTATAAAAACAGTTGCAAAGGTACGATAAAATAGTGATTCTTCAAAGTATTTCGATTCATTAAATAGTCGAACGAACGAATAGCAAAGGGGGTACGAAGATAAATGAGCGTATACCTAATAATAGCAATCTTGCCATCTTGCAGAAGACTGTAGGGACGCGACACGTCGCGTCCGTTGCAGGAAATGGGAATATTTATTCATTAAAATGATAAGATAATGCTTTTATAAGTGTATTCAACTTGCGGACGCGACATGTCGCGTCCCTACTGTTTATAATACTTATCAAGATACCATCGTGCTACATAATTCTGTATATACTCTGCTATGGCGTTATACTCTTCTTGATGTTTGATGATGTGTTCAAATAGTCTAGTTTGCCAAGCAAAGGTGATATTGTTTTGATATGCATATTTTGTGATGGCTGCTTTGTAACTTCCTATGACAGTAGATAATCTTCCTTTTTGAGCAGTTGCATTTGCATAATGCATCTGAATATTATAAGGAGGGGATTTTGCCTGATTTCTTTTTTCTTTTAAGGAAAAGTTTCCGGAGATAAAAACCAGCGCATGGATGTGGTTAGGCATTATGCTGTAAAGGGGTATCTGAATATCAGGGAAGTGATGTTGGATAGATTGTAGGTATCTCTCTGCATAACTTCCAATGGTTGATAGAATTATTTTAGGATTGGAATTTTCGCAAGTGATATGTCCAAAATAATGTTGTTGCTTTTTTGTGCAGATAGTAATAAAATAGCTACCTGCATTATAATCATGCCATTGGGTGCGAATCGTATGTCGACAAGGCATGTTCATGGGATTATTAGATATTGGTTGTTATATTTAATGTCTGTTGCAAATCGGGAGTAGAAACCCTTTACCGAGAATCCATTGTGATAATTCTTAAAGTTGATAAGGGACTCTATATCTCATTCGCAACAGACACTAAAAGGAGAAATTACAGTACTTGACTGCCCGGTTTGACCTCTCGGTCGACACGGGTAACCGCTAGATTACCATCGAAATTCTCGGCAGAAAGAATCATTCCCTGACTCTCGATACCCATCAACTTGCGAGGTGCAAGGTTAGCAATGAAACAGATATCTTTGCCAATGAGCTGTTCGGGCTCATAGAATTTGGCAATGCCGCTCACGATGGTACGCGGTTGACCACTGCCATCGTCGATGGTGAACTTCAATAACTTATTGGCTTTCTTCACCCTTTCGCAATTGACGATGTGTCCTACACGAATATCAAGTTTCTCGAAATCTTCGTATGCGATAGTTGATTTGATGTCTTTGGCTTTGTAAGCAGCTGCTTCATTGGCCTTTTTGGTATCTTCCAACTTCTTCAGTTGGGCTTCGATAATCTCGTCTTCAATCTTTTCGAAGAGCAGTTCGGGTTCAGCCAATTGGTGTCCGGCTTTGAGTAAGTCGGTGTCGCCCAACTGTGCCCAATCGAAGTTGTCCATATTAATCATCTTACGCAACTTCTCTGAAGAGAATGGTAGGAATGGTTCGAAAGCAATAGCTAGATTGGCTACGAGTTGCAAAGAGATGTAGAGAATGGTTTTGACACGTTCCGGATCGGTCTTCCAAACTTTCCAAGGTTCGCAATCGGTGATATACTTGTTACCGATACGAGCCAGATTCATAGCCTCTTTCTGTGCATCGCGGAACTTAAATACATTGAGAAGACTCTCGACTTTTTGCTTAACATCTTTGAACTCGTCGAGGGTATGCTTGTCTATGTCGAGCAATTCGCCGCATGTGGGTACGACTCCTTCGAAGTATTTCTTGGTGAGTTGGAGGGCACGATTAACGAAATTACCATAGATTGCTACCAATTCGGAGTTGTTGCGCTCTTGGAAGTCCTTCCACGTAAAGTTGTTGTCCTTGGTCTCAGGAGCATTGGCTGTGAGCACATAGCGTAATACATCTTGCTTTCCGGGCATATCAACGAGGTATTCATGTAACCATACAGCCCAGTTACGAGAGGTAGAAATCTTGTCATTCTCCAAATTCAAGAATTCGTTGGCAGGCACATTATCGGGTAGAATATAGTCTCCGTGTGCCTTGAGCATAGTTGGGAAGATGATGCAGTGGAATACGATGTTGTCTTTACCAATGAAGTGTACCAAGCGCGTATCGTCGTCTTTCCACCATTTCTCCCATGAGCCCCAGCGCTCAGGTTGAGCATCGCACAACTCTTTGGTGTTGGAGATGTAGCCGATAGGAGCATCGAACCATACGTAGAGCACTTTCCCCTCGGCATCGGCTACGGGTACGGGAATACCCCAATCGAGGTCGCGCGTCATGGCACGAGGCTGTAAATCCATGTCGAGCCAGCTCTTACACTGTCCATAGACATTGGGACGCCACTCTTGGTGACTCTCAAGAATCCATTGTTTGAGCCACTCTTGATATTCGTTCAAGGGCAGATACCAGTTCTTGGTCTTCTTGATGACAGGTGCGGAACCACTGATAGTGCTATGAGGATTGATGAGTTCCATAGGTGAGAGATCGCTACCGCATTTCTCACATTGGTCGCCATAAGCATGGTCGTTGTGGCAATGAGGACACTCCCCTATCACATAACGGTCGGCCAAGAACTGATGAGCCTCTTCGTCGTATAGCTGTTCGGTTTCGTGCTCAACGAGTTTACCGTCTTCGTATAGCTTCTTAAAGAAGTCGGAAGCCAATTTACTGTGTGTATCAGAGGTGGTACGACTGTATATATCGAAGCTGATGCCGAAATCTTCAAAACTCTTCTTAATCATGTTATGATAACGATCGACTACGTCTTGAGGTGTGATACCCTCTTTACGGGCACGGATAGTGATAGGCACACCGTGCTCATCGCTACCTCCGATGAAGAGTACATCTTCTTTTTTAAGGCGTAAATAGCGCACGTAGATATCGGCCGGTACATATACGCCGGCCAAGTGGCCAATGTGTACACCACCGTTTGCATAGGGCAAAGCGGAAGTGACAGTGGTGCGTAGATATTTCTTCTGTTCCATAACGTTCTGTTTCTCTTTATTGATTCTTTGCATGCAAAAGTACGAAAAAAATGGGATAATGTCATTATAAATAGGTGTTCAAAAGCTGGTTTTAGCTATTTCGGATAGAAGTTTGGGCTCTTTGTGATGAATGTATCGCATTGTGTATCGCATTAGTGCTTGACAATGGGTGAGCGATATTGTATCTTTGCATCGTGTTCAGGATAACCATTCAATCAACGACACGGCTGACTTTGATGTCGACTATAAGGTCAGGGTGACGGGAGAGAATGAAGAACATAACTAATCTAATTATTAACAACAATTTAAAACTTAAAGAAAGGGTAACAATTATGGCAGTGAATTACAAACTTTATCAGTGCAAGCGTGAAGGTAGATTTCTTGGTAAATGGTATGCAAGAGCCGTACACAACGGTGTGGTAGGAACTGATGAACTCGCAGAAATCATGCAGCGAAACTGTACTGTGAAGAAGAGCGACATCAAGGCAGTGCTTACCGAGTTGGTAGAAGTGATGCAAGACGAATTGCAAAATTCAAAGCGTGTACGTATCGACGGACTTGGAAGTTTCAAGTTGGGAATCAGTTCGTTGGCAGCGCCTACTGCAAAAGAGTACACGATCGCAAAGCATGTGAAACGAGTTCATGTACTGTTTATGCCTGAGACCAAGATAGATGCAGGGTCTCACAAGCGCAGCAAGGTGCTCGTGAATGGGGCTAAGTTGGCTGAATTGACCAACTATGATGTGAAGAAGACCGATGCCGCAGCTCCCGATAAGAAGGAAGTCGGACAATAAGAATGTGGAATTTGGAGTAAGGGGGACACGTCTCCCTACTCCACTCTTTATCATTAAAAATTTAAAATGGAGGTAAAGTGATGAATGGAAATAAATGGAAGATGGTGTTGAAAGTAATTGTGGCTGTAGCTACGGCTTTGTTAGGAGCGCTTGGCGTGAGTAGCCAAATGTGATCAAGATAGATTGGAATAAGAATAAAAGATGAACGGCCGTTCGTTTTACAATGCTTTTATGCTTACCTTTGCTCTGTAAAAAATGAGCGGATGGCAATAAAAGTCGTATTACTGGATTTTGATGGAACACTGGGTGATACTCAGAAGTTGATAACAGACACCATGCTTGATACCATTGATGTATTGGGATTGGATAAACGTACGCGAGAAGAGTGTGCAGCCATGATTGGGTTGCCACTGAAAGAAACGTTTACCAGATTGATTCCTATGTCGGATGAAATGGGAGACAAGTGTGCAGAGGTCTATGCTGAGATATTTACGCGGCGCAATGTTCCGCATGCCGTTCCACCATTTCCGCATGTGATAGATACTATCAGGGAATTACATCGGCGCGGTTTGAAACTGACGATAGCCAGTAGTCGGTATCGTGGCTCGTTACTCAATTTTATCCATGAGTTCGAGCTAGACGATTATATGTCGGCGGTAGTGAGTGCTCAGGATGTAGAACATTGTAAGCCAGATCCCGAAATGGTTGAGAAAACACTGGCAATGTTTAACTTACAGCCCGATGAGGCCTTGATGGTAGGCGACGCAACCTTTGACATGATGATGGGAAAGGCTGCCGGTGTGCATACGTGTGGGGTGACTTATGGAAACGGAAGCCGCGAAGACATGGTGAGTGTTGAAGCTGAACACATCATCGATGACTTCGCGGATCTATTGAAAGTAGTAGAATCTTACGACTCTTATTCTTTATAACTATCGAGTTTTTTGAGGAAGTAATCTTTGAAATCCTTCCAATGATAATATGGAGCTATGTCTGTCTTGATGGGCAGCGTAGCTTCATTTTCGTTGCGTAAAACCTTGAAGATGACGTCTTTGTCGTTTGCATTCTTACGGTAGAATACGAATTGAATGTTGGCAGCCATCGGGAATATACGATAATTGTACCATCCGCGTGTCTCCAACTCTTCGAGATTCTCTACCTGCATGCCCAGTCCGTCTAGGTCGAGGAGGCAGGTGAGTGGCATGATAACGGTGTCGTGACCATAGCGAAGGGTAGCTCCGGGATGCTCTAACTGTATGCAAGAGTCGGCTTGGGCAATGATATTACGAAGCAAATTGCGTTGTGTGAAAGGCTGTGTACCACCATTTAATGGGCTACCACCATAAGTAATATACCACCAAGCATTCTCTGTGCGCCAATTATTGTAAATCTCTTGGTCGCTGAAGAGATCGTATAAAGAAATCGTATGGCGCAATTCTGTGCTTTGCAAATTAGCTGCATTACTGAATAAACGCCTGTATAACTGCTCGTATTTTACTTGATGCTTCCAATAGCTGGAGTCGTTGAAGAGGTTATTCATTACACGATCGTAGTGAAGAAATTTCTTTCCAAATGCTTTGTAGGCCTCGTCGGCTTTGGCCGGCATTTTCTTTTTGTTCAGTACAGGGTCGTCATAGTTCATGTAATACATGTCGTGGTTGCTGGCATCCTGTTTGATTTGTAATTCGGGATTGATGAGAAGCAATTGTTGTAGGGCATTCTCCATGGAGAAAATACACCGGATGACAGTGGTACTACGGGCATCGATATTGGTTCGACCGGCAAAGACTTCCGGGAAATTCTGTATCATGCGTTTGGCAATTTGGCGGTGTTGTTCGCCTCCTCGTTGCGTGAGTTCGCCGTAACGATTCTTACTTGCATCGCGAATCATGATAAGTCGGCGAAGTATATCGCGCCCTAATGCGGTGAGTTTACCTAGGCTATCAGCGCGTTGTAGAATGGCAACCGGCTGTAGATAATCGTTCTTATTGATGAGCCAGCGGCTTCCGTGTCGACCATAATGGCTGATGTAGAAAGGTTTATACCCGGTAGGAGCAGGGGTAAGTTTCTGCTGTAGAGGGCCGGGATAGGCATAATAGCTGCTGGCAGAGAATAGAGGATTGGTTTTAATGTCGGTACGTGACTGTTGAGCGAAGCCCATTGCTGCACACAATAAAGCCGAAAGTATCAGGGTTGTTTTTTTCATTATATAAATAGTTTAGGTTTTCTGTCGTGATAGAATCAACATGTATATGCTTGCAAAGATAATAAATATTTCAATAAAAACGTTCGAAGAGAGATGCCTAACTAACAGACAAAAATTATTGAAGCTTCGTTTTTATCTATGATTTGCCGTATCTTTGCAAAAACAGTATGGGCAAATACAATCAAAGGAAAGATAGTAAAAGCTATTCACAAATAATTTATGATAAAGGAAGGATTCTATAGATATGGCAAAAGATAATAAAGCATTGACACCGATGATGAAGCAGTTCTATTCGTTGAAGGCTAAACATCCGGAGGCGTTGATGCTTTTTCGCTGTGGCGACTTCTATGAAACCTATGGCGAGGATGCAGTGGAAGCAGCGCGTATCCTTGGTATCACGTTGACGAAAAGGAATAATGGAGCACAGGATCCTACCGATATGGCGGGATTTCCGCACCATGCGCTAGATACTTATCTGCCTAAATTGATTCGTGCCGGAAAGCGAGTGGCCATCTGTGACCAACTGGAAGACCCTAAAAAGAAGCGCGAAGCCATCAAAGGAAAGAAAGGCTTGAGCGAGATGGATAAGATGGTGAAGCGCGGAATCACGGAACTTGTGACACCCGGTGTAGCCATGAGCGACAACGTGCTCAACTATAAAGAGAATAATTTCTTGGCTGCCGTACAGTTTGGTAAAGCCTCTTGCGGTGTGGCATTCTTGGATATTTCAACGGGAGAATTTCTGACAGCCGAGGGTACTTTTGATTATGCAGAGAAATTATTAAGTAATTTCTCGCCAAAAGAGGTGCTTTATGATCGAACGAAGAAGAAAGATTTTGAACGTTATTTTGGGTCACGCTTTGTGACATTCGAGCTTGATGATTGGGTGTTTACCGAACAGACAGCTCGACAAAAACTTCTGAAACATTTTGGTACGAAGAATCTTAAAGGATTCGGAGTGGAACATCTTCACAATGGAGTCATTGCCAGTGGAGCCATCATGCAATATCTGGAGCAGACGCAACATACCCAGATAGGGCATATAACATCGTTGGCTCGCATTGAAGAAGAGAAATATGTGCGATTGGATAAGTTCACAATTCGCTCTTTGGAATTGCTTGGTACGATGCAAGATGGCGGTAGTTCGCTGCTAGATGTCATTGACCGAACGGTGACACCTATGGGTGGTCGTATGCTCAGAAGATGGGTTGTATTTCCTTTGAAGAATGTTCAGGCCATCACGCATCGTCAAGATATAGTTGAATATTTCTTCAAACAACCGGATTTCAGAGATTGCGTGAACGAGCAATTGCATCGTATTGGCGACCTTGAACGTATTATTTCGAAGGTGGCAGTGGGCAGAGTCTCACCGCGAGAGGTCGTACAATTACAGCGTGCATTGGATGCTGTGCGCCCTATTAAGCTTGCTTGTCTGCAGACGGATAATGAAGTCTTGAAGCGGGTAGGGGAGCAATTGAATCTTTGTGAAAACTTGAAAGACCGTATAGCTCATGAAATTCAGTCCGATCCTCCATTGCTTGTGAACAAAGGGAATGTGATAGCCGATGGTTATAGTGAGGAACTTGATGAGTTACGTTCTATCAGTCGAAACGGCAAGGACTATCTCTTGAAGATTCAACAAGAGGAAACCGAACGTACCGGTATATCCAGTTTGAAAGTCGGATATAACAACGTGTTCGGTTATTATCTCGAAGTTCGCAATACATATAAAGACCAAGTTCCGGCAGAGTGGGTTAGAAAACAAACGCTTGCGCAAGCCGAACGCTACATAACTCAAGAATTAAAGGAGTATGAAGAGAAGATTTTAGGTGCCGATGAGAAGATTCTGGCATTGGAAGCAAGGTTGTTTAATGAGCTCATCGTGTATATGCAAGACTTCATACCGCAAATACAAATCAACGCAAACCTCCTTGCGAGACTCGATTGTCTATTGAGTTTCGCCAAAACAGCAGAAGAACATACTTATGTACGACCCGTTGTTGACGACAGTGATGTGTTGGATATCAAGCAAGGGCGCCATCCTGTGATAGAAACACAATTGCCTTTGGGCGAGCATTACGTGCCCAACGACGTGCTTCTTGATACTTTTCACCAACAGATAATGATGATAACCGGTCCTAATATGGCCGGAAAATCGGCGCTGTTGCGTCAAACGGCGTTGATTGTACTGTTGGCTCAGATAGGCAGCTTTGTGCCTGCAGAGAGCGTGAGAGTGGGTTTGGTGGACAAGATATTCACTCGTGTGGGAGCCAGTGACAATATTTCTTTGGGCGAATCTACCTTTATGGTGGAGATGACGGAGGCTGCCAACATCCTCAATAATGTCTCGGATAGGAGTTTGGTACTCTTTGATGAGCTGGGTAGAGGTACGAGTACATACGACGGTATCAGCATTGCGTGGGCCATCGTAGAGTATCTTCATGAGCACGCGAGAGCCAACGCGCGTACTCTTTTTGCCACTCATTACCATGAATTGAATGAGATGGAGAAGGGCTTCTCACGTATCCGGAACTACAATGTCAGTGTGAAAGAGGTAGATGGGAAGGTGATTTTCCTCCGAAAACTGGAGAAAGGTGGCAGCGAACATTCCTTCGGTATCCACGTGGCAGAGATTGCCGGCATGCCGAAAAGTATCGTTAAGCGAGCCAATGTCATCCTTAAAGAATTGGAAAATGATAATGCCGGCGTTGGCACGGTGGGTCGTTCGGATGCTCGAAAGATAGAAGAGAGTAGGGAAGGGATGCAGTTAAATTTCTTCCAATTGGATGATCCGGTACTCTCTCAGATACGCGATGAAATCTCAGGGTTGGATATTGACAACCTCACTCCGATGGAAGCACTTAATAAATTGAATGATATTAAGAAGATTATAAACCCATAGAAAGAGGGTTTATAATCTTCTTTTTTTGTTTCATGATTTCTTTCTGGACATACAGAAGATTCCCAAAGCAACAAAGGGAATACTCAATAACTGTCCCATATTGAAAGGCATGCCTGCTTCAAAGTCTACTTGAATATCCTTTGTATATTCAATGAAGAAGCGGAATGTGAATATCAACGTCAGACATAAGCCGAAATAGAATCCTCTGCCCACCGGTTTCTTCGCATAGCGATAGAAATACCACCCGATAAAAAAGAACAGGAAGTAGGCTATGGCTTCGTATAATTGTCCCGGATGACGTGGATATTGGTCTGCCTGTTGGAAGATAAAAGCCCATGGAACATCCGTCACTTTCCCGATAATTTCAGAGTTCATCAGGTTACCCAAGCGTATACAGCAGGCTGTGATAGGCGTGGCAATAGCGATATTATCAAGCACTTGCCACAAATTCATCTTCGTACGGCGAACGTAGAGCCACAGGGCAATCATCAGTCCGAGCGTTCCGCCATGTGAAGCCAGTCCTTCATAACCGGTCATTTTCCACGCTCCATCCGGCATGTGGTGAATGGGTAGGAGCATCTCAATGATGTGGTCCCAGCTTGTCAGGAAGTAATCAGGCTGATAAAACAGGCAGTGTCCCAGTCTGGCACCGGCCAGTATACCGACAAAACAGTATAGGAAGAGCGGGTCGAACAATTCTTCTTTCACCTTTTGGTCTTGATACAGCCACTTCACCATGAAGTATGCGCCTATCAATCCGATGAGCCAAAACGTGGAATACCAGCGAAGTCCGAAGCCACCTAGATGTATCAGGTAGAGGTCGGGGTTCCAGATGATGTATAATAAATGTTCCATTTATTTATTAATTATAGGTGGTGAGGGATGGATTAGGGAATTTATTTTTCTTATCCCTCTCCTGTTTTATCACTATACATTAAAGCGGAAGTGCATGATATCGCCATCCTGTACGACGTATTCCTTACCCTCGATACCCAGCTTACCAGCCTCGCGAACAGCAGCTTCAGAGCCATATTTCAGGTAATCTTCGTATTTGATGACCTCTGCACGGATGAATCCTTTCTCGAAGTCGGTGTGGATGACACCTGCACATTGCGGTGCTTTCCAACCCTTATGGTATGTCCAAGCCTTCACCTCCATTTCACCGGCAGTGATGAATGTCTGTAGATTCAGCAACGAATAAGCCTTTTGGATGAGACGGTTCACGCCACTTTCTTCCAGTCCGAGTTCTTCCAAGAACATCTGCTTGTCTTCGTATGTTTCGAGCGAAGCAATATCTTCCTCGGTCTTGGCAGCAATCACCAAAGCTTCTGCACCCTCGCTCTTGGCCATTTCTTCTACTTGTCTACTGTATTCGTTACCGGTTTTGGCACTCGCTTCGTCTACATTGCATACATAGAGCACAGGTTTGGCTGTGAGTAGGAACAAGTCGTGGGCAAAGCTTTGCTCGTCTTTGCTTTCAAACTCCACCGTACGGGCGTTTAATCCCTTTTCTAATGCACCTTTGTAAGCCTCTAGAACGGTCACAGCCAGCTTGGCATCCTTGTTTCCGGCGGCCGCAGCTTTCTGTTGTTTAGCCAGTTGAGAATCAATGGTTTCCAAGTCTTTCAACTGCAATTCGGTATCAATGATTTCCTTATCGTTGATAGGATTGACGGGATCTCCGCCTTCGCGCACCACATTGTCGTTGTCGAAACAACGCAATACGTGGATGATGGCGTCGGTCTCGCGAATGTTTCCAAGAAATTTATTGCCCAATCCCTCGCCTTTGCTGGCTCCCTTGACGAGCCCGGCAATGTCTACTATCTCGCAGGTAGCGGGTACGATGCGTCCGGGATGGACTATTTCGGCCAACTTGGTGAGTCGCTCATCGGGTACAGTGATAACGCCTAGGTTGGGTTCTATTGTACAAAAAGGGAAATTAGCTGCCTGTGCCTTGGCACTCGACAGGCAGTTGAAAAGTGTTGACTTACCGACGTTCGGAAGTCCTACAATACCGCATTTTAAAGCCATGTCTTTATTTCAAATATATACTTTGACTACAAAGGTAGTGCAAATGAGGACAAAAGCAAAATTTATTTTGGTTTTGTTGTGTGCAGCTTACTTTATTGCGAGTTTGCAAAAGAGCCTATTTGGGCTCGTTGCAAGGCCGTGTCAGCATCGCTGTTGGGCCTTTTCAGTAATGCTGATAAGTCGCTGCAGGAGCCTCACCCTGCCCCTCCCCAAAAGGGGAGGGAAATCGTTTTAAGCTGGTAAGTTAATAAGTTAGAGTTTAAAGTTTGTAAGTTTTTGAGTTGATGAGTTCTTAAAGTTTATGGTATGGAAAAGACTCCTTTCTTTTTTCTTCTCTCTACCACGCTACTAATCGCATGTCGCCTTTCTCCAAGTAGGCTTGGTGCATGGCCAAGGCAGCCGTCATACTCTGCGGCTCATGACCCCTTCCGGCCAGTCGCAAGTAGTCGCGTAATAGTGGTTTGTAGTCGGGATGCGCACAGTTTTCGATGACTTCCTGTGCCCGTCGCAATGGCCCTTTGCCACGTAAGTCGGCTACTCCCTGCTCGGTCACGATGATGTCGACGTCGTGCTCGGTAGAGTCTACGTGGCTACACATGGGTACGATGGCGCTTATCTTGCCACCTTTAGCCGTAGATGGGGTATAGAAGATGCTGATAGAGCCGTTGCGCTCGTAGTCGCATGAGCCTCCGATACCGTTCATCAGATTCGACCCACAGATATGACTGGAGTTCTCGTTGCCGTAAAGGTCGCATTCCAACGCTGTATTCATGGCGATGACACCGAACCGCCGAATCAGTTCCGGGGCGTTGGCCACCTCGCTGGGGCGTATTGTCAGGCGCTCTTTGAAAAAGTCCATGTTATCGTAAATCTTCTGTAGGCACTCGTTGGTGACGGTTGTAGCAGTGGCCGAAGCGTAGCCAATCTGCCCTTTGAGCATCATGTCGACCACGGCATCCTGTACCACTTCGCTGAACACGTTCATCACCGGCAGCCCTTCGCATTGCCCAATGGCTTTCATCACGGCGTTCCCGGTGGCTCCCACACCGCTCTGGATGGGGAAGAACTCTTTTGGGATACGACCTGCTCGAAGGTCGCTCAAGAAGAAATCGACCACGTTTTCGCCAATTTTCTTTGTCTCAGGGGTCAAGTCTTTGAAGGCACGTGCTTCTTCGGGGATGTTACATTCGACCACACCCACTATTTTCTTGGCGTCTATCTCCACATAATCTTTACCAAATCGCTCGGCCACACGCGTGATGGGGATGGGCTGGCGATAGGGGTATTCGGCCAATTCCACGACATCGTGCAAGAAACGGGAGTTGGGATTATGGAAGTGATTGAGTTCGAGGATGACGCGTTTGGCCATTCGTGCGATGGTGGGCACAATGCCACCGGCCGATGTTAGAGAAACTTTGCACGTGTCGGCTCCCTCTTCTATGGCGCTTACTTCGATAATGGCCCAGTCTATATCGCCATAGAATCCACGACGTAGTCGCTCGGCCATATGTCCTAAGTGCATGTCTTCGTAGTCTACTTCGCCTAGGTTAGTGTGGTCGCGGAAGTCTTTATTGGTGGAAAAAGGGGCACGAAATTTGATGGCTTTGGCTGCTGCCATGTCGCCTTCTACGCTTTGGCACGATGAGGCTCCGGTAAGAATACCAACTTGGAATGCTTGTCCGGTTTCGTGTTCGTGTATGGCGCGTTTGGAAATTTCGCGGAAAACGGCTTTCGGATTGCCGTTGGGAGTGAATCCGGAGAGGCCTAATGTATCACCATTCTTAATCATCTGTGCCGCTTCGGCGGCTGTCATTCTTGTGTAAGTCATAGGTATCGTTTCTCATCTATTATTATCTTTTGTAAAAAGAGTGCAAGTGGATGCAATGAAAACTTGTTTTCTTATTGCCGACCGCAGCCTATCTTCTGCAAAGATAGTGATTTTTTGTCTCTGCATTCAAAGAGTGTGGTAAAACTTTTGATATGAGTTCTTCTATCAATACCTTATAAGTAAGCTTATACTAACAAAAACCTGAAAGGCTATCCATTCATAGCCGGGGACTATCAAGCGAAAGCGAAGATAGTCTCCGGTGTGTATGTGAATGTAGTTTACAGTCTGATAAGACTGCCCTTAAAAGTTAGCTGAAATACAGAAAGAGACCTTATTGGGGAGTCTTTTCAGACTCGTTAATTCTCCTTTTCTATTTTCCGTAGGTTTCCGCCTTGCTCCAACCTGCGGTTATGAAGAGGTTGTCCTCCGGACAAATAAGTATGTTGCTCTTCTGTTTTTTCAATGTTGGCAGACTCTCTACAGCTCATTCAAGCTTTTGGAAAAAGTTCGTATCAATGGGCTTCGAGCCAGTTGCTGCCCCATCCGGCATCGGCTACGAGTGGCACATCGAGCGGATAGGCCTTTTGCATCTCTTCGAGTACAATGCGTTCTACCTTCTCTTTCTCTTCGGGAACGACGGAAAAGTTAAGTTCGTCGTGCACTTGGAGTATCATTTTTGAGCGAATTTGCTCGCGTTGAAAGCGTTGGAAGATGTTGATCATCGCCACTTTGATAATGTCGGCAGCACTACCTTGGATGGGCGCATTGATGGCATTGCGCTCGGCGAAGCCTCGCACAGTACCGTTACCGCTGTTGATGTCGGGCAGATAGCGGCGACGATGGAAGAAGGTTTCGGCGTAACCGTTCTGTCGTGCTTTCTCTTTAGCCTCTTCCATGTAGCTCTGTACCTTTGGGAAGGTGCGGAAGTAGCCCTCTATCAGTTCCTTGGCCTCGCGATTATCAATGTCTAGTCGCTGTGCCAATCCATAAGTGGTGATGCCGTAAATGATGCCAAAGTTGGCTCGTTTAGCCTTGGTACGCTGGTCGCGTGTCACGGTATCCATGGTCTCATGATAGATTTTGGCAGCTGTGGCGGCATGTATGTCGTGGCCTTCGCGGAATGCCTCTATCATATTCTCGTCTTGGCTCAGGTGCGCCATTACGCGTAATTCTATCTGACTGTAATCGGCCGAGAAGAACAGGCAGCCGGGATCGGGGATGAAACACTTGCGGATTTCCTTGCCGTCTTCGCCTCGTACGGGAATGTTTTGCAGGTTGGGGTCGCTCGACGAAAGTCGACCAGTGGCCGTAACTGCCTGATTGAATGAGGTATGAATGTGTCCGGTATGCGGATTGATGAGCTTGGGTAGGGCGTCAACATACGTTCCGATGAGCTTCTTCAAGCCGCGATAGGCTAGAATATCCTCTACGATAGGCGCCTTGCTCTTGAGTTGTTGCAACACCTCTTCGCTTGTAACATATTGTCCGGTCTTGGTTTTCTTGGGCTTTTCTACGATTTTCATCTTCTCGAAGAGAATTTCGCCTACCTGTTTAGGCGACGAGATGTTGAACGCTTCTTCGGCTTGTTGATAGATACGTTGCTCGTATTCAGCCATGCGCTCTTTGAATAAGAATGACGTTTCTTCCAATGCTTTGGTATCCAATGCAATGCCGTTGATTTCCATCTCGGCCAACACGGGAAGCAGGGGCATCTCTATGTTCCAGAACAGATCGCTCATGCCCATCTCTTGAAGGCGTGGTTCGAGTACGTTTTTGAGTCGTAATGTGATATCGGCATCCTCACATGCATAGCGACAAATGTCGGTAGGGGAGAGGTCGCGCATATTTTTCTGATTCTTACCCTTGGGGCCTATCAGTTCGTCTATGTGGATGGTCTTGTACCCTAGCAATGTTTCGGCCATGTAATCCATATTGTGATGCAATTCCGGTTGCAACACATAATGAGCCAACATGGTATCGAACATCTTGCCTTGAAGATGGATTCCATAATTTCGGAGCACCACTAAGTCGTACTTGATGTTTTGTCCGATTTTTAAAATTTGTGGATCTTCGTAGATAGGTTTGAATATATTAACAATTCTTACGGCTTCTTGACGGTCGCTAGGAATTGGAACATAGAATCCCGTATTTTCTTCCACAGAGAAGCTTAAACCCACTAATTCAGCCTCCATCGGATTGGTTGATGTGGTTTCTGTGTCTAGACTGATAAATTGTTTTGTCTTGAAAAAATCACAAATTTTTAATCTTTCTTCCTCTGTATCAATAAGTTCGTATTTAAATTCTCCTGTATCTTGTTTAAAAATATCTGTTTTTTTAGGCTCTTCTGCATCGTTGGTCGGATTATTCCCAAATATATCAAGTTGTAAATTAACAACTGTTGGCTTCTTATTTGCTTTCTTTAAGATTTTGTCAGAAAGACTCTTAAATTCCAATTCGGTGAAGATTTCTCTCAATTTTTCTTCATTGGGTTCAACGGTTTTCAGATTTTCCAAATCCAAGTCGATGGGAACATCGGTTCGAATGGTCGCTAAGAATTTTGACATGCGAATATCTTCGATTGCACCTTCAACTTTCTCGCGCATCTTTCCTTTAAGTTGGTCGGTATGGGCGATAAGGTTTTCGGTGCTACCGAATTCGTTGATAAGTTTCACGGCAGTCTTTTCTCCCACGCCGGGACAGCCGGGGAAGTTGTCAGCGGAGTCGCCTATGAGTGCCAAGAGATCAATCACTTGGTCAGGACTATCAATGCCATACTTCTCTGAGACTTCTTTGGGGCCGATAATATCGTACCCTCCGCCATGCCGAGGGCGGTACATGTAGACGTTATCTCGGATGAGTTGACCATAGTCTTTATCGGGTGTGAGCATGTAGGTTTCTACTCCTTGCTCACCGGCTTTGGTGGCTAAAGTGCCGATTACATCGTCGGCTTCGAAGCCATCAACCTGTAGGATGGGAATGTTGAAAGCTGTGAGAAGGTCTTTGATGATGGGTACCGAGCGCTTAATGTCTTCCGGTGTCTCCTCACGTTGCGCCTTATAGGCAGGGAAAGCATCATGGCGGAAAGTCTTGCCATGGTCGAATGCCACACCGATATGAGTGGGCTTCTCTTTAGTGAGAATCTCGTTGAGGGTGTTCACAAATCCCATGACGGCCGACGTATTGAGTCCTTTGGAATTAATACGTGGCGATCTGATGAGAGCGTAATAGGAACGATATATGAGTGCATAAGCATCCAGAAGAAAGAGTTTATTCATAAAATCAAATTTATTTGCAGTAAAATTACGAAAAAAAAGGAAATAATCCCGATTAAAATCATTAATTTTGTGACAAATATAGTATTCTCATGGACTACCTGTCTCGCATCAAACATCCAATAATAAAGGAGTTGGATGACTTTTCCGAGTATTTCAGCCACTCGCTAGAACATAGTAATGGTTTGCTGGCACAGGCTCTCGACCACATTCGTAAGCGCGAGGGCAAGCGTATGCGACCCATGCTTATTTTGCTATTGGCAAAGGCTTTCGGGCAGATAAGTGAAGCTACGCAATATGCAGCTGTAGGTTTGGAGTTGCTCCATACGGCTAGTTTGGTGCACGATGATGTGGTAGATGAGAGTGGAGAGCGCCGCGGACAGGCCAGTGTGAATGCGACTTACGATAATAAGGTGGCTGTACTGGTGGGCGACTATATCTTGTCTACATCTTTGCTTAGCGTCTCTCATACGCGTTCCGAGGTTATTATCCGTTATTTGGCTCGCTTGGGACAAACCCTTTCTGATGGAGAAATCTTACAATTGACGAATATCTCGAATCAAGAAATATCCGAGGATGTCTATTATGAGGTTATCAAACGCAAGACGGCAGCACTGTTTGAAGCTTGCGCCGTATTTGGTGCTGAGTCGGTAGGAGCAAGCAAAGAGGTAGTAGAAGCTGCTGCTAAGTTCGGGCAGAATCTTGGTATTATTTTCCAAATTCGCGATGATATCTTTGATTATTACGATTCAGAGGAGATAGGAAAGCCTACCGGAAACGATATGGAAGAAGGTAAACTGACCTTACCTATTATCTATGCGCTTAATTCTACAGGCGATGAGGCGATGTTACAGCTTGCCCGAAAGGTGAAGATGTCGCAAATCAACACGGAGAGTATTGCTCAATTAGTAGCTTTTGCGAAAGAAAATGGTGGTATAGAGTATGCCGAAAAGAAGATGAATGAGTTCCATGAAGAAGCTGTAAACTTCGTTCATCAATACATCAAAGACCAAAATATCAAGGATGCTCTGATGGCTTATCTTGATTATGTGATTAAAAGGAATAAGTAAAACACTTGTAGTATAATGAAAAAGCCTCGCAAATGCGAGGCTTTTTTGTTGTATATGAGCTTGTTAGCGTCCTTATTTGATAAACTTCTTACCATTGACGATGTATACACCATGGGGCAAAGCATGCAGTTGTGGCGTACCATTGATTATATGAACCATGCCGAGTTTGTGTCCACGAAAGTTGTAGATGGCAGCTTGAGAATCACTTGATGGCGCGATAGAGGTAATTTCTGTCGTGACATGCGAGGGGATTGTGCGCTGTGATGGATCGGCAATATCGTTCTTCAGTTCATTGGGCCAGCGATGATATGCCATGATTTGTGCCAAGGCAGTGGCTGCACACCCCGTCACGGCATGTGCTCCGCCTATCGTAGGACAATCTCTATTGTAGGGTTCTCCTTGATCCCATTGGATCTTCAACAGTGGTCCTATAGGATTCTTTTTCTTGATGAGGGTGGGCGTAGATACTACGCTACGTGTTGATGGAGTAGAAGCTAGTGCGCGATAGTTGGCTACATACGACTGCATCCATGCTCGGAGGTTATCGGGCATATCTGTTTCGGGGCAATGGCCATTGGTAGAATAGCCTAATACTGTGGGCATTCGACGGTCGCCGGAGATAATGACGAAGCCTTGATTATTGGGGGCATTGAACACATAATAGGGTTGATTGCTGACGGCACGTGTGCGTGCGGTATTGGCAGTAGGCGTCAGTTGCGTCGTAGCATTTTTTTGTTTGAGGAATTGTAAAGCCTCGTTCTGTGCCTCAGAAAGAGATGTTTTCTGGGCATTTGCATTGCCAAATAGTGATAATGCGAATGTAAAAACAAGGATTTTGTGGTAGTTTTGAACTATCTTTATGCGCGGATAAGTTTGTAATTTTCTGTGTTAATTACTTGTTTTGAGTGTAATTATGTGCACAAAGATACGAAAAAAAGGACAATTATAGTAAATATATATGATATATGAATGTTGCTCTCTTACTTGTTTTCAAGCTTTGTAGGGACGCGACATGTAGCGTCCGCAAACAAACAGTCTATTTTTTATAGAATAAGCACAGTTGTAATTTCTTGTAGGGCGCGGTATGCCGCGCCCTACAAGTTGTTTTATTAAGCTAAATCTTGAGTAAGATTTATCACATATAATGAGCTTGTGCTGTATTTAATTTGGCAAATATGCATTATTTGACTTTTAACCCTTTTTCCTTGTCATAAGCGAGGGTGTAGGTCTTTCCCGCTCTGGTGTTGAGGCTTAAGGTATGAGAACCGTAGCGTAGCGTGCATTTACCGCCACTCTTAGCTTTGATAGTCGCTTCGCTTAATAGTCCGTTAGTCCAGTTCAAACCTACTTCAAAATTGCCACGAGCCATTAATCCGCTTACGCTACCGGTGCTCCATGCATCGGGAAGGGCAGGGAGTAGATGGATGAATCCCATCTGACTTTGCAGCAACATCTCTGTGATTCCGGCTGTCCCACCGAAGTTTCCGTCTATTTGGAAAGGTGCGTGGGTGTCCCAAAGGTTGTCGAGTGTGCCATTTTTCAATAGGTTTCTATAGAGGGTATAAGCGTGATTACCATCGTGTAGACGTGCCCATTGATTCAGTTTCCATCCCATGCTCCAGCCCGTAGCGCCGTCGCCACGATGCTTCAAAACTACTTTGGCAGCTTTAGCCAGTTCGGGGGTAGTGATGGGCGAGATGGTATGACCGGGATGTAGTCCGAACAAATGATTGACATGGCGGTGATGATCGTCGGGATCATCGATGTCGGTAGACCACTCCATAATCTGTCCGTAACGTCCAATGCGATAAGGTGCGAGGTGTCGTAAGGCATTCTCCCACTCTTGGCGAGCCTTAGCGTCTACACCTAATACTTTGCTGGCTGCGATGGCATCGGTCAAAATCTCACGAATAACGGCATGAGAGAAGGTGGCACCTTGGTCTACTGGACCGTGTTCGGGCGATGTAGAAGGAGCTGCTGTGTACACTCCGTCGGCGCGTTTCCATAGATAATCCACGGCAAAGTCGGCACTTCCTTTCATCAGTGGATAACCCGTGGTGCGCAAGAAGTTCTTGTCGCGAGTGAAATCGTAGTACTCCCACAGATGTGTAGCAAGCCATGGACCCGCCATGGGACACAAATTCCACTGCATTTGTTCATCGGAGAGGGGAGCGGTGAAGCCGAAGATGTTGGCCGAGATAGACGATGTCCAACCGCGAGCATTGTAATATGCCTTGGCTGTTACGGCTCCGGGCTTTGCCTGAGTCTTAATGAAATCGGTGAGCGGTTGGGCGCATTCAGCCAAATTGGCCTGTAACGAAGGCCAATAGTTCATTTGGATGTTGATGTTGTTGTGGTAGTCTACTCGCCACGGACCGTCTACATTGTTATGCCAAATGCCCTGTAGATTGGCAGGCAATGTACCCGGACGTGATGAGGCGATAAGCAGATAGCGACCGAACTGATAGTAGAGCTCTTCCAATCCGAAGTCGGCTTTGCCCTTACGATAGTTTTGTAGGCGCAGATTGGTGGGTAGAAGGTTCACGGCTTTATCTGGATTCAGTGTCAGCTGAACGCGGTTGAAGAGGGGCATATAATCGGCCGCGTGCTCCCTCAGCAGTTCATCGTAGCCTTTGGCTATGGCAGCTTGCATCCATTGTTGGGTGGTTGCGTCAGGGTCAACGCCTACATAAGCCTTGCGATTGGTGAAATCCGGGTCGAAATTCATTTGATAATCGGTGTCTCCGGCGATGTAGAACGTCACTTCATCGGCTCCGTTTACACGTATCTTTCCGTCTGTCACGCTTACTTTTCCGCCCTTGGCCACGGCCTTGATGCGTACGGTGAAGCGCATTCCATTGTTGTCGAGTGCTGCCTGATAGACCACTCCGTCGGTGCCATCGGCCTGTATATGGCCTGTAGCTACAGGGTTCGGGGCATACGAGAATAGCAGGTTTTGCATACTGGGTTTATCAGCTTTCAGCTTCACCACCATGATGTTGGCAGGGTAGGAGATGAAAGATGTGCGCTGATAGTGGGTGCCGTCTTTCGTGAAACTAACCTTAGCCAGTGCTGAGTCGAGCGATAGTTCGCGACGATAATGGGTCATGCCTACTTCGCTTAGACCTGTCTCGATGTAGCATTCGCCCATGGTGGTAAAGTTTCCGAAGCGGAAATCCTCTTCTTCATTGGCTGAATATGCTGCCAGTCCGTTGAAGTTCTTGGCCGTAAGTTCTTCGGCTGTTTTCTGATCGCCACGTGTGAAAGCATCGCGAATGTCTTTGAGCACGTGAGCCGACTGTTTATTGACGTTCCAATAGTAGGCAGGTCCTTGCTTTACATTGGGACCGCCACGCCATAAACTCTTCTCGTTGAGCGTGAATCGCTCGGCCGAAACAGACCCCATTATATTGGCACCGAGGTTGCCATTACCGATAGGGAGGGAGCGCGATTCCCATTCTTGATCGGGATTGTGAATACCATCGCCGGCCGTTGTAGGCTTGTTCTCTTGGCTCCACATATCGGGATGCCCGCCATACCAAGCTGTTCGACCATTTAATGTGGATGGAGTATCGAACCATACCACCAAATTCGACCGTTGTGCCCGTATTGTGGTGGACGACAAGAGTAGGACTGCTCCGAGTATCAAACTTGATTTTTTCATGTTCTTATATCGTTTATATTATTGGTTATGCTTTGATGAAGATGCCTTGTTTGTACATCCAGCGAATGATGAGATACACAACGCCTACGTTGACAGTCGTGCCGACCACGGGATAGAAGTCGCCCAAATATTGTTCTAAACCGTAGAAGAGTGAGCCTGCGATGGATCTGAAGTTCATGTATTCTCCTAAAAAGTAGGCTGCGAGTGAATTCATACCGTAGTATTTAAGCCATTGGGTGCCCTTGGTCCAACCGCGCATGTCGATGATATAGAAGAAAAGAGCCATGAGCAAGAAGCAGATTCCACCGGCAAACAGGGTCATTGAGCTAGACCAGATACGCTTGATGATGGGCAATATGGGACTCATGGCGAGTGCAGCAACAATCAATATGGTGCCCATGATGCAGAGTTTGCGGAGCTTTTGTTGTTGGGTGTCGCCCGATTTGAGGATGTATCCTGCCCAACAACCTAAGTAGACCGTTACGATGAAATTGAGACTGCTCAATACCCATGTGTAGTTGTAAGTACCGTTGAAGTTCCATGATGTGCCATCCCAATTCATGCCATCGCGGAAGACGCCCAGTACAGCCATGTCAATGGTATCGGCTATGTTGTGACCCATGCTGAAATCCATATCGCCCCAAATGGCAAACACAGCGATATAACCGATGAAACAGGCTGCAACGACGGCTATTTGTGTACGCTTGGAAGTGAGGACGAAAAGAAGGGCAGTCACGACATAACCCACAGCGATGCTCTGTAGCGTGTTGGAGAATAATTTAAATTGATGCCAATCGAGCGATAACAGGTTGCCTTGAACCACCATTCCGACGCCCCAGAGTATCAAGAAACGTTTCAGAAGTCGACGATAGAAAGTGCTGTCGGCTCCCTCTCGCTTCTGACGGGAGAATGCGAAAGGAATCGTAATGCCCGACATAAACATGAACAGTGGCATGATGATGTCCCAAAAGCTGAATCCGATCCATTCCACATGGGTGACTTGGCTGTTCAGAAATGCACCGAAAGTATCGTCGGCAGGGGCGGCAATTTCGAGGTAGTGATACAGTATTGGTTGAATTAACACGAGGCACGCCATATCGAAACCGCGGAGTATATCGAGCGATTGCAGGCGTTGAGGTTTGTTGGTAGTTGTATTAGAATCCATGGTAGTATAATGTTCTCGTGACAAAGTTAAGTATTTTCCTTTATATTTATTTTGATTTGATAGAGGAAAATACTGTTTGCCGGTATATAATGTGTTCCTTATGATTTGTTGGCCAATTTTGTTCCGATGTAGTAGAGACGATGTATACGGTCTTATATCGTTTAAATTGCTGATTAGTAATGTCGTCTGTTAGGGAGACGATAGTCCTCTCTGCTCTACAAAAGCCTTTTTTCAAGGGGAGGGGATAAAACTTATGAACTAAAAAACTCAAGAACTCAACTGACTGCAGCGTTGGGGCAGGCTTTCTGTTTCGTCTATTCAGTATTGCTGAAAAGGTGAGACAGTGATGCTGAGGTGCTGTTGCAGCAACCTCACCCCAACCCTCTCGTTTAAGTAGACAAGTTAACGTGTAGACAAGTAAACAAGGTTTTGCAGATGAAGATAGACAATGGTAGAGACGGAATGTGCTTCTTCTCCAGTGGGCAAGATAGTGTGTACTAGGGGTAACAGTATATTAAGCAGAACTCTTATCACTTCATTTTAGGGTGTTTCCCTTTGAATTAGGCGCAAAAAAAGAGACGATGCAGGCATCGTCTCTACTCTTTAATGGTAGAATATTGCTACTGAACGAGCGTATAATGTGGTTTGTAGCAATGTTCTATATGCTTTCTTCTTAGAAGAATTTGGTCTCTGTACCCTCGATTTCGCTTAAGAGCAGGTTGGCCAAACGACTAGTTCCGAGGCGGAACCACTTGTTGGTGAGCCATTTTTCGCCTAGAACCTCTTTAACGATGCTGTAGTATATAATTGCATCCATGACGGTATTAATGCCGCCAGCGGGCTTTAAACCTATCTGTATGCCTGTTTGATCGTAGTATTCCTTAATGGCTTGACACATGACGTATACCGATTCGGGAGTAGCACTTACTTTCTCCTTGCCGGTAGAAGTCTTCACATAGTCGGCTCCAGAGTACATGGCAACGATGGCAGCCTTCTTGATATTAGAAGCAGTCTGCAGGTCGCCAGTCTCCAAGATGACCTTCATGGCATGGTCGCCACATACCTCTTTCAGTTCGCTAATCTCATCGGCTACGCCTTCATAGTCCTCACTGAGGAACTTACCTACAGGAAGTACGATATCAATCTCTGTGGCGCCGTCTTTCAATGCAAGTGAGGTTTCTATGGTCTTAACCTCGATAAACGTCTGAGAGTGGGGGAAATCGCCCGTTACGGTGGTTACTTCTACACCGTCTACTTCAAGAGATTCGCTGATGAGGCGGCAGAAGCGGGGATATGCTACGATGGTAGCTACGTGGGGAAGGTCGGGATAGGCTGTTGCAAACTGGTTGACTTTCTCCGTCATAGCGAGGATTTTCTCATCGGTATCGGTGGTGCTGAGTGATGTCAACTCAATGCTGCCGAAGAGGAATTTCTTCACGTCGAGGGTGTCGTTCTCATGAGCTTTCTCGGCAATAATCTTCTTGACAGCAGCGCTCACTTCCTGTTCGGTGATGTTGAAGTTATACTTTGCCAATACTTCATCATACTTGCTCTGCTCTTTGAAGATATGATGGTGCTCGTGATGATCGTGTTCGTGGTCGTGATGGTTGTGAACTGTGGGTTCAATGTCTTTAGTATATGCCATAATTTTGCTGGTTAATAGCCCCACCCCAAACCCTCCCTAAAAGGGGAGGGAGATGAAATGTGGACATTGTTATTGATGTTATTATAATTATTTGTTGCTACTGATTTGATAATCCTTGATGTCTATCTTTATCTCTTTTGGTCTTCTTCTTCATGCTTTTGCGGAACTCTTCGGCCAAATCAACACCGGTTTGGTTGGCTAGACAACAGAGCACCCAAAGAATATCGGCCATCTCTTCGCCTAAATTAGGCTTTTCGCCGGCTTTAAAGCTCTGGTCGCCATATACGCGAGCCATCACTCTCGCCAATTCGCCTACCTCTTCGGTGAGACAAGCCATGTTGGTGAGTTCGCTAAAATAGCGCACCCCATAGGTGTGAATCCACTCATCCACCTGTCGTTGAGCCTCACGAAGTCCGGTAATATCAGTGTTCTTATCTTCCATTTTGTCTATATTTATTTTAGAAAATAGTTTTGGAGAGTCCTCTTAAATATCTATTATTCCTTGTTCTTACTATCCATGTAAATGGTCACAGGACCGTCGTTGAGTAACTCTACTTTCATGTCTGCACCGAATTCCCCAGTTCCAATAGGGCGACCAAGCAGTGATTCCAGCTGCTTACAGAAGTACTCGTAGAGTGGTATACTGATGTTGTGAGGTGCCGCACGAAACCATGAGGGGCGGTTCCCTTTTTTGTAACTGGCGAAGAGAGTGAACTGGCTGATAACCAATATATTGCCTCCTATGTCTTGGATGGAGCGATTCATGACGTGATCCTCATCATCGAAGACACGCAGGCCAATGACTTTCTTCGCTAACCAATCTGCATCTTCTTGATTATCAGTGGATTCCACGCCTAATAAGATAAGATAGCCTTGCTCGATGGCAGACTTTACTTCTGAGTTAATAGTGACCGATGCGTGCTGCACACGTTGTATAACGATTCTCATAATGGCAAAGGTAAAGATTTTATTTTAGTCGGCCAACTTGTTGTTGAAATATTCGTTGATAATGGCAGCCTTGGCACTTCCGACCACAGTTGTCAATGTTTCCAGACTGGCTTCGCGTATCTTTTTGACGCTCTTGAACTCTTTGATAAGGGCTTCTTTGGTCTTCGGACCGATGCCTTTGATGTCGTCTAACTCGCTATGGAGAGCGTGTTTGCTGCGCTTGTCGCGGTGGAATGTGATGGCATAACGGTGTACTTCGTCTTGTATGCGTGTGAGGATGTGGAACAGTTCGGAATCAGTCTTCATACCTATCACTTTTGGCGGGAAACCATAGAGTAGCTCGTTGGTGCGATGGTGGTCGTCTTTAGCTAGTCCTGCAATGGGGATTTGGAGGTGTAATTCGTCCTCGACAATCTCGCGAACAACCTCCATTTGGCCTTTTCCACCGTCGGTTATAATGAGGTCGGGAAGTGGTGTTTTCTCTTCTATCATGCGACTATAACGACGGCGAACGACTTCTTGCATCGACGCATAATCGTCCGGTCCTGTGACGGTTCGGATGTTATATTTACGATAATCTTTCTTGGAGGGCTTCATTCCTTTGAATACGATGCATCCGGCAACGGCATCTGTACCGCTTATGTTGGAGTTGTCGAAGCACTCTATTTGGTAGGGGAGTTTGGGAAGTTGTAGCTTTTGCTGCAATTCTTTCATCAATCGAGTCTGTTTTTGTTCCGGATTGAGTTTCTCGGCTTGCTTGAGACGGTCAAATTTATACTGTTTACCATTCATCTCGGAAAGGTCTAGTAAGTGCTTCTTATCGCCTCGTTGAGGTACGAAAAACTCGGCATCTTTGAGCTTCCATTCCATCTCAAAAGGTACGATAATTTCTTTGGCCGTGCTCCCAAAACGCTCGCGAATCTCCGGAATAGCGGTGATAAGGAGCTCTTCGTCGCTTTCTTCGAGTTTACGTTTGTATTCGTAGGTGAAGCTTTGATTGATACTGCCTTTTCTGACGTGGATATAATTGATAAAAGCATTGCGATTGTGGTCGTCGTCGATGATGGTAAATGCGTCTACATCGTCTATTGTATGGCTTACAACCTCGCTCTTGGAGACGAATTCGTTGAGCAGTTGGTACTTGATTTTGAGGTCTTGAGCTACTTCAAATTTCATTAATTCGGCATTCTTCATCATCAGCTTGTAGAGCCATTTCCCTACCTCACGCGTGTTCCCTTTGAGAATTTCGCGTGCCTGATTCATGTTTTGCTGGTAGTCTTCGTAACTCTGTTTGCCTATACACGGAGCATCGCAATTATGGATATGATATTCCAGACAAGGCTTGTATTTATGGGCTGCGACACCCTCTTTGGTGATGGGCTGACGGCAAGTACGCGGTTTATATAGCTTTTTAATGAGGTCTAATACCGCATACATGCTGCTGATATGGGGAAAAGGACCGTAATAGGTGCCGTATTTGCGATTGATTTGCCGAGTTTTGAAGATGCGTGGGAAGTATTCGTTGGTAATGCAAATGCTGGGATACGTCTTTCCGTCCTTCAATAATACATTGTATTTAGGATTGTACTTCTTGATAAGACTGTTCTCAAGGAGTAGGGCGTCTTCTTCGGTGTTGACCACCGTGTAACTTATATCATGGATTTTGGAAACGAGAACTTTAGTCTTGAAGCGGTCCACTTCTTTGTGGAAGTAGGATGTGACACGTCTTTTGAGATTCTTGGCTTTCCCTACATATATAATAGTATGGGTGTCGTCATAGAATTGATAGCTCCCCGGCTTCTCCGGCATATTCAATACTATGTTCTTTAGGCGGTCTATCCTTTGTTTGTTCTCTTCCTTTGTCATGTGTTAACTCCTTTGTAGAGAAGACTTTATATAATTAAAGTTTCACGTGAAACTTTAGCGAGTGATATTCCTTATTGAATAAAAAAGCCCTCTCTTTGGGAGAGGACTGGGAAGTCGTTGTATTTAAATTTGTATCAAGGATGTGATTTCAATATCTTTATCAAAAGTATCTCTGCCGTTCAAACCTTCGTTGGTGAGTTCGATAATGAAGTTGCAATAAATTTTCTTTGGATGGAATTTCTTGACGAGGTCGCATGCTGCTTTCATCGTTCCACCAGTTGCAAGTAAGTCATCGTGTAGTAAGATAACATCATTTTCATTGATAGCATCCTTGTGAATCTCGATAGTATCGGTGCCATATTCCTTGTCGTAACTCTCTTGTACGGTCTCACAGGGTAGCTTTCCGGGCTTACGGCATAGTACAACTCCTGCATTTAATCGGATCGCGACAGCTGTTGACATGACGAATCCGCGGCTTTCGATACCTACAATCTTTGTAATACCCTTGTCTTTGTAAAGGTCGTACATCTCATCGCTAATCTCTTTGAGACAGTCTGGACTTTTAAATAGGGTAGTGACATCGCGGAAATTGACACCTTTGATAGGCCAATCCGGAATGCAACGGAGGTTGTCTAATAGTAATTGGTTGTTCATTTTATTATTTAGTTTATATTATAATCGATTGTGTAATAGGTTGTTATGTTTCGTATATTTGTTGTTTTGTTTCACGTGAAACTTATCTTCCTAGGAGTATAAGCATTACATTGATGTCGCTGGGAGATACTCCCGGTATTCTACTCGCTTCCGCTAGAGTCTCGGGATCGATGCGTTCGAGTTTTTGTCTTCCCTCTGTACTAATCTCATGGAGTGCTTGGTAATTGAATCTTCCTTTTATTTTAATGTCTTCTAGACGATGCATCTTGTCGGCGACCATCCGCTCTCGCTCGATGTATCCTTTATATTTCATTTTAATTTCTGCCGATTCAACGATCTCTCCTTGGCGTTCGTCGATAGAATCAATAACTTCTTTTAGAGAAGGAATAATCTCCGATAGGTTGTTGAGAAATAGATGGGGACGTGCGATTAAATCAACTAATTTGCATCCGGCACGCAAAGGAGTCGTACCTAGTGTCTCTAGTTGTGTATTGATATCGCTCGCTTTGATAGGTAACTCTTCGCAAAAACGGATGATTTTATCGATTCCTTCTTTCTTTTTAAGCCACCAATCGTAACGTTCTCTAGTAGCTAATCCTAACTGGTAAGAACGTTTTGTGAGTCTTGCGTCAGCATCGTCTTGGCGTAATAGTATTCTGTATTCGGCACGAGAAGTGAACATGCGATAAGGCTCGTCAACGCCTTTGGTTGTCAAATCGTCGATTAATACGCCAATATATGACTCGTCTCGATGCATAATAAACGGTTCGTTACCGGCACATTTCAATGCCGCATTGATGCCGGCGACCAATCCTTGTCCTCCGGCTTCTTCATAACCTGTAGTACCGTTAACCTGTCCGGCAAAGAATAGACCATCAATAATCTTCGATTCTAACGAATGCTTGAGTTGTGTTGGATCGAAATAATCGTATTCGATGGCATATCCCGGACGGTAAATCTTGGCATCTCGCAGTGCAGGAATTTGATGGATGGCATTTAATTGTACATCCATAGGCATGCTGGAGGAAAAACCGTTGAGATACATCTCGTTGGTGTCTTCTCCTTCGGGTTCTAAGAATAGGGGGTGTTGATCCTTGTCTGGGAATGTAACTAGCTTTGTTTCGATAGAAGGACAGTATCTTGGACCGGTGCTTTGAATCTGTCCGTTGAAGAGGGGAGAGTCTGCTAGTCCGCCACGAAGTACTTCGTGCGACTCAGGGGTGGTATAGCAAGTCCAGCATGGCAACTGTTTTAGCTGTCGATGTGGCCCCATATAACTAAATTGGTGGAAGTCTTGCTCACCATCTTGTATCTCCATGTCTTCGAAATGCACCGAACGTCGGTCGATTCTCACTGGAGTTCCGGTCTTCATACGTTCCGAACGGATGCCCCAACGAGTGATACTTTCTGTGAAATGTGGTACAGCAGGCTCGGCACATCGGCCTCCGGGATATTGGAATCTACCAATATGCATGAGCCCGTTGAGGAATGTTCCGGCAGTAACAACAACGCAACGAGCGCGGAATTCAACACCCCAAATGGTACGTACACCGATAGCTTGCCCATTCTCTACGAGTAACTCATCGGCTTGATCCTGCCAAATATCAAGGTTATCAGTGTGGTCTAGTATTTCTCTCCACTTCCAAATGAACTTTCCGCGATCGCATTGAGCACGCGGACTCCATACTGCCGGCCCCTTTCCTTGGTTCAACATACGAAACTGGATAGCCGTGGCGTCCGTCACATGTGCCATCTCTCCGCCGAGAGCGTCAATCTCACGTACTATTTGTCCTTTAGCGATTCCGCCTATAGCGGGATTACAACTCATCTGTGCAATCTTGTTCATGTCCATCGTGATGAGGCATGTCTTTGCTCCTAAGTTAGCTGATGCCACCGCAGCTTCGCACCCTGCGTGGCCTCCTCCAATCACAATGACGTCATACTGGAAGTTCATCCGTTCTTTTCCCTGAAATTTATAAGTTTTACAAAGGGTTACTATCAAGTGTAAGACGTGTCAAAAAATAGCCCCTCTTTGTTTTCCGCAAAAGTAGCAAATAAAATCCGATTTTTTATGAATTCCTTTTGATTAATCACTAAATTATAGTATTTTTGCAACCTACTATGTGGGTATCTATACCTATATCAAAGTATCTAAGGCGACGTTTTATATCTGTGTAAAACATTGTCAATATGAGTTGTGGAAATATTTTCAATCAGTTAAATAATTAAATTTCAATCATTTATGTGGTTAATCAATTCATCTATTGGCAGGAAGGTTGTGATGTCTGTTACCGGCATCGCGTTGATCCTCTTCCTGACATTCCACTTGTGCATGAATATTGTGGCTCTGTTCTCTGGAGAGGGTTACAATACGATTTGTGAACTTCTGGGTGCTAACTGGTATGCCATTGTGGCTACGCTCGGTTTAGCAGCCTTGACTGTGTTCCACATCGTTTATGCTTTCATCTTGACGGCACAGAATCGTCGTGCTCGTGGCGAAGAGCGTTATGCAGTAACTGCTCGTCCTGAAAAGGTAGAGTGGGCCAGCCAAAACATGTTGGTACTCGGTATCATCATTTTGTTGGGGCTGTTGCTGCACCTCTACAACTTCTGGTACAACATGATGTTTGCCGAACTTATCGGTACAGAGGCTCTCTATGGTCCTGCTGACGGATTTGCTTGGATTCAGGAAACATTTGCTAATCCTGTGTTCGTCGTTCTGTATGTCATTTGGATTGTAGCTATCTGGTTCCACTTGTCACACGGTTTCTGGAGCGCTATGCAGACTCTTGGTGTTAATGGCAAGATTTGGTTCAATCGTTGGAAGGTTATCGGTTTGGTATATACTACCTTATTGATGCTCGGCTTCCTCGTTGTTGTATTGGCCTTTGCATTTGGTTGTGCTCCCAGTCTTTGTGCTGCGTAACCTATTAACTTTAAACTAATTCGATTATGGCTAAACTAATAGATTCTAGAATTCCCGAAGGCCCAGTGGCCGAGAAGTGGACCAATTATAAGGCTCACCAGCGTTTGGTGAACCCTAAGAATAAGTTGAAACTTGACGTTATCGTTGTTGGTACAGGCTTGGCTGGTGCCAGTGCTGCCGCTTCTCTTGGCGAGATGGGTTTCAATGTTTTGAACTTCTGTATCCAAGACTCTCCCCGTCGTGCGCACTCTATCGCTGCACAGGGAGGTATCAATGCCGCTAAGAACTACCAAAACGATGGTGACTCTATTTATCGTTTGTTCTATGATACAGTGAAAGGTGGCGACTATCGTGCTCGTGAGGCAAACGTTTATCGTCTTGCTGAAGTGTCAAACGACATCATCGACCAGTGTGTTGCTCAGGGTGTACCATTCGCTCGTGAATATGGTGGTATGTTAGCTAACCGTTCATTCGGTGGTGCTCAGGTGTCACGTACATTCTATGCTAAGGGTCAAACCGGTCAGCAGCTTCTTCTCGGTGCTTACTCCTCATTGAGTTGTCAGATAGAGAAGGGCAAGGTTAAGCTCTTCACACGTTACGAGATGGAAGACGTTGTCATCGTAGATGGTCGTGCTCGCGGTATTATAGCAAAGAATTTGATAACAGGTAAACTTGAAAGATTCTCAGCTAATGCTGTTGTTATCGCAACAGGTGGTTATGGTAATACCTATTTCTTGTCTACCAATGCTATGGGTTGCAATTGTACAGCTGCTATCCAGTGCTATCGTAAGGGTGCTTACATGGCCAATCCTTCTTACGTTCAGATTCACCCCACCTGTATTCCTGTACACGGTGACAAGCAGTCTAAGTTGACATTGATGTCTGAGTCTCTGCGTAACGACGGTCGTATTTGGGTTCCTAAGAAGCTCGAAGATGCTAAAGCATTGCAGGCAGGAACCAAGCAAGGATGGGAAATCCCCGAAGAAGAACGCGATTACTACTTGGAACGTCGCTATCCGGCATTCGGAAACCTTGTTCCTCGTGATGTTGCTTCGCGTGCAGCTAAGGAGCGTTGCGATAAGGGATTTGGTGTAAATAACACAGGCCTTGCCGTATTCCTCGACTTCTCTGAGTCTATCAACCGCCTAGGTTTGGACGAAATCATGCAGCGCTATGGTAACCTCTTCGAGATGTACGAAGAGATTAACGATGTATTCCCCGGCGATTTGGCTAATGAAATCAACGGTGTGAAGTACTACAAGCCAATGATGATTTATCCTGCTATCCACTATACGATGGGTGGTATCTGGGTAGATTACGAGCTCATGACTTCTATAACAGGTTTGTTTGCAATCGGTGAGTGTAACTTCTCAGACCACGGTGCTAACCGTTTGGGTGCATCTGCCCTGATGCAGGGATTGGCTGATGGTTACTTCGTATTGCCTTATACTATTCAGAACTACTTGGCCGATCAGGCAATTTGGCCTCGTCTGTCTACCGATCTGCCCGAATTTGTTGAGGCAGAGAAGAATGTCAACGACGAAATTGACCGCTTGATGGGTATTCAGGGTAAGCGTTCTGTAGACTCTATCCATAAGGAACTTGGCCACATCATGTGGGAGTACGTAGGTATGGGTCGTACAGCCGAAGGTTTGAAGACCGGTTTGGAGAAGATGAAAGAACTTCGTAAGGAATTCGATACCAACCTCTTCATCCCCGGAACCAAGGACGGTTTGAACATCGAACTTGATAAAGCCATCCACTTGCGCGACTTCATTCTCATGGGTGAGTTGATTGCCAACGATGCTCTTTCTCGTAATGAGAGCTGCGGTGGTCACTTCCGCGAAGAGTACCAGACCGAAGAAGGCGAAGCTAAGCGCGACGATGAGAACTTCTTCTACGTAGGTTGTTGGGAATATCAAAGCGATGACCACACTGCTCCCGCGCTTCTCAAAGAGCCTTTGGAGTATGAGGCAATCAAGGTACAAACACGAAATTATAAAAATTAAGTTTTTATAAGTTGACGAGTAGACAAGTATACGAGTTAACAAGTCTATAAGTATAAGAACTTACAAGTAGACAAGTTTATGAGTATATAAGTATATCTTTCAACGACGAGTTTGGAGAAAAAATGCGGTATAAAGCATGAGTAACCACAAAGAATTAATAGTTTGGCAAAAAGGTATTGCTCTAGTTAAAAGTATTTATGAGCTAACCAAGACATTCCCTAGGGAAGAAACGTTTGGTCTGAAGTCTCAAATGCAACGTGCTGCGGTATCAATCTCATCCAATATAGCTGAAGGCTATGGACGAATTTTTCCGAAAGAACCTATTAACTTCTTGAATATAGCATTAGGATCGGCTGCAGAATTGGAAACACAGCTTATAATAAGTCGTGAACTTCGATATGTTTCTGAAGTTGAATATACCGAAATGTCGAAACAAAATAATGAGGTTATCTACATGTTGACAGCATTAGTAAAGAGCTTTCAGAAATGAATTCAAATTCTATACCGTCTTCATCATCATCTTGTTTGCTTGTTCACTCGTCTACTTGTCAACTAAAAAAAATAACAAAATATGGCAAAGAATATTAGTTTCACAATCAAATATTGGCGTCAGAATGGTCCTACAGCCAAGGGACACTTCGATTCACGTGAAATGAAGGATATTCCTGACGATACATCATTCCTCGAAATGCTCGACATTCTTAACGAGGAATTGATAGAAGAAGGCCAAGAGCCTTTCGTTTTCGACCACGACTGCCGTGAGGGCATCTGCGGCATGTGCTCGCTTTATATCAACGGTGTTCCCCACGGAAAAACCGAGCGTGGCGCTACTACCTGCCAGCTCTACATGCGTCGCTTCAACGATGGCGACGTTATCACTGTAGAACCATGGCGTTCTGCTGGCTTCCCCGTTATTAAAGACTGTATGGTAGACCGTTCAGCTTTCGATAAAATTATTCAGGCCGGTGGCTATACGACCATTCGTACCGGACAGGCTCAGGATGCCAACGCTATCTTGATTCCGAAAGATAATGCCGATGAAGCCATGGATTGTGCTACATGTATCGGCTGTGGTGCGTGTGTAGCTGCTTGTAAAAACGGTTCTGCCATGCTGTTTGTAAGCTCTAAGGTCAGCCAGTTGGCATTGTTGCCACAAGGTCGTCCTGAGGCTGCTAAGCGTGCTAAGGCTATGATTGCACGCATGGACGAGCTGGGATTCGGTAACTGTACCAACACTCGTGCTTGCGAAGCCGTATGTCCTAAGAATGAAAGCATTGCCAATATCGCTCGCTTGAATCGCGAGTATATCGTAGCAAAGTTGGCTGATTAATAGCCCATTAACTATATTGAGCCTCCCAAGTCTGCCGGATTTGGGAGGCTTTTTTATTGCCCTTATACGGGCAGAGAAATAGATTGTACAAAACAGT
>NZ_KQ960612.1 GCF_001553265.1 Prevotella sp. DNF00663 | reverse complement strand
TATAATCGGAAAATTAGATTGTGCAATTTTACAAATTAGATTGTACAAAAACTGCATTTTTCTGCACAAATCAAACCATATAAAAACAGGCTTTTGAGCACTGATTAAACAGCGTTTGAAAGATTGTTTTTAGTTGCACAAAATCTTTCGTAAAAGCCTTATTTTAAGGGCCTTTTATTTGGTTATTTCATTACTTTTTCGTACCTTTGTATATACAAAAGGAGTTGTGTCTTTACGCTTCATTTGTCGAATTGCCGTTCATAATTGTGAGCAGCCGAAGTTTTGCGCTTTGACTGCTCACTCGCTTTTATATCCTTGCAATCATAATGTCTTTATATGCTGCAAAGTTGTTTATTCTGCTGTTCTGTTCGTACTTGATAGAACCTTTCAGAAGTCCTGCGTTGTAGCTTTGATTAAGCCACTGGCAAAGCTCTAATATCTGACTTTTGCCAGACGTAAACAAAACGTACTTTGTCTGCTGTATCAGCGTCAGAACGTCTAAATAGTCTTTTAATTGCCAGTATGTGTCTTCTTTGTACGCGGTTATTTCCGTCTGCAAATAAGGCGGGTCGAGAACGAACAAAGCACGTTTGTTGTCTTTATGCGCATCAAACAGCGTTCTATAATCTTCGTGCGCTACTTCCAGCCCATTAAGGTAGTTTGTCGCATCATAATCGCCGTGAACCATTCTGTTGTACATTGTCTGCTTTGCCATTTGCTCATAGCTTTGCGCCCAGTTTCCAGAGAACAAAAGCGAAGCTGACAGCGTTATATAATCAACCTCGCTGCGTTGCTGATGTTTCAGTATCAACGACAAAGCCTTTCTTTTGACTTCTGGCGGTACTTTTTTATCTCTCTGTATATTGGTAAGTAAAGGCGCAATTTCGTGCAGCAGCGCATTTGTTTCGCCTATCTTTGCCAATCTATCTACATAGTAGTCGAAGTCGTTATAAATTACGCGGCAATGTGGCAGCGTATCTTTTGCCACACGCGCAAGCAAACCAGAACCACCGAACAAGTCGACTATCGTATCAACGTCGCCAACCTGCTGTAACACATCTCTAAAACGCTTTACATAGTAGCGTTTTGACCCACGAAAAGGCAGCGGACTGCCTGTGTACTTCTTTTCTTTCATTCAGCATTAAAAAACACCCAAATTATTTTGATATTCAGTATATTATTATTACCTTTGTAAATACATTAGGTTTGTCGGCTACGGCCACGTGCTTGTCCCAGTCAGGGACTCCAAGCGAATTGCGGAACATTCCCCAAGCGAAAAGGGGGAAAACGAGCAAAGTTACGAACCCGTCCCCAGAATAACAGTTATTACCTCCGTAGTGCGAAAAGCATTCGACTATTTGGTGATACTTAGCAAAGCCAGATAAAGACTTTCAAAATGAATTTTCTACATTGTGCCACGACCGAGGGGACTTTAAGCGGAGTAAGACTACCCCGCTTTTTTTGTATCCTAACGCATCGAAAAACTGCGGTAACACACCCTTTTATAAACTTTGCGGGTTATTCCTAAAACAAGAACTGTTTTACCTGTATTCACACGCTTATTTTGTATGCGGTATTTTAGCCGTGCCACCTCTCCGCCAACCATTCGCGTGCCGTCAGCATCATTTCTAACGACCTGAATGCCGACCTCGACATAGCCGCTGGCCTTGCTTTTAGCAGTGCGCTTCCCAGTCGTAACTCTTTTGCGCACGCCTGATACGCTATATACCTCGTTTCCGTCGCTGTCGTTTGGAAGCTGCTTTATCAATGGCCTGCATAGGCCGCCCATTTCCTTGCTTAACAAATCTGCGTCGGCTTTGCTGTTTGCCACGGCTATACAGTGCGGTACATACCATTCGTCCGCCTTTCCGTTGTTCAGCACAATGCCTTTGTAATGCACCCAAGCACGTTTAGGGGCGCGCTTGATACGCTTGCCCTTGTTATGCGTGTACGACTTTGCGCCGCCCGTGGAACGCCACGCAGAGCGGCGTTTTTTGCGCACCACAATTATTTTTGCATCGGCAGGCAATTCGCCGTGTCTGATATACACCACCCCGCGCACAATGCGCATTTCTATGGTGTACATATCACGTTCAGTCCTGTGCCACGCCCAATCGCCTGCCCAGCCCTGTGCTGTTCTTACACGCGTGAACTTTGTACCGTCGCCCATTATTGCCGTCTGCATCACACAGCCAACTGCACCAGCGGGCATTACGGTCAGCCCGTAGTTTGTCTGCCCAGCTATGGCCACCGAGTTAGTGCAGGTCATTACGCACGACGTTAGCAGCGTGTCGAGCTGCGCGCGGGTCAGTCCTGATTTTACCAACATCGGCATTTTCTCTGCCAGTACGTCTTTCAGATATTCGAGGACAACCTGCGGGGCTTGCTTTACCTGTTCTGCCAGTGCCGAATTGCTGACAAGCACACTAAATTTGTCGATAGGAAAACAGGTGGAGGAACTTGTAGAAGACAGGGCGGCGGTCTTGTATGTACGCGCTTCCGCATAGGTTTCGCCGTCAGCCTTGATGTTTTCCGTCTTTGTTGCTATACAGACGAACTTAATAGCGTCAGACATTACAGGCTTTGCAGCCAACGTGTAGAACTCCCCGTCGATATAGCACAAGCCTGCGTTTTTTCCGTCAGGCTGGCGCAGTATGTATTTACTGCCGCCGATATATCCGAGCTGTTGCAGCAACATAATTTGCTGCTGAATGAAGTCAAGCGTCTGCGTTGAAAGCGGGTATTTACCCGAATTTCCAGACGCTGTCCTTGTGTTTAGATAATTCGCTTTTTGCATAATTAAGACTGTTGCATATAAATAGCACGTTTACTAATCAATTTATATTTATCCACCAACGCGGCTATATCCGCGAGGCTTGTCTGGTAGAGGTCGGCAGGAACGCTTACAATGAAATTGTTTTGCTCTGCATTCAGCATTAATTCATTTGCCAGCACTGGTACTTTTGCGTTATCGTCCACATACTTACCTGCGTCATTCAACTGGTCTTCACTGCTTGCCAGCCGAATTTGCGTCCCCGTTTCAGTAATGGCATACAACCAGTCGCCATTGCGTTCTATCGTCAGAATGTCAAAACGGCCATAACGGCTTTTGTAGGCATCATTAAGAACGGTGCGCAGGTAGCAGACCTGCCCGTTATGTGTCAGCCTGTATATATTGCCGTTACGGTGGGCTATGAAAGCCTTGTACACGGCAAGCAGGCCGATAACGGCAGCCCGCAGCAGTCCAAATATAAGCGGCTGGCGTAAGAACGTGGGCAGCAGCTGCAAAACAAGTCTGTAAAAGTCTACCGAGTATTTCATTGTTCCACTGCTTTATATTCCTTGTAATTTACATTAAGGGCATTCACTTCGTAATATCCGCTATATGGTCTGTTATAACCGACCACCTGCGAATAATCGGGCGCAGTGCGTGCCTTTGCCCTGATACCGCCACTTGTACTGTCAATGTCTACCACGACGACCGCTGGTATTTCCTTAATGGCCGCCAATAAGTCGGTATTCCTGTACATACCGTTAAACGGCAGGTTGGTAATGACATTCTGCACGACATCACGAACAGGGGAAGTACCGTCCGCCAGTTCGCCCCTGCTGTTCATTAACGTAGGGTCGTAGTACACGACGAGGTTTATCTGTATAAGGTCTGCGGCTTCATTGCGCAGCACTACGCTAACGCCTGCGTCCTTAATGGTATTAACATAGGAACGCAACGCCTTGAACTGGCTGTCAGGCAGCAAACAGGGCTGCCCGTTCTTCTGCCCAGCCACCTTGATATAGACGACCGTACTGTCTTCCGTCGCAACGGCATACTTCACGACGCGCAAAGCGTCTATATCCGTCTGGTTCATTCCGCTGGTGTCGTAGTAGTCTGCATCTTCCACGAGCTTACGGCCGTACATAAATGCTTTTACCTTATTCACATACCAGCGCAGCGTATGTGGTTCGAGTTGTTCTATTCTCGCGTCCACTTCTGCACTGTGCTTATCAAACAACACCTCGACCGTCCAGACGGCAAAGGCAAAGACATAAAACAGCACGCTTTCTATACTCACGGCACTGAATTGCTGGTCGAACGTCTTGCGTGTGTCCAGTCCGTAGTTTTCAATGACAGCGCGTTGTTTGATAAACGCCGCTGTCATTTCCTTTTTAATCTCTGATATACTGCGAGCCATAAGCCTTTGTTTTAGAGTTCACGGGCAAGAAGTTCGTCGATAGCCTTTTTAACGGTATTCCTGTTTTCCTCAAACGCCGCCAGCTCCTCTGCGCATTGCTGTGTATGGTTGCCGTTGGCCAGTATGGCGATTTGTGCGTCGAGGTCGTATTCTGTACCGATAAGACCAGCGACGAAACGAGCGCGGCGGTTGGTGTCGTTCACGTCCTTTGCTTCAATGAGCGTGCCGCCGTCTGGCATATTGCCAGTATAGGCATAGCCCTGCACGGTTTCGCCCGCTTCGCCTGTTTCGGCAGTGCCTGTACTAACTTCCGCCCTTTCCTCATTGAGGTAAAGTACATAATGTTCGTTGTCGAACTTCACAAAATTCTTTCTTTCGATGTAAGCTACTTTGTTCATATTGTTATAATTTATTCGGTTACTGATGTAAATTTATAGAAGCAGCGTCCGTGTTCGCAGGGCTGCTTAATGATTTTGCAGCGGACAGGTTCGGACAAGTCCAGCCCGTCGAGCTGATGTTGTAAGTTTGTCGAGCCTGTAAATGAAATATGCTGTACCCAGCCCATAGCAGGCTGTGTTTTCGCTTCGTCATTCCATAACAAGCCCCCGTCCTTATCGTGCAGCTGCTCATACACTTCATACTGAATTGTAAGGCAATTCCCGTCGTTGCGCTTTGACGGTTCTACTTTCGCAGCTTGCAGATGTATTTCCCTGTTCAAAATAGCATCTATGGGATATTTTGAGCCTGTAAGCCCACCATTACCCTTTTTGTCTACCTCTTTCCAGTCTTTCATATCTAACTTTCTTAATAAATTCACACTGTTGCAGTGATATATAAACCCTAACCTTGAAGCAAGCATAAGGCGTATTTCTTTCGATGTATGCCCTTTCTTGCGCAATGCAGCTACCTTTCTACACAGTGCCTTTTTGTTGCGTTTACGCGCCAGACAATAGCTGTGCCGTGTAACGTAGCCCACAAAGTCTATACCCCGACTTTCCACAGGGAAAATCTGATAATTGCTTTTGATGTGCAGCAGGCGGTCGTTCTCTAAATAGTCGTTAATGTATATTTGAACACCGTTTAAGTAGCGTTTATCAGCGGCCAGCACCACGATGTCGTCAGCATAGCGGTAATAATAGCGCACTTTCAAAACTTCTTTTATCTGGTGGTCAAGTTCCGACAAGTAGAGGTTCGCAAAGAACTGCGAAATATAATTACCGATAGGCACACCGTCTGCACTGTCGATTATATCGTCTATCAGCCACAACAAATCGGAGTCTTTGATTTTCTGCCTTACAATCTCTTTCAGCACGCTGTGCGTAATAGAGGGGTAGAACTTCTTAACGTCCATTTTGAAGCAGTAGCGTGTACCGTCGAAGTCTTTACACAAGTCCCTGCGCAGCTTCCGCAGCAAGGAATGTATGCCGCGCCCTTTCACGCAGGCGTATGTGTCGGCATTAAAGCATTTGTGCCATATCGGCTCCAGTATCTGCATTATAGCCCACTGTATCACACGGTCGCGGTATGGTAGCTTGTATATTTCGCGGCGTTTCGGTTCGTACTTGATAAACACGCTGTATTTGCCAGTAGTGTAGGTATGTTGCAATAACTCCTGCTGTATCTGGTAAATGTTAGCCTGCAAATCAGCTTCAAACCGTTGCACCTCCTTGCGGTTGCGCTTCCCTTTTGAAGCATTCAAGTGTGCCAAATATAGATTTTCAAGCGTACAGATGTCGCCAAATAAATAACCTATTCTTTTCATTGTTTCTGCTTTGCATAGTCGGGAACTTTCGAGGCGGTCGCCCGTCCTACTAATACCCTTTTTGACTTGATATTTTTTGCCCAGTGGCAAGGCTTGTCCCATAATAGCATATTTCTTTTGCAAAGTATAGAGGCGACGAGTTATTCGCATTCGCATTCGTGGCTGCATTATAAGCATTCGCAGCCGACGCGCCTGCATTCGTGCCATTGTTCGCAGAACCGCCAGCAGCACGAACCCGAA
>NZ_KQ960611.1 GCF_001553265.1 Prevotella sp. DNF00663 | reverse complement strand
AGTATATCGTAAGGAGAGTAACCGGGATTTTTGTATTTCCCTATGTCCTCATTGTTGTAGAGTGGTTATGCCTTTCTTAAATCCCAATGCGATAATCTATAACCTTAAAACAAAAAGAATTTAATTTGCTGCAGTGGTTTGCCAGCAACACTGCATCGCCCATTCAGCATTGCTGAAAAGCCGAGACAGCATGGTTGCTAAGCCGAGGCAGTAAACTGAGTTGATAAATTCTTGATTTTATAAGTTCTTCTTTCCCAAGAAGAGGGAGCTTATTTCTAGTTGACAAGTAGGCTAGTTAGGAGTGAGAAGTGAGTGTATTTCTTGTTGGTAAGTGGTTATAAGAAGTGCAATAGCATTGAGGGGGAATGTTTGTTTATGGCTACTTCTTGTACGTTGGATGCTGAACTCTTTGACAAAAATTATGAAATATTTTTATCATCCATTGACCTTTAGATTACTATAAAATACATACCTTTGTAAAAACAAATCTTAATTAGAACCTTCTAACCCATGAATAATGAAAAATAGCCTATCCTTTGTGCGTACGCGTACTATATATATAGTGCTCTTTATCTTGTATATGCCGGTTTCGGCATGGGCACAACGGGCTGTATCTTCAAAAGAAAAGGTGGCTGCTGCGGCACAGGTGATTCAACGTTTCTCTCACGATGACCGTGTTCGTTTGAAACTTTTGGAGCGTAAAACGGGAGAATTGAAAACCTTCAAGCAGCAAGTGAATCATAATAAACTGATTATAGAAGCCACCAGTCGACGACTATTCTGCTCGTATATGGTCGGGCTTGATACGTGATTACTATCTGCCGAGATGGCAACACTATTTTGAACAACAGAAGACAGGTGCGAAATTCGACATCCCGGCATGGGAGAAGAACTTCGTAGAACGGCAGAAAGGATTTAGCAAGGTGACTCCTATAGCCGATAAAGTGGCTTATGGTATTCAGCTTATCAATGAAACAAAAAACATAATAGAATAAATTAAAAACAGGAAAAGATAATAGACATGAAGATACAAGTTGCAATTATAGGATTTGGAAGGATGGGACGCTTCTATTTACAAGAGTTCCAAAAGAACCCGAAATACGAAGTCTGCTACATCTGCGACGTCAGTCCTGTATGCCGGGACGAGGCTCGTCGACTTTCTCCTGAATCCAAAATCGTGGCCGATTCAGACGAAATATTTGCCGATACTGCCGTACGTTTGGTGGTCTTGAGTGCTGTAGCGAGCGATCGTAAAGCCCGTATAGAACAGTCACTTCGGGCAGGTAAGCACGTGATAGCAGAAAAACCCATTGCCGACACAATAGAACATGAGCGCGAAGTGGTGCAATTGGCTAGCCAAAGCGACCTTTTCTGTACGGTCAATCTGTATCTTCGCAATGCTTGGTACCACCATACGATCAAGCAATTTGTTGATTCCGGAGAGATTGGCGACTTGGCTATCCTGCGCATTTGTCACATGACGCCGGGCTTGGCACCGGGCGAAGGCCATTCATCCGAGGGACCTAGCTTCCATGATTGTGGCATGCATTATGTGGATTTGGCGCGTTGGTATGCCGCCAGCGAGTACAAAACGTGGCACGCGCAAGGCGTCAGGATGTGGAATTATCGCGACCCTTGGTGGCTACAGTGCCACGGAACGTTTGAAAACGGGGTGGTGTTCGATATTACTCAGGGCTTTGTCTACGGACAATTGTCAAAAGACCAGACCCACAACTCGTACATCGATGTGATTGGCACGAAAGGAGTGGCACGCATGACGCACGATTTCCACACGGCAAAGGTGGAGTTGCGAGGAGTCACGCAGACCATTGAAGAGGAAAAAGATTTTGGTGGGAAAAACATAGATGTACTTATCGAGTTAATGGCGGAGTCAATCTTGACTGGCAAACGTGATTCTCGATTGCCTTCATTTGCCGATGCTGCTATCGCTTCGGAGTATTCATGGGCGTTTTTCAATGACAGTCTGGAGCATGATTTACCAGTGAAAGGCGACCTAGGTATATTGGAAGAAATCAGAGAACGTCGCCGAAATATGACCGATGGATATGGTCTTCTGCCCCGTAAATAGGGCTTATCGTCTCGTTGATAGATACTAATCTAAACATAAAACATTCACAGTTTAATTCTAACAGTTATGACAAACATCTCAAGACGCAACTTCATTAAGAAAGGAAGTGCAGCACTTGCAGGAATGATTATCGCTCCGAGCATCGTTCCAAACACGGTATTGGGCAAGACACATGGACATGTTTCGCCCAGTGATAAACTCAATATTCTGGGCGTAGGCGTCGGTGGAAGAGGTGCAGCCGACCTCCAAGCCATGGAAACTGAGAACATTATTGGTCTTTGTGACGTTGACTGGAAGTACGCCGGACACGTTTTCGACAAGTATCCGAAGGCTAAACGCTACAACGATTATCGCAAGATGTACAGCGAGATGCTCAAGAGTGCCGATGCCGTTATGGTGGCTACGGCCGACCATACGCACGCTATCATCGCGGCAGAAGCTATTGCTGCGGGCAAACATGTGTATGTTGAGAAGCCTTTGACGCTCTATGCTTACGAGTCACGACTGCTTACCAATTTGGCAAAGAAATACAAGGTGGCTACTCAGATGGGTAATCAAGGGGCGTCATCGGCAGGTGCTCGACAGGCCATCAACTGGTTGTGGAATGGAGAGATAGGCGAGGTAACACGCATTGAAGCTTTCACTGACCGCCCCATTTGGCCACAAGGCATGGCCGCACCCAAAGAGAAGATGTCCATTCCGGATACTTTGAACTGGGACGCCTTTATTGGTCCGGCTCCATATCGTGACTATCATTCATCTTATACACCTTGGAACTTCCGCGGATGGTGGGATTTTGGTTCCGGTGCATTAGGCGATATGGCCAACCATATACTGCAAGTGGCGTTCAAAGGGTTGAACTTAGGTTATCCTAGCGAGGTCATTGGAAGTTCTACAATGCTTATGACCGATGCTTGTCCGACGGCACAAAAGATTACTTATAAGTTTGATGCACGCGAGAATATGCCTCGTTTGGGGCTGCCGGCATGTACATTGACGTGGTACGATGGTGGGCTTTTGCCCGATTATCCGGAAGGACATCCACTCGGAAAGAAGATGGATGTGAATGGTTGCTGTATCTTCTACGGCACGAAAGATACAATGGTGGTGCCGTGTTATGGGCATGAGCCTTATCTCTTATCGGGTAGAAAGCCGGTTGTTCCTGAGCGTCTGCGCGTTGTAAAGGATGACAATCACCAGCAAGATTGGATTCGTGCATGTAAGGAAAGTGCTGCCAATCGTGTGCCGAGTGCTTCCGATTTCAGCGAGTCAGGGCCTCTGAACGAGATGATAGTGATGGGTGTTGCTGCCGTAAGATTGCAAGAATTGGGTCAATGGTTGAAGTGGGATGGTAAGAATATGAGGTTTACGAACATCCCGACAGGCACCAAGATTCGTTCAATCATCGAAGATAAGTTCCAGATTCACGACGGTCATCCAACCTTCGATCGTACTTATAGTGAGCCGGTAGACGCTAATGAACTGGCTGCACGACTCATTCGACCGGTCTATCGCAGTGGTTGGAAGTTGCCCGAAATGCCTGTATTGTAAAGGCTAAGTATTGCGAATATAACGACAATCTTATGTATCAATCAACTAAAAAACTTAATCTGAAAGAATTATGAAACATATATTATTAGCAACTGCCATCGCTGCTACGCTGTTGGCATCGTGTGGTAACAAGACTTGTAAGTGTGGTTGTGCGAATTGTAAGTGCTCTTGTGCGGCATGTACTGGGGCAAATGACGATTCTACTAAGACGCTTGAGGCTGGCAAAGACTATAAGATAGCCGATAGAACCATTATTGATATTAGTAAATATACTCAAGATAAGGATGGATTTATCACCTTGTTCGATGGTAAAACGCTGACCGGATGGCGCGGTTATGGCATGGACGCGACACCCAAGAACTGGAATGTAGAAGACGGTGCTATGCACTTGAAGGGTTCAGGCAATGGAGAAGCACAGGCAGAAGACGGTGGCGACATCATCTTTGCGCATAAATTTAAGGACTTTGAATTGCAGTTTGAGTACAAAATCTCCAAGGGCGGCAACTCCGGTGTGTTCTATTTGGCTCAAGAAGTCACCGTCAATGAAAACGGAAAAGATGTCTATATTCCCATTTGGCAGTCGGCTTCTGAGTATCAGATACTCGACAATGCCAATCATCCCGATGCTCAGTTGGGTGTAGATGGCAATCGTCAGGCTGCCTCTTTGTACGATATGATTCCGGCAAAGCCACAGAATGCCAAGCCATACGGTCAATGGAACACGGCTAAGATTATGGTATATCAGGGTACAGTGGTTCACGCCCAGAACGGAAAGAACGTTGTGGAATACCACTTGTGGACTCCGAAATGGACCGAAATGTTGCAGAATAGCAAGTTCAAAGAAGGTGGAGAGTTCCCTGTTGCATTCCCATTGCTCAACAATATGGGTGGCGATAACCACGAAGGTTACATCGGTTTCCAAGACCATGGTAATGATGTATGGTATCGCAATGTTCGTATCAAAGAACTCAAATAAACTCTGCGGCCTATGAACAATAAGTTTTTATGTTCATGTATGGCGCTGTTGTTGGTTGGATCCGGCGTTGTTTACGGACAGCGCCGAGCCCATCGGCAACATCGGCTCATGCCGAATAAGGAGATGGCATTGCAGCTTTACTCCGTTCGCGACTTGATAGGCGATGCCGAAAAGTATGCCAAGAATCATGTGGAAGTCTTTCAACGGCTCCGACAGATGGGCTATACGGCAGTAGAAGCTGCCAGCTATCGCGATGGAAAATTCTATGGTGTGTCACCTGAACAGTTTAAAAGCGACGTACAGGTAGCCGGCCTCATGCCACTGTCCTCACATGCTACGCGCGTCTTGACCGATGAAGAAGTGAAGAATCACGACTTCACTGCGGCCATGAAATGGTGGAAAGAGGCTATCAAAGCGCACAAAGCGGCCGGCATGACTTATATTGTTACACCATGGGGTGACGTTCCTAAGACGCTTGAAGAGGCACAAACCCTATGCGATTATCACAATGCTGTGGGTAAATTGTGCCGCGAGTCGGGACTTCTCTATGGCTATCATAGCCATTCACACGAGTTTCAAAAGGTGGGTGATGAGGCGTGGTATAACTATTTCGTAAGCCATACCAACCCCGAATATGTCTTCTTTCAGATGGATGTTTATTGGGCTGTGATGGCTCAACAGAGTCCTGTGGAATGGTTCAAGAAGTATCCCGGTCGTTTCAGACTGTTGCATATTAAAGACATGTATGAGCTTGGTAAGAGCGGTATGGTAGGTTTCGACGCTATCTTCAAGCATGCCAAGGAAGCCGGATTGCACGGTTATGTAGTCGAGATGGAAGGTACCGATGGTACGATAGACATCATGGAAGGTGTGAAACGATGCGCTAATTATCTGCGTCGCAGCCCGTTTGTGAAGGCAAGCTATACGCAGAAGTAAGATGTTTATATAGAGAAAGTGGAACTATGCAATCAGCATAGCTCCACTTTTTGTGTTTGTTTACTATTATATATAGGTGTAAAAGCGCTTTTTAATGGCTGTCTTCTACACGGAAACTCACTTTAACGGTCTTCTCTTCGCCCGGCAACAATGTGAAGTAATTGTCTTCGTAGAGCACGGGGAGAATCTGTTCGCCGTCATTACCTTTCAGATTTAAGCGTACATAGTAGGCCGGAACGTCCGACAGGTTCTTTGCTGTCATGTGGCCCACCATTTCATCTCCCTGCTGTTCAAAGTGCTGACTGAATTGTAATTTGGCTTCAGGCAATGCTTTCAGTGCCTGATAGTCGGCTTCCGAGCGAGCCTCGATGTAGAAGTTTTCGGTCACTTTCCGACCGTTTTCTTTCAGTGTCAGGCGTACCAGTCGGATGGGTAAATCGGCCGATAGCAACTCCGCCACGCGCACGGTTTGGTCTTCTGCCACGTCGGCACGATGGTTACGTGTGCTAATCTTGTTGCCCCTGATGTCGAATTGTTCTTCTACTATCTCCACTTGATGTGCTTGCAAGGTGGTGTTTACCACCTCGATATTCTTGGTATGGGCGTTGAGTTGCACGTGAAGTGGTTCACAAGCCTTCTTAATACCGAAGTAAGCAGCTGTCGGTTCGAGGTAGTAGTCATAGGTTTGCCATACCATTGACGGCCAACAAGGATGACTCATCCACATCAACATGCCCTGTCTTGTTTGCTGAGCTGCCTCATACATGGCGCGATGTAGGTCGTAGTTAATCCATTGAGCTTGCTCCGTGAAGGTCTTGGCACTCTGTGGTTGACCGAATCGGGTAGCCAATATCTCGTTGAAGCTGGCACCACGTTGCGCACCCTTTTGGGTGAAGTCGTGCTGTGCCCAAGCAATGGATTGCGGCCAAAGATGTTCGGGTGCGAGCATGCGCTTAAGACTTTCGTAGCTCACGATATTGGGAAGTCCACGCTCAGAGTGTAGTTTCTCGCCCGTATGAGCGAAGTACCAGTCGGCCGGAACTGCCCAGTAAGGACCGTGACCACTCACTCCGTCGTCGGCTGAACTGGAAATATAGCCTAGTTGCGGATGCTCTTTGGCAATACTCTTGCGCAGTGCCTGGTCGAGCGTAGCAGGCGGATAGCCTTCGTTTCGTCCCACGTAGATGCCGATAGAGGCATGTTGGCGAATGCGATAAATATAGTCGTTGGCATTGTCCATGAACATATTCTCCTGATAAGGGTCGGGGCCGTCCCATGGATTAGCAAGCCAAAAGTCTTGCCAAACCACGATACCATACTTGTCACAAGACTCATAAAATTCTTCGTCGCCAATTTGTCCGACCCAATTACGAATCATCGTGAAGTTCATATCGCGATGGTATCGCACGGCAGCATCGTATTCGCGGCCACGGTAGTTGAGGTTGGTTTCAGAGAAACCCCAGTTTCCTCCCTTCGGATCGAGCCTGTGTCCGTTGAAGAATATTTGCAAGGCTGTATCCATGGTTTGATACGATACTTGGCGAATACCGGCTTTGTAACGGATTGAATCAGACGTTCCATCCATCTCTACGGTATATCCTGCGTCGTACAGATAGGGCTCGCCCATGCCGTTAGGCCACCAAAGCCGCATCTTGCGGTTGCGTAGTTGTGGGTATTCGGTGGGTAAGAAGCTGATGTCTTGTGTGGTATTGGCGTTGAGATGTACCCGCTTTTTGAACTTGATTTCACCAATCCATCCATGTATAGTAGCATCTACAGCACGGTTCAAACTATTGGCTACGCGCACGGTAGGCGTCATTGTGGCCAGCGTGTCAGGCGTGTTAAGTTCTGTAGTCACCATTGGGTCGGCTACGCTTACACCGTCGTTAGCAGTCAAGAAGACGTCGTTCCAAATACCAACTTCTCGTCCCGGCGTCGATGTTATCCAGTCCCAACCGATGCTAGCATGGAATGTTGGGTTGTCGGCACCCAATGCTCCGCCGTTCAAGTCGGTACTTTCCTCGTTCTTTATCTTCACAATGCCGGGGTGGGCGTTGTGGATTACCTTTACTTCCAAGGTGTTCTCGTCTGCTCGGAGATATTTCGTTACGTTGAATTTGCCACGTTTGAAGGCGCCGTCTATCTTACCGATGAGGATGCCGTTGAGGCTGATTTCGGCTTTCCAGTTGATACCATCGAAGTTCAACCATACTTGTTTGCCCTTGTATTCTGTAGGTACGGTGAAAGTGTTTCGGTAGTTGAAATCGGAGTTGAAGAATGATTCCGATACCTGGCGGAGGTTATTGTCGAAGTTGGTCGGGGGCAAAGCGCCGATATTAGCATAGCTTGTGAGCACCGTGCCCGGTACAGTAGCCGGTATCCATTGGGTATCTCCGGCACGACAAAGTTGCCAATTTCCACCGTCGAGCCAATAGCGACCGTCTTCCATACCACGTACTTTGGCCGGCTTGGGCGTGAGGCCGCCACGTCCCATCACCTCTATTTCGGCCAGTGCATAACGACGTGTTGAGCCGGGCTTCTGTAGCAGTAGGCGTACGTAGCGGGCATTGCCGTTGCACGAAATATCTTGTATGGCTTTCTTCGTAGGCATCAGTTGAGCTGCATCGGCCCATGTATGACCGTCTTGAGAAGTCTGTATTTTGCCCTGCTGGGGTGCTTCTATCCAGTGCAGACGCACACGGTCAAAGGTTACTTTCGTACCTAAATCCACTTTCAACCATTGTTCTTGTGAGCCGTCGGCCACCCATGCGCTGGTGAAATTCCATGCTGGTGTTACCTCGACAATGCGGTCTGCTCGCTTAAAGTCCATGCTGCTCACTTCCCAGTAAGCACAGCCTGCCATACGGAAGTGTATGCGGAGATATTTTTGATGGAAACTACCGATGGGCATACGCTTCAATAAAGCACGCAAGGGTAGACGTACTACATCGGTCTGCTTGTTGGGATCGGAGCTTACCATCTGCCGTGTAGCGATGCCGGGCAGATTCTTGGAGGCATCGAGATAGATGCGTTCCCACTTCGTTCCATTGTCCGAACCTAGAATTTCAATGCTGTATCCCTTCGTCGCCTTATCGGGATAATAAGCTATTTTGGCATTGAAAGCGATGGAATCAGCTTGCGGTTGCATACCCTCCCAATGCATTTGGATGTAGGTGTCTTCGCCTTTGAGAAAGTTGGATGTGTGGATATTCTGGTCGAGCACACGTTCCTTGTTGCGCAGATCGAGCGTGCCGTCGGGTGTGGAAACCGTGAGTGTGGTCGGTTTTGTGACCGAGGCGATGCCGTCGGTGGCCAACTGTGCCGTCAAATTATAGTCTATCGACGACGAGGCGATAGCTGCTCTGTGCAAGGCTACATTGCGATAAGTGTTGTCTACGACCATTGTCGGGGCAAAGTTTTCGCACGCTCTTCCCGGATAGAGTCCTATTCCGCGCGTACGGGCATGGCCGTTTGCCGAGGCTAGTAAACACACTGAAGCCATCATAGTAGTTAAAATTAAACGTTTGTGCATATAGTAAATTGCTTTTATAGATAGTTTTTACGGATAGTGCAAAGATAATAAAAATAATCAATAAGCTCTTGATTGATAGATAAAATAAGCGAACAGGATTTACTGCATAGCCGTGGCAGAGATGCTGCCTAGCCCATGCAGCAATGTTGAAAGGCCGTTGCAGCATTGCTGAAAAGCCCCTGCAGCGAGATAAGAAAACAAAAAGAGCGTAACAAACTTAATGTTGTTACGCTCTTTTCTGTTGTCCTAGGCGGATTCGAACCACCACAAACAGAACCAAAACCTGTTGTGCTACCATTACACCATAGGACAATTAAGCGGATGCAAAGGTAGTAGTTTTTTGTGTTACTACCAATTTTTTAGTTGACTTTTTTATGATTTCGTGTGATAACAGGTTGCAACGCTGGTATTTTAGAGGTAATCCTTCAGGAGTCCATTATACGAATATCAAAAAAACTGTGGAAACAGAAGAGAAGTAAGCAAAGAATAAAGAATACAAAATATATAATGAGAACTCTGCAAAACTCTTAGTTTA
>NZ_KQ960610.1:100980-155142 GCF_001553265.1 Prevotella sp. DNF00663 | reverse complement strand
TGTTCTCGTAAGCGGATGCAAAAGTAATAAGATTTAGAATACCAGCCAAGTGTTTTAAGAAGAAAAATCGTTTTTTATTGCATCTTTTCAACAAACATTACAAAATCAATTAAAAAACACTCTTTACACCATAATATATATAAGGCACTTCGAAATAAATCTATCAGATTTTAATTTTTGTAGAGTTAACGCAAAATAAAATAAATATGGGATTTTTTAATTTGCAAGTTGATTTCATTTAGAAAATATATTCGTTTCTTTACCAGCAGTTTTCTAAAAAAGCAAGGAAGACGTCCTAAACCGACATAACTGTCTATCGCGAATTACCTTGCTATATGTTTAACCCAAAAACTTGAGATTTATGAAAAAATTAGTATTTATGGCATTAGCTATCTTTGCAACATTGACAGCATGCAACAATCAACAGGCCAACACTGCTACCAATGAACGCATCGATTCTCTACAAGCTATCATTGCAGAAAGAGACACCGAAATCAATGGTATGATGGAGAACTTCAACGACATTCAAGAAGGATTCCAAGCTATCAACGCAGCTCAAAACCGCGTAACGGTTGCCAAACTCGGAGAAAGGTCTAATCGCACACAAGTCATCAAAGAAAACATCAAGTTGATTTCTGAGACCATGCAGAAGAACCGCGAACGCATCAAAGAATTACAAGCACAACTGTCTAAAAGTTCGTTCAAAGGAACCGCTTTACAAAGGACCATCGACAATCTACAAGCACAGTTAGAGGAGAAAAATAAGGAATTGGAATCTTTGAGAGCTGAATTAGCACAAAAGAATATCCACATTGCCCAACTAGATTCTACCATCACCGACCTGAACACCAACGTAAGCAACCTTACTACCGAGAGTCAGCAAAAGAGCGAGACCATCAGCCAACAAGACAAAGAGTTGCATACTGGCTACGTACTCTTCGGCACCAAGCAAGAGTTGAAACAAAAACGCATTTGGGTAGATGGTAAGATTCTGCGCAATACTTTCAACCGCAGCTACTTTGAAAGAATTGATATTCGCGAAAGACAAGAATTCAACTTAGCCTCCAACTATGCGAAGTTGTTGACCACTCACCCAGCCGGCAGTTACACACTTACACGCGATGCCAACAAACAGTACACACTGCGCATCACCAATCCCGATGAATTCTGGAGCACAAGTAAATTCTTGGTTATAAGAACAAAGAACTAAATAGATACTAACCAGCATCAACAAGGGGAAACCAGCAATTGGTTTCCCCTTGTTTCGTTTTACAATATTACTAAAAGAGAGGGCAGATATCATTCGCCCCTACCGAGATTCCTCTACTCGATTATTTCTCCATTTCAACTTCCGATTTCCTTGCCAAGAAGGCAGAAAGCATCCAAACCAACTTTTCTTGGCCTCGCAAGAAGTCACCCACTAGAGCTACCGTCACCTCATCACCGGCTTCAGCAGCTTTTGCCGAAATTTCTCTTTCCTCGCCAATCAGCACTGCCAACGTGTCTAAAACCTTCTGAACACCGGCACGTCCCATAGGTTCAAAACCATCTTCCTGCAGGCGTGCTACTTTCAGATACTCGCTATAACGATTCTCAGGCTTACTTCCTAATTGCAGAATACGCTCTGCCACCTCGTCTACCTGATTGGCTACACCATTATACAATTCTTCATATTTGGCATGCAGGGCAAAGAATCCGCGTCCTCTCACATTCCAGTGCAACCCACGTAAGTTGCTATAAAAAATTTGCAAATCGGCCAACAAGCCATTCAAAGATTCTACCACTACATTCACTTTATTCTCATTCAACTGTAAATAATCTAAAGTTCTCATATTCACTTTCCTTTCTTTAATTGTCGTTTTATTTTTGTTTACGCTGCAAAGATAACCCTTATTTCACGATACCACAACAGATAAAAACTATACACAAATTGATTATATCTATAAGAAGTTCTAAAGTCCTGTGCTGCAAAGGCATAGCAGCATCGCTGTATTGGCTAGGCAGCAAAACTGAAACGACCGAACAGCAATGCTGGCAAGCAGCTGCAACGATTAGAGTTTGTAAGTTTTTGAGTTTATAAGTTTCTCTCTCCCAAGGGGAGGGAGATGGTTTCAAGTTGGCAAATAGCCTAGTTGAGATTTAGAACAAAGAAACAATAGAATCCTACTTGATACAAGATTAGCATCGACCAACAAAAGATATTATCTGTAGGGGCGTGATATATCGCGTCCGTAGGAAAATAACGGCAGCATTCACAGGGCATTTTATTCATCATTAAGAATCATGGAATACTTGCGGACGCGAAATGTCACGTCCCTACAAACCTCTAATTATAAGGACTAAGCAACATAGTCGGTTGCGAGAAATTGTCGAAATGTCAAGAACAGTTTGGCACTCTCTTTGTATATTCATATTTATATTGTATTTTTGCAATCACATGATTATCAACCATTATAAAAAGAAATGATATGGACGTAAAAGAACTTGAAAGAATGATTAGGCAACACGAGGCCGGTATCGACATGGCTGTTTCGGCAGCGTTTCCGGCTCTCATGCGCAAAGTATATGTATGGATGACATTGGCATTGGTGCTCAGTGGAGTCACAGCTTACGGTGTTGCGACCTCGCCCAACCTGCTGGCGCTCATCGCCAACAACAGTTTTGTAATGTGGGGTCTGCTCCTTGGCGAACTGGGATTGGTACTGGCTATCAACGCCGGCATCAATAAGATGTCGCTTACAACGGCAACCTTGCTCTTCGCCTTGTTCTCTATCCTCAACGGTGCCACTTTGTCATTCATCTTCTTGGCTTATGCCATGACGACCATTGCCAAAGTGTTCTTCATCACGGCCGGCACTTTCGCTGCTACAGCCATTTATGGTTACACGACCAAACGCGACCTGACGAAACTTGGCGGACTGCTGACCATGGGGCTCATTGGACTCATCATCGCCTCGCTGGTGAATGTGTTCCTCGTTAAGAGCACCGGTTTCGACCTCATCGTAAGTTATATCGGTGTCCTCATATTCGTAGGATTGACCGCATGGGACAGCCAACGTATCAAGGTGATGATGGCACAGGCTGAGGATTTAAGCGAGCGTTCGCAGAAACTAGCAGTGCTGGGTGCGATGTCATTGTACCTAGACTTCATCAATTTATTCCTCTATTTGCTGAGAATATTTGGGAATAGGGAGTAGGAAGAGCCCCACCCCTACCCTCCCCAAAAGGGGGAGGGAGAAAGATATAAAACCTCTCCCCGACCCTCTCCCAAGGAGAGGGAGATGGATATTAAACCTCTTCATAAAGGGATGGGAAAATGTTTCTGTTACGGTAGAGACGGTGTGTATACCGTCTCATTGGGCTAAAGCTATTGACCATTAAAACCTCTCCCGACTCTCTCCCAAGGAGAGGGAGATGGATATTAAACCTCTTCATAAAGGGATGGAAAATGTATCAGCTACAGTAGAGACGGTGTGTACACCGTCTCATTGAGTATAAAATGGCGAGCTACAAGGTGGAAAACGCTGGCAAATCCTTTCAACACAAAAACAAAATATACCCAGAAGGGACTACAAAAGAATCAACCTCTCGCTGGCACTCCCCCCTTGGGAGGGGACGGGAGAGATTAAAAGACATACAATATGAAAACAATAACAACGCTACCTTCAGAGTGTACTACCATCCTCGTGGGTAAAAAGATGACAAACGACGGTAGTATGATTGTCGCCCGGTCGGAAGATTGGGACGGCATGGTAGCTAAAAATCTACAGATATTTGAAGATACCGACAACGGACCAGAGGAGTTTGTGGCACGAGACAGTAAGTTCCGCTGCCCACTTCCGAAGAAAGCATTCGGCTATTCGGCTCTGTCGCCTTTCCACCTACATGGACATTGGGGCAGCGCAGGATTCAATACCGTGGGCGTAGGCATAAGTGCAACGGAGACAATATTCACCAATGACAAGGCGTTGGCGGCCGATCCACTCGTAGAAACCGGCGTGGCCGAGAACTGTATATATAATATTGTGTTGCCCTATGTGAGCACTGCACGCGAAGGTGTGGCTCGTATCGGCAAGCTGATAGAAGAATATGGCTCAGCCGAAGGATTCGCCATCGGACTCGTAGACAGCCAAGAGTCATGGTATTTAGAGAACGCCGGTGGTCATCGTTGGTTGGCTACACGCATCCCCGACGACCAATATTTCGTGACGGGAAACCAGAGTCGGTTCCGTACCTACGACCCTCAGGACACCGAAAACTACATGGCTTCGGCCGATTTGATAGAACATGCAGTGGCCAACGGATTGTACGATCCAAACAAGGGAGAACCATTCGACTTCCACGAGGCATACGCTCGCGACGTGGAACTAGATACCACATACAACTATCCTCGCGTATGGGGCTTGCAAGGCTTATTCAGTCCGGCCATCAAAAACGATGTAACACAGAATACATTCCCCGTGTTTGCCAAGGCAGAGCATCCACTATCGCTCGACGATATGCGTCGCGCATTCCGCTTCCACTATAATGGTACGGAACACGACCCATACTTAAATAACAATCCCAAGGAGCGTTTCCGCCCTGTATCCATCTTCCGTACCACGCAGACCCACATCTTGCACGTACGTCCGGAGTTGCCTACAGCCATCGGGCGTGTAGACTATATGGCCGAAGGTATGGCTGCGCTAGGCGTGTTCGTGCCCTTGTATCAAGGTGTCAAGAGCTATCCGAAAGCCTACACCGTGGGTAACGACCACGCCGACAAGGATTCAGCTTATTGGAAATTCCGCAAGGTAATGACACTGGGTATGGTCAATTTCAACCGTTATGCGCCCATTATCCAAGAGCGTTACGCCCGTTTCGAGGCCGAAACCGCACAATATCAGCGCGAGATGGAGGAGCAATATCTTGCCATTTACAAGACTCAGCCCATGCATGCACAAGAATTATTGCAGGCATTCTCGGACAAAGTACTGACCGAAGCTTTGGTTGTGGCCGAGGAATTACAGGACGAACTCTTCACGAGATTGGCTCAAGACATACAGACAGAGTATCTGTTCCACGGAGCATAACATAAAGAAATAGAAACATTTAATCAATTAGAGAGAACCAAATGAGAAAGATGAGTATATTGAGTATGGCTTTTGCAGCCATGACATTGACAGCATCGGCTGCCACACCACAGTTCGATAAAATCTTAAGCAAGGCAAAGAGTGCTGCCACCAGCAGCACTACCGGTGACGCAGCGGGCAATATCCTGTCGAGCGTATTGGGTACCAACAAAGCTAGCGAAAGCGACTTGGTGGGCACATGGAAGTACAATCAGCCGGGGGTAGCATTCACTAGCAAGAACGTATTGGCTAAAGCTGGCGGTCAAGTGGCTGCCAGTACGGCTAAATCGAAACTGAAAAGCAGTTTCAGCAAAGTGGGTATTCAGGGCAGCAACACCCAGTTTACTTTCAATAATGATAAGACTTTCACCGGAAAACTGCGTGGGAAAAGCCTCAGCGGTACCTATACTTACGACCCCGGAACGTCTAAACTGACGTTGAAGACTGCCTTGGTAAGCCTCCCTTGTTACGTACAGAAGTCGACATCGGGGCTGAGTTTGCTCTTCGAGTCGACCAAATTGCTGAAACTTTTCCAAACCGGTGCACAGCTTAGTGGCAACAGCAGCCTGCAAACCATCAGCACATTGTGCAAGAACTACGACGGCATGCGTATGGGATTCGACCTCAAGAAGTAATAGCGTTCGGCCATTTAACAACATCAAACATTATGATTATCGATTTTGACAAGCTCAAAGAAGAGCATATCGAAGGTTTTAAAGGCGGAGAAGGGAAACTGGATATGCGTGCCGTCGTCGACGACAAAGCCCGTATTATGTATTCCACCCTACGACCGGGAGCCAGTAGTGGCGAGCACGAACATCGTGGTTCGTTTGAGGTAATGTATGTGATTAGTGGTGAACTGACAGTGCATTACGATGGTCATACGGAGGTTGCACGTATCGGACAGATGCATTATTGTCCGGAAGGGCACAAGCATTGGTTTGAAAACTGCACCGACCACGACGTCGTCTATCTTGCCGTGGTACCCACGTTAGGGTAATAAGACGGTATAGGCTAGGCCATATATTGATGAAAAATTCCCATTCAACAATCAATATGTTGAATGGGAATTTCTTTTATCTACACACAATTACCACTTAAAACAAGATTTCCACCATGTTTATTTATATTTAAACTTCCATCTAGCTCGTTTTTATTAACTTTGCATCATACAAGAATTAAGTTCTTGTATGATATTAAACAAACGAATAATACCTAAACATGAAAATCAGAAAAACAATCGTCATGGGGATAGCCTTGCTCACAACACTGGGCAGCTACGCCCAAGTACCGGTCTATCTGGACGAGAGTAAACCCATTGAGCAACGCATTGAGGATGCATTGAACCGCATGACGCTGCAAGAAAAAATCAGAGTTCTACACGCACAGAGCAAATTCTCTTCGGCTGGAGTACCCCGATTGGGCTTCCCCGACTTCTGGACTGACGACGGTCCTCATGGTATTCGCCCCGAAGTATTGTGGGATCAATGGGATCAGGCAGGCCAATCCAACGACTCTTGTACGGCCTTCCCGGCACTCACTTGCCTTGCATCGTCGTGGAATCCTAAAATGGCGATGCTCTACGGAAAGAATCTTGGAGAGGAAGCACTGTACAGGCGCAAGGACATGGTGCTCGGTCCAGGTGTGAATATATACCGCACACCGCTCAATGGTCGTAACTTTGAATATATGGGCGAGGACCCATTCTTGGCTTCAAAGATGGTAGTACCTTATGTTCAAGGTCTGCAAAGCAATGGAGTAGCTGCTTGTGTGAAGCACTATGCCATGAACAACGACGAGGAAAACCGTAGCGAAGACAATATCATCATCAGCGACCGAGCCATGCGCGAAATCTATTTACCGGCCTTTGAAGCGGCCGTAAAAGAAGGCCATGCATGGGGTATCATGGGGGCATACAACCTCTATAAGAACCAACATAGCAGTCACAACGACATTCTTATCAACAAAATTTTGAAGGGAGAATGGGGATTTGACGGTGTCGTCGTATCCGACTGGGGAGCTACCCACGACACAGATGAGGCGGTAAAGAACGGACTTGACCTTGAATTTGGCACATGGACTGATGGGCTACACAGTGGTGCAGGCAATGCATACGAACAATATTTTCTAGCTAGACCGTACCTGAAAGGCATCCAAGAAGGAAAATATACCACCAAGGAATTAGACGATAAGGTGCGCCGCATACTTCGTTTGTTCTTCAGAACAACCATGACTGACAGAAAGAAAGGCAGCATGTGCTCGGAAGCTCATTATGATGCAGCTCGCCAAATCGCCGCCGAGGGTATCGTATTGCTACAAAATAAGCGCAATATACTGCCCATCAATCTCAATAAAGCACGCCGTATATTGGTTGTAGGCGAGAATGCCATCAAGATGATGACAGTGGGGGGAGGTAGCTCTTCGCTGAAAGCACAACGCGAAACACTACCACTCGATGGACTCAAAAAACTGTTAGAACAGCGCGTTCCGGGCATCAACGTGGAATACGAACGTGGATATGTGGGCGACATCACAGGTGCTTACAACGGTGTTACCACTGGGCAAGACTTGGCAGATAAGCGCAGTGAGGAACAACTCATCGCTGATGCAGTGGAGAAAGCACGCAAGGCCGACTACGTCATCTTCTTCGGTGGACTCAACAAGAGCGACTATCAAGACTGCGAAAGCCACGACCGTAAAACCTACGATCTACCCTATCATCAGAATAAAGTGATAGAAGCACTGGCCAAGGTGAATCCCAATCTTGTGTTTGTCAATATCTCCGGTAACTCCGTATCCATGCCTTGGAAAGACAAGGTACCTGCCATCGTACAAGGATGGTACATCGGAAGCGTGGCAGGAGAAGCGTTGGCTTCGGTACTTGTAGGCGATACCAACCCCTCAGGTAAACTTCCTTTCACATGGGTGGCTAGTCTTCAAGACGTTGGTGCACATGCTCTTAACACTTATCCCGGTACATGGCGCCCCAAGAAAGACATCATTGACATAGAATATAAAGAAGGTATCTACGTGGGATACCGCTGGGCTGACCGTGAGAAAACGAAACCGGTCTTTGCCTTCGGACACGGTTTAAGCTATACAACATTCAAGATTTCAAACCTTAGAAGCTCCGCCAATAGCATGTCGGCTGACGGTACTTTGACCTTCACCGTGAACGTTAAGAATACTGGAAGTCGCACAGGTAGCGAAGTGGTACAGCTCTATATACACGACATAAAGTCGTCTGTAGACCGTCCTTATAAAGAGCTTAAAGGCTTTGCAAAGGTAAATCTCAAGCCGGGAGAGAGTCGCGATGTAGAGATAAGCATCGACAAACGCGCTTTATCATTCTACGATGAGCAGTCGCGAGACTGGAAAGCAGAGCCCGGAAAGTTTGAAGCGCTCGTAGGAAATGCCTCTGACAATTTACCTTTGAAGGCTACATTTGAACTGAAATAACCCAGCCTTCATATACAGAAAAAGCCAAGACAGATTGCTTCTGCCTTGGCTTTTTGCTTATAAGCGGTCTACTTATACTGCATCGTAACCTTTCGTACTGTTGTGAGCCAACAAGTCTTTCAGGTTCAACTCCTTGAAGTTGCGGTCTTCCAAAATCTTGTGAAGCACCTCAGCTTCTTCACGTTCCTCTTCGGAATGTGTGTAAGTACAACTCTTATTCTTCAGTTCGGCAATGCCCCAGCCTACCAATGCCACGACAACGAACAATATAAATGCAATGAGTGCTGACATATTAATAATGTATTTGATTCTACATGCAAAAGTAATGGAATTGACTGACAATAGCAAACATTATCTTGTTTTTTGATAGAGATGCCTCTTCCGACAACAAAACCATTAAAAAACATTTGGCAGGCCGGTATAAACCGACCCACCAAATGCAATTAATAATGATATGCTTACAAAAGCATTGTATAACTGAACAGACGAACTATTTACGGCCTTTCTTCTTACTTAAATCAAGGATTCGCAGGTTTCTAAACTTCACACCCTCACCATGTCCGCAGAAACTGATGTGGCCTTCCTTATTAAACAAGCCGGGATGGTTTCTATGGTCAACCGTATAAGGATTGTCTTTACCACCATCAGGGGCAATATTATGGCCTTGGCATGCCTCTCTGATATTGCCATCGAGGATTACTTCACCATTTACTGTAACCGTGATGCGGTCGCCTACGGCTCTAATCTCCTCGGTATTCCAAGTACCAAGCTTTCCAAACTTCACGTGTTTGGGTACAATGATGCCGTAAACAGAGCCATGCTGCTGATAGTCTTGAAGTCCCTTATAAATAGGATCATCATGGTCTAACACTTGAATCTCCATGCCTTCGTAAGCCGCATTGGTGTTAAGTTTGGTACGAATACCGATACCATTGTTTACACCGGGATTGACAAAGCAGAACTCAAAACGATATACGAAGTCGCTATAGGTCTTCTTTGAATAGAGATTACCACCCACTCCAAAGTGTGCTTTCACATAAATACTACCATCTTCAGGCACATAGTTGTTGAAATTACCTTGCCATTTGTCGAGCGATCTACCATCGAAGAGCACTTCAAACCCCTGTGCTTTCTCTTCCTTAGATAGCGTAAAGACAGGTGTTGAAGGCAATTCGTTCACGTAACAGTTACGAACTTCAAGTCCATCTGCAGCACCAACAAACTTAATAAGTCCACTAACAGTCGCTGCTTTCTTACTATCTTGCGGAGCAAATACGGCATTATCGTTCAATACAACACCGTTAGAAACCACCATCAAACGGTCGTTAACCAACTTTGCATAAAGCACATTCCACTCTCCGGGAGCAGCACTTTGGACAACAGGAGTGGCTACCTTTGAAGTTGTTGCCAAAATTTCCACCTCGCCATTCTTATTCAATGCGATAGCAGGTTGAGACCTCAGCCACAATTCAGACTTCTCGTTGGCACGCCATTCTGCGTACAACTCAAAGTTCTCATAGTTCTTCTTAGCATTCAAGCTAACACCCTTCTGCGTCTTACCATCATTCATGGCCGGAGCAAAACCACCGGTACCAAACTTCGCCAAGATGCCTTTTACTTCATCAACAGAATATCCTGCATCGGCATTATTGGTCATACCGGCAAACACTTGCAATGCTTTTTCTAACCATCCACGCGTCATTTCGCCCTTTTGCAGGCCACTGTTCTTACCAATAATGGTCTTCACGGCTGTTGCAGCTGCAAATGATGTGGTGTTATCCGCGAGATATTTGACTGCCAACGACAATGCCGGCAACTCATAGATACTACTTACAGCGCCAAGATAAGCATTCTTTACCGCTGCAGAAGGATTTAAAGCGAGAGCTTTCTCATACTCCATCAATCTACCCATTGCATTCTTCGGAGATGCTTTCAGCAAGGCCAACATGCTCGTCAGAGCTGTATCTTTACGCTTATTGTCGGTAGATGCTATAGCATAGAGAGTAGAAATAGCTTCCGGATTCTTCACTTTCAACAAGGCAGCAAAGGCATCTGCCTGCGTAGAAGGCTTCTTATATTCACTTTGCAGCAACTGAAGTGCCTCCATATTACCTGCCTGAGACAACAGAGGATAATAAAGTTGAGGACGCTTACTAGCAACCATACGACCACTAACCAGCTTGAACTGTTGGTCAGGAGACATAGTATGCAATGCAAAAAGGAGTGCATTCTGGAGTTTGGAAGCCGTTGTGGCATCTGATTTCTCAAGCATATCACTCAATTGTTCAAACTGTTTGGGGCTCGTAATACCTACCAAAGCACCATAAGCAGCTTGTTTTACACCATTATCAGAATTATCCAACAAGCGCAGAACAGCATCGTAAGCAGAGTAAATATGACGTTTGGAAACAAGACCTAGTGCATGTGTCAAAGTTGATGGATTGTTATCTGCCAACAAACCTACCACTGCCGTATTCACATTTCCATTGAATGCGAGTAAGGCACTCATGGCTTCCTTGGCATATTTACCACTCAACTGACCGGTAAGAGCCTCCAATGCACGCTCACCACCGATCTTTCCGGCAGCCTGAATAGCTGCTTTAGCCAAGTTCTCATCGGCATTATTCATCGCATTGCTCACTGTTTCGATAGCCGACGATACATGGTTGTTACCTAACCAACGCACAACATCGCACTGAGCTGTAGGAGATAACTTAGCAAAACTGCGCAATACTTGAGCGTAAATACCATCACCGGCACAACTTTCAGCCATCTCTAATGCCGTGTTACGATACTGAATATCACCATCTTTCAGCGCTTTCAGCACCTCAGCACCTGCCTTTGGCCCAGCCGACTGCAACAATAAGCCCAGTCCATTGCATCTTACGGCTCTATCACCTTGTGCTATCAGTTGCTTCGATGCTTTCATTACGTTCTTGCCATGAGTCGAAGCTAGACGCTCCAATAGTCTCATATAAGCGTCTGTAGCCTGTGTTCCCTCATATTTGAAACCCGTTTTCTGGGCCGCAACAGCCAATGCCTTCATCGATTTCAAACCACCGCAATAGGTCAAAGCATCGTAAACACTCTTCAAAGTAGCGACATCGGCGCCGGGAATCCACGACAAAAGCATTTCTTCCAAGACAGGGTCTGTGAGCTTACGCATGGTTATCAAATGGGCAATTCCTTCTTTCGACACCTTCATACCACCCATCTTGGCAACAAGTGTAGCATCTACGCCCGGCACGGTAGCCAATGCAGCGAGGGCATGCGACTGCAAATAAGTATCACCAAGGTATCCCATGAAGAGCTGAATGTCTGCCTGTGTTGCCACTTTCTGAATCTGTGCCAGCACGAAAGCCTTATTAGCGTTATCTTGACAGGCAGCAAGTCCCTTGATAAGTCCTTGCTTCACACCGTCACGCAAACCTGCTTTGCTAGGATGTGTGACATAATCCGTGACACTACTAATGGCATATTCAAATGGCGCGTTGTTGCCCTTGCCTTCCGGCACGAGCATTCCTACCAATGAAGTCATTCCTTCTGCACCGGTACGAGCTATCTCGTCCATGACTTCATTGTACACCGCGCTGTTCTTGGCTGGCAATTGTGCCAAACCATCGGCTATGATTGTCGATGCCACACGGTTTCGTGCGTCTTGCCCACGCATACTTGTGTGGAAGCACAAACAACACAATAATAATATAATATATGAATATCTCAATGTTTTCATCTGGTATGCTATATTTATATAAGTACTACAATGTCCAACCACCACGCATAGGTTGATTTACCAAAGCGTTTGCAGCATCGTCATCAATAAACTGTTCTTTCTTTGGATCATAATTTAAAACATCACGGTGTAGACGTAATGCCACTGTCGCCATATTGACCAATGTACAACTACAATGCCCATTTTCTTCGTTCAGAGCAAACTTCTGACGTGTACGAACGCAATCTAAGAAGTCGGTACGCTGCGGTTCCGGGTCGGGCAATTCGGCCAATTTGTTCATCACATCGGGGATAGTACACTCAAATCCCTTATACACTTTACCTTCAGGACCCTCGATGTAAGGAACCTTACCTTTGCTCTCGTAACCCTCACCTTCAAGTATTATTTGGCATCCATCGGCATAAGTATAAGTGATTTTACGCCATATTCCTACGGCATCCCAATGCTGTTGAGGAGCATCCACTTCTACCTTGACAGGCGATTCATTGTCTTTACCCAGCAAGTATTGCACCGGGTCAAGATAATGCTGCCCCATATCGGTGAGTCCACCACCATCATAATCCCAATAGCCACGGAATGTCTGATGCACACGATGAGCGCTATAAGGCTTAAATGGAGCCGGTCCGAGCCACATATCATAGTCAAGCTCACGCGGAACAGGCTGTACGTTGAGATGATCTTTGCCTACCCAGTAGAACTTCCAAGTGAAACCGGTAGCGCCAGACACCCTAACCTTGAGCGGCCAACCCAACATTTTGCTGTCCACCAGTTTCTTCAATGGAGTCACAGTTGTCCCTAATCCATAGAATGTATCGGTAAAACGGAACCAAGTGTTCAGTCTAAATACACGCTTATAACGCTGAACGGCTTCCACAACCTTTCTTCCTTCACCGATAGTACGTGTCATTGGCTTCTCACACCAGATGTCTTTCCCTGCCTTAGCGGCCTCTACAGCCATCAGCGCATGCCAATGTGGCGGTGTTGCAATATGCACAATGTCTACGTTTGACTGATGAATCAATTCACGAAAGTCATGATAAGTCTTCAAATCTTCACCAAGCCTATTCTTCCCTAAATTCACTGCTTGTTGTAAATGTTTGGAATCTACGTCGCAAACAGCAGTGAGTCGGCAAGCTTGGTTGCTTGTGAAATGGTTAGAGGTTTTACCAATACCTCCCACTCCAATAATGCCTTTTGTAAGTTGATCACTAGGTGCTATGAACCCATTACCACCCAATACCCTGCGCGGAACGATAGTAAATAGTCCCAATACACCTGCTGTTTTGAGAAAAGTACGTCTGTCTGTTTTCATGATAATAATAGTTTTTGCAGAAATGCAAAGTTACGAAAGAAATCTAGATTGCAAAACTTTATTACAAAATTTTGCATTTAAATGTAAAATTTCAAAAAAAACAGAACATTCATACTGCCCCTAAACGAATAAAGGTGAAACCCTTCTATCGAAGAGTTCCACCTTTATTTATATATACTAATGCGGATTAGTCGAGCTGAGCAATCTTGTTGTCAGAACCCAGCACTTCCTTAATCTTGTGCTTATAAAGCTCTGTCATCAAATCACGAGCAGGTCCACAGTATTTACGTGGGTCGAATTCGCCCGGCTTTTCAGCAAATACTTTGCGAACAGCAGCAGTAAATGCCAAGCGAGAGTCAGAGTCGATGTTAATCTTACATACTGCACTAGCAGAAGCCTTACGAAGTTGTTCCTCAGGAATACCTACTGCATCAGGCAACTTACCACCGTACTGGTTGATCATATCAACATACTCCTGTGGTACAGAAGAAGAACCGTGGAGCACGATTGGGAATCCGGGGAGCTTCTCCATGATAGCATCGAGCACGTCGAATGCCAATGGAGGAGGAACAAGCTTACCAGTCTTCGGGTCACGAGTACACTGCTCCGGAGTGAACTTATAAGCACCGTGAGAAGTACCGATAGAGATAGCCAGTGAGTCAACACCTGTCTTTGTAACGAAGTCGATAACTTCTTCAGGCTTTGTATAGTGAGATTCTGTTGCAACAACATCATCCTCTACACCTGCCAATACACCAAGTTCACCTTCAACAGTTACGTCGAACTGATGTGCATATTCTACAACCTTCTTGGTCAAAGCTACGTTCTCATCGTAAGGAAGAGAAGAACCGTCGATCATTACAGAAGAGAAACCTGCATCTACGCAGCTCTTACATGTCTCGAAAGAATCTCCGTGATCCAAATGAACAGCAATTTCGGGATGGTTACAACCCAATTCCTTTGCGTATTCTACTGCACCCTGTGACATATAGCGAAGCAAAGTAGCGTTAGCATAGTTGCGAGCGCCCTTAGAAACCTGAAGGATTACAGGTGACTTCAAGTCTGAAGAAGCCTTGATGATAGCCTGCAACTGCTCCATGTTGTTAAAGTTGAATGCCGGAATAGCATAACCTCCATTGATGGCTTTCTTAAACATCTCGCGAGTGTTTACCAAGCCTAGTTTTTTGTAATCTACTGCCATAATTTATTTATGTTTATATGTGAATAGCCTATAGCTAAATAGGCGCTAACGAAGAGAGCCCACATGGGCACGCCTACTGCATGCAAAATTAACATTTTCTTTTTGAATAAGAAAACATGTTCCGTTTTTTTGAAGTTGCTATAGGGTTAATTTAGTCTAAATGGCAAGTTTTATACTATTACAAAACTCCTCACTCCTAACTCCTAACTCATCATTCCTCACTCTTACAACTGTGTTTCAACAACTTGTAAGCATAGAGCAATACGATGATGAAACCATCGAGCGGAACGAGGAACGGAGCCACAATACTCACGTTATCGGCTATCAATCCCATCAACAAAAAGCCGCATCCACCTATCGGAGTCATCATCAATAGCGACGAAGCACTCTTGGTCAATCGCCCTAAACCGGTCAATGCGAGTGAGAATATGGTCGGAAACATGATGGCCTCGAACAGATAGTTGCCTATCAACGCCACCAAAGAGACGATACGAATATCGAGCAATACAAGCGAAAGACACGACACACTGCCCACCGCACAAATAAACAACATACGCTCCGGACGGACATATCGCATAATCCAACTGCCTAAGAACCGACCTACCATAAAGAAGGCCAGCGCACAAGTAAGTACCACTGCCGCCACGCTATCGTCCATCCACCCTTGTCCGGTGACAAAGTTGATAAAATAACTATTGATGGAAATCTCTGACACCTCGTAGGCCAAGAGAGCTATGAGCCCAAAGACAAAGACCTTATGTTGCCACAGTCCACGTATATCGCTCCACAATCCACCACCCGATGCAGGCTCCTCACCATGGTTAATTTCCGGTAGTCTCACCTTGGCAAAGACCGCTGCTATCATCAACACCAGCACACCCAGTATGGTATAAGGAACGGCTACGTCGCCACCATCAATGGAATTGCCGAATAAGAACTGCCCTACAACGAACGTAGCAAACAAACTTCCCAAGCCATTGAACGACTGCGAGAGGTTCAATCGGCTCGTAGCTGTCGACTTATCACCTAATTCCGTAACATAAGGATTAGCAGAAGTCTCTAGAAATACAAGCCCGCAACCAATGACAAACAATGCACCTAGAAAGGCATTGAACGTACCCGAAGCCGAGCCGGGAATGAACAACAAGGCACCAATACCGAAAAGCAGGAGTCCGAAAACTACTCCTTTGCGATATCCGTACTTATTGATGAAGATGCCGGCAGGTATCGCCATCAAGAAATATCCCAAATAGGTAGTCACCTGAATAAACGACGACTGAGTGATAGAGATACTGAATTCGTTTTGGAAATGCTTGTTCAGCACATCCAATATGGCGCGGGCAAAGCCCCACAAAAAGAATAAGGTCGTTATCAGAATAAACGGAACGACATACTGTTTCGCTGTCAACGAAGCACGACTACCAGTCAATAAGCCCCCTTGCTCCCCACCCTGATTTTCAAATTGCTGAATTTTCACTACTTCATATAGATTATTGGATGACACACTCTGGAGACGTCACACGATTCACCCGCCTCCATTTATTACTTATACCGACTGCATTTTCACAGTCGACAAGCAGACAAAAGAAAAGGAAATGGTATCGCTACCAATTCCCTTGATTATTTTTTTGATGGTATTACTTAGTTGCAGGGTCTATCATTTTCCAAATACCGGCTGCACAAGCTGCACCTACGAACGGACCTACAATGAAGATCCAGAGGTTAACAAGCGCCGTACCACCTTGGAACAAAGCCGGGCCGATAGAGCGTGCATTCATGGTCAACACATAAAGGATGGCAGAACCGATGATTGCACCGATGACTTGGAACAGCATATACATACCGCAATCCTTGGCATTCATTCTTCCACAGAGGTAAACACCGAGCGTAATAGCCGGATTGATGTGGCAACTGGAAATACCACCAATGGTATAAGCCATCGCTACAACAGACAAACCGGATGCCATAGCCGTACCAATAACCGTACCGGCATTAGCTACATCCGCACAATTTGAAGAACAATTCAGGCTCACAGCAACGCCGCAACCCATCAAAATCAGCACCATCGTGCCAATCATTTCTGCTAAACACTTTTTCATATAACTCTTTTTAAAAGAGGTGATTCGTTTCGTTAGACAACGCAAATATAAGTAAATTATCTTTAGGTCACAACTACTCTTTACCCTTTTTTGCATATTTTACTCCTATCGTCCTTTATTTCAGAACATTCATCGTGCCGTTTTAAGAAGAACTGTACAACGTGACTACCCTTCACGTTAGCCGCTTGCCGAAGTGAAACGACGGCTGGCGGACTGCTAGAGATACGAGAGTCGAGCACCTTTAGGTACTCCCCTCACCCCAAAGCTGCTATTAGACGAATACAATTCGCCCCTACTCATCACTCATAGTTCATCACTTCTCACTCTAAATCCATCTACTCGTCAACTTAAAACCATCTCCCACTCTTTGGAAGAGGGCCGGAGTAAGGTTACTGCAAGGGCTCGGCAGCTCTACTGCCAAGCCTATTCCGAAATGCTGAAAAGTCGAGGCAGCGATGCTGAGAAGCCGTTGCAACAGCCCCACCCCAGCCCTCCCCAAAAGGGGAGGGAGATGGTTTTAAGTGGATAAGTAGACGAGTTTAGGCTTTAGTTTGTAAGTTTTTGAGTTGATAAGTTCTTTAGTTATGGGACGGAGAAGGGCTATTTCTTTCGCCCTCCCCCTTTGGGGAACCACCGGTCATCGACCGAGTAGTCGCTTTCGGCTCAGTCGGTACGACAGAAAACGAGGGAGATAATGGACGGGGTGGGACTCCTGTAGGGACGCGGCATGCCGCGTCCGCGGTGGAATTTACAATCTCTTGATGCCATTCTTTTAGTATATATACGGTCTACGGACGCGACATGTCGCGTCCCTACAACGTTCTATTGCGAAGGCTTATACAAAAAAGAGACGGTATACATACCATCTCTACCCAACCGGAATAAACGGTATTTCACCTTTTATTCCCCTTCCAATATACGGCGAAGCAGATAGGTAGCATTCTGATTACGCGCCACACCGGAGGTAATCTTATATGAATAAGTGACATGAGCACCCAATTCTATCTCGAAACAATAGTTATGGAATCGGTCGCTTTGCATCTTCGAGAGCTCCAAATCGTGGGTGGCTATGATGCCGGTAACGTCGAGATGACTGATTGCCTCTAAGAACATGCGCGACCCATTGAGCTTATCGAGCGAGTTGGTACCTTTCAATATCTCGTCGAGAATAATGAGTGTAGGATGACAATCGCGACAGTATTGCAGCAATTGTTGTAAGCGTAAGAGCTCGGCATTGAAGTAAGAGATGCCGTGGGCTAGGTCGTCGGTGGTGCGCATGCTGCTGAATAGGTGAAACACAGACACCCGATAACCATCAGCAAACACAGGAATACCGTTCATGGCCAAGATATAATTGATGCCCACCGCACGCAGGAAAGTACTCTTACCCGCCATGTTGGCACCAGTGATAATATAATAATGGTGGTCTACGATGCAGAAATCGTTGCGCACGGCCTTAGCTCCAAGGAATGGATGGAACAGCCCTTGCGCCTCATATACCAGCTCTTTGGTATCGTCCAACACCTCTGCCGGACAGGCTTCGGGATGGTTATAGCTGAACGTAGCCATTGATATGCGGGCATCCATACGGCTTACCGTATCCATCCACTCGCCCATTTCATCGGCATAATCACGCTGCCACAAGGCAAAACGGCGCAAGAGGAAGAAATCGCTCCACACCAGTCCATCGGCAAAGAAAAGCCCTAGAATGTTACCGCGACGGTCGAGTCCGCCCAATATCTGCTCCAGTTGGGCAAACGAGTCGATAGCTTCGCGTAGCATCTTACTGTCAGCTGTGTTCAACGAAGTGGCAAAAGATTCGTCTACGATGTGCCTTACCACTTTAATATAAGTACCCATCTGCTCGTGCAACCGGTCTACCACGCTCCCTACTCGCTTCAATGAGCCGGACGTAAAGAGGAACACAAGGCCGAATTGCAAGATGACCCACCATATCGGAAGATTCCAACTTGCCATACCAAACGAGGCTGCGCCGAAAGCACACAAGCAGCCGACGATGGCCAAAAACGCCAAGATACGCACCCCGTTACTCTGTGCAAAACTCGGAATACGGGTCTCGCGCATCAACGACACCACCCGCATCACCTCGTTGGTATCCAATCGTCGCTGCTGTCCGAGGGCTATAAATTCAGCTCGCCAAGCATCCTTGACGGCCAACTCAGCGATGGCTTCCGCTCCTTTCTCATCATATTCCAATTGCGATAACTGCCGAGCCAGTCGATCACTACCGCCCGATGTAACCGTACGATTCATGCGCTGGAACAACGACTCCGGCCCAAAGACGTCTAAATCGAACGTGTATTCATGACGAGCATCGACATAACGACGGCCATCATCGAATGCCGTAAAGTCGCCGTCAAGAGAAGCCTGCTCGTGCAAAAACACTTGTTGTAAATCAGTCTTACGCTGCAACAAGTCGGAATTTCGACCATCTATACGCCTCACGAGGGCATAAGCCAACAGCGACAGAGCCGAACCGACCAATAAAGGCCAGCCCCACGACACCACCGTATATAAAACAATGAAAGCCACAAACAGCACAAAGAATGCTATTTGGGCTATCACTAATGTATTTCCTTTTCTTTTAAGTTGCGCTATTTCGAGTGCCAATGATTCGGCATGGCTGCTATAATATGCTTTTAAATCCATTCGGTCGTATATGATTTACAAGTGCAAATATGCGAAAAATATTCAAGAACACAGCCTTTTAAAAGAATTTTTCCGCAATCATCACATCTTTTAGCGATCATGGAGAAGCTACTGTCTACAGAAAATGCTATCATAAACATAGAAGAATCAGGAACATTACCACTGAGTAAATAGCAACGTCTATCCCGAAATATCGACTCGCATGGAATACTCGCTCACCAAGATGGGTGAATTGCTCATGCCAAATAACTACACACTGATAGCTAGGGCGAAAACCAACTTCGCCCTAGTAATAACCTACTGATGCAAATTCTAATATATATAGTGGTAGAACTGGGGAAATAGGATTTTTCCTATCACATTGTAGGGAAACAATCTTGAAGAGCGGGGAAAAATACCGTATCTTTGCGACAGAAACAAGATTAAAAAGCAAAATTCGTCATGAAGAGATTTACGATATTAGCAATGAGCACCGTTATAATGGCAAGTAGCTGTGACACCTATACAGGAACCGGCGCTTATACCGGCGCCACATTGGGATCGATACTGGGTTCTGCCGTTGGTGGAATAAGCGATGGACCACGCGGTTCGGACTTAGGAACCATCGTAGGAATGGTGGGTGGTGCCGTGATAGGAGGCGCTATCGGCAACGCGGCCGACCAACGTGCACAAGAACGTGTCTATTCTGACGCTCCAGTGCGCCACGACCGCTACGAGCGAGTGCGCGATAAGATACGCAACCGCGACTATCAAGGCACTGACGATTATCCATATTCCGACACATCGGACAACAGTGGATTTGATCAAACCAACAGTGGTGACGACAGAATCTATGACTTCGACGGTACGGATTATACAGGAAACTACAGCGCTCAACAACCTACTACCAACATGCCACTATCTTCTAGCGTAGAAGAATTGGCCAATGGATATAAGTACAGTCCCACGATAGAGATTAGTAATGCCCGATTTGTAGATGCCAATCAAGACAATAAGATTAGTCGAGGTGAAATTTGCAAAGTCATCTTTGAGGTTTACAACCGTGGTAAAGAAACTATATCAGACGTTCAACCGATGGTGGTGGAGGCCGACGGAAACCGACATCTCTACGTTTCGCCTAGCATCCATATCGAGAAAATACTCCCCGGAAAGGGCATAAGATATACAGCCGTAGTGAAAGCTGATAACAAGTTGAAAGCAGGAACGGCCAAAATCTGTATCTCGGTGGTACAGGGTAACAAAGCTATCTCAAAAGTAAGCGAATTTAATATTCCCACACAGAAATAATGATAGCTTTGTCTTAAAAACATTGGAAAGAGTACATAAGCGTACAATTCCATATATTTGTCGACAGATACTCAGCTGATTCTTACTAAAGAGTCACAGCCATAACGGTGAAGGCGGGGTTTCTGTCGACATTTTTATTGCTAGTTCCAACTCTTTAAAGGCTGTTTGATGGCACAAAAAAAGAGTAGAGTTTTTTGCTCTACTCTAAGAATTTATTGAATATATTCTTCCAACTATTAGTCTTGGGAGCTTGCTTAGAGGGAGCATATTGCACCTTCTGCTTACGCCGTACAGGTTTGACAGCCTTAGCTTTCTGGGGAAGTTTCTTGGCTTCTTGGGCAGCATCTTCAACCCAATCGCTCACAAAACTAGAGCCACTTTCAGCAACTCCGAAATCTAAACTCGGCATATACACCTCTTCATCGGGCTTGTAAGGAATAGCAGGAGCCTCAGCATACACTTCAACAACAACGCCGGTCACTCCTTGGGCAAGCATTCCCAGCTCTTTGGCTGCTGCCCATGATAGGTCAATAACACGGCCGCGACCATATGGGCCACGATCGGTAACTCGTACAATGACCGTTTTGTCGTTGCTAAGGTTTCTCACCTTCAGCAACGTACCGAACGGATAAGTACGGTGAGCACACGTAAGGCTATCATGATGTAGCCTCTCTCCACTACTCGTACGGGTTCCTGTAGCCTTCTTAGAGTAGTAGGATGCCTTCCCGGTTTGCTGTGCAAACATCGTGGTAAAGGCACATAACCATATTAAAAGGATTACGCTTCTTCGATATTCCACTCGTTATATATTAAGTTATTAAAAGGAGTTAGCAGGAGTTAAGGCTATCTTCGACAGCCTCGGAGTTAAAAGCCATTTGTTTTTTTTGTCTCATCTATAGACATTTGACCTAACCCCCAATGAGCAACGCGAGCCTAACTCCCATTAACTCCTACTAACACCACATGCTATCACACAACACCTTGCGCCATCATAGCTTTGGCTACTTTCATGAATCCAGCAATGTTAGCTCCCTTCACGTAATTCATATAGCCGTCGGCCTGCTTACCATAGAGCGTACACTGGTCGTGTATAGAGTGCATGATACGATGTAATTGTGCATCTACTTCTTCTTCCGACCATGATAGGCGCATACCATTTTGCGTCATTTCAAGTCCCGATGTGGCCACACCACCGGCGTTTACGGCCTTTCCGGGAGCAAATAGTTGTCGCGCTTGGATAAACTTTTCCACCGCCTCGGCAGTGCATCCCATATTCGAAACCTCTGCCACACAGAGCGGTTTATGAGCTAATATGCGGTCGGCATCTTCTCCATTAAGTTCATTTTGGGTAGCGCATGGCAGATAAATATCGGCTTTTTGCTCCCAAGGTTTGCGTCCTTCGAAGAACCGACCACTCTCAAATTCATCGGCATAGGGCTGACATACGTCGTTGCCACAGGCTCTTAGCTCAAGCATATAAGCTATCTTCTCGTCGCAAATACCGTCCGGATCATAGATATATCCATCCGGTCCGCTAATCGTTATGACCTTTGCACCGAGTTGAGTAGCCTTCTTAGCAGCTCCCCAAGCCACGTTTCCAAAACCCGAAATAGCCACAGTCTTGCCCTTGATGTCTATATCGTGGATCTGCAACATTTGATTGACGAAGTATAAAGCACCAAATCCAGTTGCCTCAGGACGAATACGCGAGCCGCCCCACTCAACGCCTTTACCGGTCAACACACCTTCCCAACGATGCGTCAGCTTCTTATATGTGCCGAAGAGATAGCCTATCTCGCGGGCTCCAACACCTATATCGCCGGCGGGAACATCCTCGTCCGGGCCGATATAATGATAGAGTTCTTGCATGAAAGATTGGCAGAATCGCATCACTTCGGCATCACTCTTACCACGTATGGAGAAGTCACTTCCGCCTTTACCGCCACCCATTGGCAACGTGGTGAGCGCATTCTTGAATGTCTGTTCAAACCCTAAGAACTTCAAAATCGACAGGTTTACCGACGGATGGAAGCGCAGTCCACCCTTATAAGGACCTATGGCACTGTTGAATTGCACGCGGTAGCCCAAGTTCACATGAACCTCTCCACGGTCGTCAACCCATGGTACACGAAACGTAATGATGCGCTCCGGCTCCACCAAACGTTCCATAATCTTCATGCGATCAAACTCCGGATGCTTGTTATACACGTCTTCAATAGACATAAGGACTTCACTTACTGCTTGCAAATACTCCTTTTCACCCGGATGCCTTCGCTCCAAATCATTCAAGATTTTACTTACTTCCATAACTAGTATCGATTAAAAGGGCAGGCGAACCAACACCCTTGGTTATGTTGCAAATATAGAGTTTTTATACATAAGTGCCAAATCACAATGTCAAAAAAGATTTAAAACAATAATAAAGTTTATGGCAATATATCCTATTTTTTTCTGTTTGCTCTTAGTGGATTTTTTATTCTGCTGTGTTATAATAACAAAACTTATAAGAAAAACGCCTATGAGAATATGACCAGAGAAACAATCTATGCACGCCATGCAATAAGGGCGATGCACCAATATGCCATTAAAGACTTTATTAATTCTAACTATAAAACCTATGAATCGTTATTTATCTAAATGTCGGAAGAGCTCACCTTCTTCTTATTTACATCCGATGAGACTCCTACTCTTCCTTTTCTTACTCTTATCAACACCACAAACTTTTGCCCAAAACAAAAGCCTTGAGATTCCTACCAAAACCCTTTCTGTGGGTAAACTATTTGCTCAAATCGAACATTCCACAGGATTTTTGCTCGTCTACAGCGATAAAGACGTCGATGTAAACGCCAAGATTACGTTTACACAAACCAAGGGCAACCTGAAATATTTCCTTTCTCACCTCGCCTCTGAACTTCATCTCAATTATGATATTACACAAAATAAATATGTAGTATTTAGAAAGAAGGCTGTCGAAACACACCAACAAAGTACTAAAGGAAGTAAACTTACCGGACATATCACAGATGAAAAAGGGGAACCACTCATCGGTGCTACCATCATACAGAAAGGTACACAGAACAAAACAATTACCGATATGGATGGTAACTTTGAAATCGATGCCCCCAAAGGAAGCACATTGCTCGTCTCATATATAGGTGCCAAGGATAAAGAAATCAAAGCTAGCGAAAGTATGCAGATAACAATGACCGACGATATAGAGGCCCTCGATGAAGTCGTCGTCATCGGTTATGGCACCGTAAAAAAAGCAGATTTGGCCGGTTCTATCGCTGTGCTCGACAGCAAATCGTACAGAGATCAGCCCATTGTCAATGCCACAGATGCGTTACAAGGTCGTGTTGCTGGTGTTTCGGTTACCAATAGTGGCGCTCCCGGAGGCACTATCAAAGTCAGGGTACGCGGTGCCAGTTCCATTAATCGTAGCAACGACCCGCTATATGTAGTCGATGGTATCGTGAGAGAGAGTGGTGTTGCCGGTCTAGATCCGGAAGATATACAGTCCATGCAAGTCCTCAAAGATGCTTCGGCAACAGCCATTTACGGTTCAAGAGGCTCCAATGGTGTCATCTTAATCACAACTAAAACCGGTAAAGCCAACCAACAACTCATCACTTTCGATGCCAAACTGGGTGTCAGCAATGTGGCAAAACGTTACGATACACTTAGTCCTTATGAGTTCGCAGTGGCTTACAACGAAGCTCATCCCAATACTTTCGACAGCAACCAGCTATCTTCTTTCCAAAACGGAACAACTGGAACCGACTGGCAAGATGCAGTCTTCAAGACCGGTATCACCCAAGATTACAAAGTAGCATTGTCTAATGGCAACGATAAGACACAATATTATGTCTCTGCCAACTATATAGGACAGACAGGCACCGTCATCGAAAACAACTACAATCGCTACCAGTTCAGAGCCAATATGACTTCCGACGTATCGAAGTGGCTAAGTCTTACCACCGACATCAACTTCTCTCACAGTGCTGATAAGAGCCATAACTTCACCGCATCTAAAAACAATGTGCTGTGGGCTATGCTCAACTACTCTCCCGTAACAGACATATACGATGCCAACGGAGGCTACAATCCCGACCGTTATTGCGCTATTACAGAGTATAATCCTGTTGCAACTTTGAAGGAAAGTAGGTCGCAAAATCGTCGCGACATTCTCAATGCGCGAGTAGATTTAAAGTTTACCATCCTGCCAAACCTTACGTTCACCTCTACTAATGGAGTAGACTACAACGACTATAAATATTATTATTTCAACTCAAAGAAGATTTCCGTCAACATCAATAACGGTATGTCGAATGCCGATACCCAACGAATGGCATTACAAACCACCAACAACCTGACTTATCATGGGCAATGGGGACTGCATTCTCTCACAGCTACCGGTGTCTTTGAATCTTCATTCTCCAAAACCAGATTCATGAAAATTTCAGGCGATAATCTCTTAACAGAGAGCGTAGGTTGGTGGAATTCTACACTAGCCAAAAGTCGTCAAGACAACAACAGTTACTCTTCGTGGTCGCTTCTTTCTTATGTGAGCCGTTTGATGTACAACTACAACGATCGCTACTTGGTCACCGGAACATTCCGTGCCGACGGTTCTTCCAAGTTCTCTAATCAGAAATGGGGCTATTTTCCATCTCTTGCTTTGGCTTGGCAACTTGGTAATGAGAATTTCATGCAACACCAGAACGTTATCCAGAATGCCAAACTACGACTCAGTTATGGTATCGTAGGTAGTCAGGCTATTGATCCGTACGAGACATTAGGCTTAATGTCTCAAACCACTATCGCTTTTGGTGGCGACTCCAAGTACACCGGTTACTGGACTGGAACCAATGTTCCTACGCCCGACTTGACTTGGGAAAAAACTCATCAATTCAACGCTGGTCTTGACTTCGGTATCCTTGACAGTCGCATCAAGTTCACATTCGATTACTTTGTAAAGTTTACGAAAGATGGATTGCTACGCAAGAACATGCCCAACTACGACGGTGGAGGTTCTTACTGGGTCAATGCATGCGAGGTAACCAACCGTGGTTTAGACTTTACTATTGATGCCGATATCCTCAGATCGAAAGATTTCTCATGGAACTCAGCCTTTACAGGCACCTTCTTGAAGAATAAGGTCACTTCATTAGACAACATCCCATTCATCGCCGGAAACACTCCAGCCTATGGTTTGGTCGGAGCTGTATCGCGCGTAAAGGTAGGTTACCCCATCGGTTCGTTTTTCCTTTACGACTGGACAGGCATCGATGCAAATGGACATGATACGTATGCCGACTATGATAACAGCGGTACGCTCTCCGAAGGCGACAAAATTGTGACCGGCAAAGCTACTCCCGACTTCAGTTTCGGATGGAACAACACCGTCACGTGGCGCAACTGGACTCTCAGCGCGTTCTTCACCGGAGCCATAGGTGTACAGCGTCTAAACCTCATTCGCTATACGGCAGCCTCCTTCAATGGCAACTCTAAATTCATCACTCTGCGTGATGCCTACTACAACTCATTTGGAAAGAGCGCTAACCCCATATACCCATCAGTCACAGTCACCGACAACGACTACGAGGCAGCATCTACTAAATGGCTGGAGAACGCCGATTATCTCAGGTTGGACAATCTATCTCTGTCGTACGCCCTACCCAAGAAGGTGCTTCGTTTTGCCGATGCCACCCTCTCATTAAGCATTCAAAACCTGTTTACCATTACCAAATATAAAGGTATGGATCCTGCCGGTGTCTCATTCATGAGTTCTGAATTGGGCAGCACCGACCTCAATGATGGTATCGATATGGGTGCTTACCCCTTATCAAGAACCGTAACATTTGGATTGAAAGTTAACTTCTAATAGACACAGACAATATGAAAAAGACTTATATTATAGCCGGATTAAGTGCCTGCTTGGCACTGATGACTTCATGCCAAAACTTCCTTGACGAAGATCCTAAGGGTAGGTTGACTGCCGATACATTCTTTTCTACCCAAGAAGAACTAGACATGGGCACCTACGCTTTGTACCGCCAAGTAATGAATTCTCAAAACAACACCAACCCATTAATCATTGCTTGGCAAGGCGACGACATCACTACACACCCCGGAAGCAACAAGCAAGCGTATGCTGATGTAGATGCTTTCCACCCCACAGACGGCAATAAAGGCGCTGCAGCTGTATGGAATTCGGGATATAAAGTGATTAAGGCTGCCAACTATCTCATCAACAATGCAGAGAAAACTCCGACTACTCAAGAGGAAGTAAACATTGCTATCGGACAAGCAAAGTTTTGGCGTGCCGTGAGCTACTTCAAACTTGTAAGAGTATTTGGCCCCGTTCCTATGAACCTAAGCGGTGAAGTTGACTATTCGCGTCCTCTTGCTTCGGTCGAAGAAATATATAATCAAATTGTCGCAGACTTGAAAGATTGTGTCGAGATATTGCCCACCTCTTACGCCAAAGCACCCCGGAAGATGAATGGAGCCAATATCTATATCACCAAGCAAGCAGCACAATCTGTACTCGCAGCAGTCTATATGGGAATGGCAGGATGGCCCCTTAACAAGACCGAATATTACAAAGAAGCGGCCACCAGTGCAAAAGCTGTCATCGACGGAGTAAAAGCCGGCAAGTATGAATACATGCTTGAGCCTAGCTACAACATGGTCTATGCTCCCAGCCACAACTATACCAACGAGACCATCGTAGGTATCAACTACAATGGCTCGTATGTTTGGGACGAAGATTCCGAGATGGCTGTCAGCGATTTGTTTGAATCTCTCGGTGGATGGGGCGATGGTTGGAGCGAATACAAGTTCTGGAAAGACTTCCCCGCAGGCGCTCGTAAAGACGCCACCATTAGTCCGAAAATAGTTAAAAATAACGGGCGAAACGGCGAAACAGAACTGATAGACTGGTGGGAAGTAGAGGAGAAGCACCCCATGTACTGCAATCTACTCACTGGAACCGGCTTCACCGACTATGACTATACAAAACCAGCAGGTGGCAAAAGCACCAATAGCCATCGCCATCGCTTGGTTCGTTACGCTGAAGTATTGCTGTGGTATGCCGAATCACAAGCCCGTTCAGAGGGTACTCCCAACGCTTTAGCTTACGACTGTATCAACCAAGTTAGGCACAGAGCAGGTCTGGAGAATCTCCCAACAGGCATGTCAGGAAACGAGTTTGCCGAAGCTTGTGTGAAGGAGCATGGTTGGGAAATTGCTGGATATTGGCCTGCTTTGGTTTGCCGACGTCAAGACTTGTTCCGTCTCAACCGCTTGGAATCGCTCTTCAACTATCGCAAGAAGAATGCTCCTATCGAAATTACAACAGGTGTAATGGAAAAAGAAAACGTCCTCATTCCTGATAATGTGACATGGAATGGAGACAAGAGCATCTACCTACCTTACCCTGCCGAAGATGCCTCTTTGAACTCAAATATACGACGTTAAGGTTATATTAGACACGAGAGATGGCGTGGTGACACGCTGTCTCTCTTTTTTTGTGTTTACTGCCTAGGCTAGGCAACATTTCTGTCTCAACTTGGCAGTAATGCTGCATGGCCCATTCAACATTACTGCAAGAGCCTTGCAGCAATTTAAGAAGATGGACACTTGAGATAACTCATGACTCATTTAAATACTCAAAGTATCAATTATCTCATGTCGCTAAGGTAAACTATATTCGTCTAAAACACCCAATCTACCCACAAAAGAGTAAATTATAGCAAATTAGATACATTTTCTAGCTCTTTTGTTTAGTGGTTTTCTTATATTTGCTTGTCTATATCATAAAAACAGGAACAAATGGATGAACGCATCAATCAATATTTGGAAGGAACTCTCAATAGCCAAGATACCGAACAGCTATTACAAGATGCACAGTCGTCGACAACATTAAAGGCCGAACTAACCCGTGCTATCAATATGAAAGCACTGATATCTCTCCACCCCGATCTCACCAATGAGGAAGCCGGCAGAGAAAGTCTACTACAGAGACAGAAGGCTCAAAAAAGAGATACCATGAAATTGCTGGCTCGACAACTGCTTCGCTACGCAGCCATATTGATACTTGGCATCATCGGTACAGCCGCTATCTTCAAATACCACATAGGTTCTCAGCAACCCATAGCTTATCAGAAACTAAATGTACCGGAGGGACAACGGGCACAGATTACACTTCCCGACGGCACCTCGGTATGGGTCAACTCCGGTTCTACTATCACTTATCCATCGACCTTTGGGGACGAACGAACCGTCTTGCTGCATGGCGAAGCTTACTTCGATGTAGCCAAAGACGAGAGTCATCCATTCATTGTTCAAGCAGGCAATAGACAGGTAAAAGCGCTTGGTACGGAATTCAACGTGCGTTGCTATACCCCCACTACACTAGACGTATCCCTCTATGAAGGCTCGGTCAGAGTCTATCAACCTAGCAAGGAAGCTCAAGGAACAATACTAACGCCCCATCAGCAACTCATTATAGCCGGCAACCAACAAAAGATTCTAGCCGTAGACCAAGACGATATACTATGGCGCGATGGCATCATCTCGTTTAAGTCGGCCAGCATGCAAGAAGTGGCCGAACGCCTACACCAGTATTACCATGTCGACATCATCATCAAAAACGACGATATTGCCAAACAAGAATACACAGGAAAATTCCGTCTACACGATGGTGTTACGTCGATTCTACAGCTTATTTCGAAGGTATATCCGTTCCATATCAGCCACAATGCCGAGAAAAACGAAATCATATTATACTAATACATACGCATGATAAAAATTCTATCAACCCTTTTATTACCCCTACTCGTCACAACTTCAGCACTAGCCGCAGACATACTTGTAGAGGCAGAGAGCTTTGAAGTAAAAGGCGGATGGGCGGTCGACCAACAGTTTATGGACCAAATGGGGTCGCCTTATCTCATCGCCCACGGCATGGGAGTGCCTGTTGCCGACGCATCAACCCACATCACCGTGCCACACGATGGCACATACTATGCATTCGTTAGAACCTATAACTGGACATCACCGTGGCATCATGGGCAGGGTGCAGGGGCTTTCTCGCTATGGATTAATGGTAAGAGATTGTCGCCAACACTTGGAAATATCGGCACACAATGGATGTGGCAAAAGGCCGGTAAGGTGACTCTGAAAAAAGGAAAAGCAACGCTCCGACTAAAAGACCTAACTGGATTTGACGGTCGCTGTGATGCCATCTATCTCACAACTGGCAACAACTTACCGTCCGATGACTCGCTAGCATTAGCCAATATGCGCCAACGACTGCTCCAACTACCTAGCGTTGCCCCTTCGGCAGGAACATTCGATTTTGTTGTTGTAGGCGGTGGTGTGGCCGGAATCAGCGCGGCTGTATCAGCAGCCCGACTAGGAATGCGAGTAGCTTTGGTGCAAGATCGCCCCATCTTGGGTGGCAATAACAGTTCAGAAGTGCGAGTCCATCTAGGTGGAAGAATCGAAACAGGAAAGTTTCCAAACCTCGGTGGACTCCAAAAAGAGTTTGGCCCAACGGAAGAGGGCAATGCCATGCCAGCCGAAAACTATGCCGACCACAAGAAGATGGACATCGTTCAGCGTGAACCAAACATTTCTCTTTTTACCAATTACCACGTGAACAAGGTGCAGATGGAAGGTAATAAAATAGCCTGTGTCATAGCCCTAAACACACAGACATCGCAACCACTGATCTTCAAGGCGCCACTGTTTGCCGACTGTACGGGCGATGCTACAGTGGGATATTTAGCCGGAGCCGACTATAAGATGGGACGTGAAGCCTACAATGAGTTCGAAGAGCCATTAGCACCGAAGCAGGCCGACGAGATGACCATGGGGGCTTCGGTACAATGGTATGCCCAACCAACGAAGAAAACCAATACATTCCGCCCATTCAACTATGGTATCTCATTCACCGAAGAGAGTTGTGAACCCATCAAAAAGGGCGAATGGACATGGGAGACAGGGCTCAACAAAAATCAGATAACCGACTTTGAACGAATCAGAGACTACGGTCTGATGGTGGTATATTCTAACTGGAGCTACCTGAAAAACCAATATTCAAAGAGAAAAAAGTTTGAGAAAGAACAGTTGGGATGGGTGGCTTATGTTGCCGGAAAACGCGAGTCGCGTCGTCTACTAGGCGACTATGTACTGAGTGAACAAGATCTTATAAAACATGTTTCGCACGAAGATGCATCGTTCACCACCACGTGGAGTATTGATTTGCATTATCCCGACTCACTCAACGGCATTTATTTCCCCGGCAATGAGTATAAAGCCATATCGAAACAAAAGGTAATTTATCCTTATGGCGTACCTTATCGATGCCTATATTCTAGAAATATTGACAATCTCTTTATGGCTGGTCGCGACATCAGCGTGACACATATAGCCCTCGGTTCGGTTCGTGTCATGCGCACAACGGGCATGATGGGCGAGGTTGTAGGAATGGCAGCATCGCTCTGCAAACAGCATCAAGCACTTCCACGCGACATTTATACACGGTATCTCAGTCTCCTAAAGCAGCTTATGAAGAAAGGGATAGGAAGTCAAGGACTCCCCAATAATCAGCAATACAATGAGGGTGGCATCTTAAGTAAGCCGCCTACCGTACAATAAATATACTAACATGAAACAGTTTCTATTTTATCTCGGTCTCTTTTACTGCCTTGGTCTCAATGCACAGACGCTACTGCCATTGCCCGTACAGCAACAAATAGGTAATGGAACTTTTGCAGTCGATAGACATTACAAGATAGTGAGCAACTTAAAAGGTAAGGACTCGAAGTACATTAAAGAACAGGTGGCAATGTTGATGGGCACGCCCAAACAGACAACACAAGCACAACCAAAAGGCGTCATTGTACTTCGGCTCACCCAAGGAGCCTTTCGCGCCGAAGGATATAAACTGAATGTGGGGCTCGATACAATTCGGATAGAGGCTTCCACAGCATCCGGTATATTCTATGCAATACAGACTTTACGCCAAATGGAGCAGCAGAAGCATATTCCATGTACCGAGATAACCGACAGCCCGCGCTTTGCTCATCGCGGATTCATGCTTGATACATCGCGCCATTTTTGGTCAAAAGACTTCATCAAGAAACAGATTGACGCTCTAGCCTACTTCAAATTGAACACCTTACATCTGCATCTTACCGATTGCGAAGGGTGGCGAATGCAGATTAAGAAGTATCCACAACTCACCGACGGGGCGGCTTATCGCACGCAATGCAGTCGCGACCAGTGGATAGACGAAGGACGTAAGTTTTGTAAAAAAGACACACCGGGGGCTTACGGAGGCTATTATACACAAAAAGATTTAAAAGAAATCGTAGCGTATGCACGCAGTCGATACATCAATATCGTCCCTGAAATCGAGATGCCCGGCCATAGCTACGAGGTGATGCAGGTGTTTAAAGACCTGTCTTGTACCGGACAAGGTGATGGGTTCGACCTTTGTGTGGGCAATGGGCATACGTTTAAGTTCCTTACCGACATCTTACAAGAGGTGATGCGTGTCTTCCCTTCAAAAGTAATCCATATCGGTGGCGATGAATCGACGATGCGTTATTGGAAGAAATGTCCCAAATGTATCGGACTATACAATCGTATGAACATGAACGATACGGCACAGATACAAGGCTATCTCATCAGTAGAATCGACAGTTTCCTTACGGCTCACGGTCGCAGAATGATAGGTTGGGACGAAATTCTCGATGGTACTACACTTTCGCCACAAACACTTGTCATGTCATGGCGTGGCGAAAAAGGTGGCATCAAAGCCTCCAAAATGGGACATCATGTTGTGGTATGTCCATCTAAATACTACTATCTAGACCATTATCAAGATAAGCCTGAAACACAGCCAAAGGCTCTTGGCGGTTATTCACCTTTGGAAAAGGTCTATTCTTACGACCCTATTCCTGCCGAACTAAAAGGAAGCAACGTAGAGAAATACATTGATGGAATACAAGGAAACCTATGGGCGGAATATATAGAAACACCCTCTCACGTTGAATACATGATGTATCCACGTCTCTTAGCCATTGCCGAAACAGCTTGGGGAACCAAGTCATCCTATACCGACTTTAGGAAACGCGTGCTCCATATCGAATCCTATCTGCGAAGCAAGGGTTACAATTGCTTCGACATAAACCATGAAACTAATACTTACAAAGCAGAAATAACAAAATGAAAAAGATTTTATTTACCCTTTTAGTGGTACTGATGAGCCTCAACGTTCAGGCTCGTAAGGATGTTGAGATTACCGTATTGCAATGGAATATATGGCAGGAAGGCACGGTGGTACCGGGCGGTTACGATGCCATCGTCAACGAGTTGTGCCGTCTGAAACCCGACTTCGTCACGCTGAGTGAAGTGCGTAACTACCATAACGTAAACTTTACGCGCCGACTCGTCAACGATTTGAAGGCCAAAGGACTAACCTATTATTCTTTCCGCACAGACGATTCTGGCCTTTTGAGTCGCTATCCTATCCTTGATTCTGTTTACGTTTCAACCCTCAACAAGGATCATGGGAGCATCTATAAACTCACAGCCGAGGTGCAAGGGCGCAAGGTCAGCGTCTATACAGGACATTTAGACTACCTTGATTGTGCTTATTACAATGTTTACGGATACGATGGTTGCACATGGAAGGAGTGCGAACGACCACAGTCGGTGGCCGAACTTTTGAAGTTGAACGACCTCTCTTGGCGTGACAATGAGGTACAGACGTTTATCAACGAGGCTCGCCATGACATCAAAGCAGGTCATTGTGTAGTCTTCGGAGGCGACTTCAACGAACCGTCTCATTTGGATTGGACTACCCAAACCAAAGACCTTTACGACCATCATGGCATGATCGTACCTTGGACCGTGTCTACCATGCTCTACAAAAACGGCTTCCGAGATGCCTATCGCGAGGTTTATCCCAGTGCCATCACGCATCCCGGCTTCACTTATCCAAGCTATAATCCGGCTGTAAAGATGGAACAATTAACGTGGGCACCAAAGGCCGACGAGCGCGAACGCATCGACTTCATCTACTATAAAGGTAAAGGTGTGACGCCCATATCGGCTCAGATATTCGGTCCCGACATGTCTGCCTACCGCTCAACAGCTCTCAAGGAAGATACCAAAGACTCTTTTGTGCTTCCCACAGGACTATGGCCCACCGACCATAAAGGCGTATTGGTGAAATTCAAAATCCGTTGACTACCAAGTTATGAAATCTGAGTAAGACATTCAAACTAAGGCACGAGGCTACCATTCTAAGGCATCATATACAGGAACGCCAACAAAGGAATGCAGTTTTTGAGTTCTTCTCGTAGCTTCTTATAAGCAATGCTCATCTGCACTTCCACCGTATTTACCGACACACCTAACTCCTGTGCGATGGCTTTTTGCTTCGTGCCTTTGAGCTTACTCATGATAAATATCTGCCTACATTTATCCGGTAGATGGTTAATGGCATTTTCCAACATCGTCTCTATAGACTCGTCCGAGAAGTTCATATCCAACTGTTCCAACGAGTCATACATGAGTTGCATCTCCAGTCGTTGCGTTTCGTAATACTTGGAATAAGCTTCCGACACCGTCAATCGTTCGCGCAAATGATTCAAGCAAGCATGCTTGACCGATATAAACAGATAACTTGTGATGTTTATATCCTTATTAAACAAGTCTTCACGTTCGTATATTCTCGCGAAAACATCCTGCACTATATCCTCCGCATCGGCTTCACACTTCACATAGACAAGTGCGAAGTTCTTCACACGAGCATACCATGTGATATAAAGTCTTTCAAAATCGGTCATTATATCCGTGTAGATGAGGGATTAAGCACAGCATTATCATACTACAATCCGTATTGTATTATTGACAGCAAAAGTAAGTAAAAAAGCTGAAATTCACAAGCCTAACCAAGCCAATAAGATACTAGAAAATCGCCATACAAACGTAAGGGCATAAAAAAAGGGGCTCCGCTGAGTCCCAACCTTTGTTAACCTTAAATCTAATACCATGAAAAACACGATGCAAAGATAATATGAAAACAAATTGCTTCCAAATATTTTGTGATAAAAGGTCTGTTTCTTTAGTTTTTTATTGTCTTCAAAAGGCTTATTAACAGTTACTTACCTCAACACCACTCCCTCTTGTTTCTTACCGTCCATGAGAATGCGTAGCGGATGGCCGAAGCGTACATGGCGTACATACGGCGTCTCTTCCACGGCAGGCAAGCTATCCAATAACTCCTTCCGAATGAGTCCGCCATCCTCTGTATTCATATCTATGGTAAAATAGCCTACGCCGAAACTTGTCAGATTTTGGAAGAAATGGGTACCCTGACTAGGATCTACCCGATAATCTTTGAGCGCCACTTCCACAATAACACGGGCTGCACTGATATGCGGCCACTTCACCGGTACGCCTAGATAGTGGTCGCTTGAACCCCACCTACCGGGGCCTACAAGGATGTAGTTCTTCCCTTCTGTCAGGAACTTGCGGTTGATTCGCTCTATATCGTCGGCCACATAATAATTGTTCATGGCCGAGAACGTGTCGTCGTACTTCACGTATACCACGTCGACAACATCTTCCGAAATACCATGTCCCAACGAGTGATGCGAGCGCAACAGGCATTCCTCATCGGTAATACCACACACATCCTCATCCAACATTTGCTTGGCGTCGACGATTGGACGTACCTGTAACAGGTTGAATTCGGCAGCATTATCTTCCGAAATATTGCAGGCGAACTCTATTTCTACCGGCCTTCGCATGGCTTCAGAGCCATACTTCATCGACATTTGCATCACTTCGGCAAACGGAATCACTCCTTGTTGCAATACACCGGCAAACGAAATGATTTTTCGTCCACCCTCATATAGCCCGTCACGTATCACTTGATCGTAGGGATCAAAGGTCGATGCTATCAGGTAAAGCGAGCCATCTTTGTCGGCTTCTTTCACTTTCCGACGACTGATATTGAACCCATCGTCTACATTGAAGTCGTCGCTTACGTGCGCCATATCAAGTGCATAGAACTGCGTCTGCGTCTCACGCAGGGCTATTTCCAATTCACTCATCTGCAACACTTGGTCGGGATGATAAGGAGATACACGTAAAGTCTGCCCTCCATCCACGATATACTTACCCAGTCCGAGAGCCAAAGAGGCGATTCCTTCTTCGGCCGTTTCGTCGCCAATGGGATAATAATTGAGCGAACGCAGCACTCCACTGATATTCGGATAATAGTGAGTACCGTATTGTTTTCCCACTACTTCCTGTAATATCACGGCCATCTTCTCTTGGTCTATCACGTTGCTGGTGGCCGTCATGTACGCTTTAGAATCGCGATAGTACACAGATGCATACACACTCTTGATGGCTGCGGCCAACATATGCAGCATGGCATACTTGTCATCCAAGTAAGGTATCATGTAAGTACTGTAGATTCCGGCAAATGGTTGATAGTGACTATCCTCCAACAACGAACTCGAACGAATAGCAATAGGGCGTTTCGTAGCCTCGAAGAATGTGAAGAAATCGGCTATCAACGAGTCGGGCAACTGCGCTCGCAAGAAGTGTTGAAGTATCACTTCGTCCGTTGCATCGCTCAAAGCTATTTGGTATAGGTTGTTCTGCTCCATGAATTGGTCGAACACATCGGTGCACAATACCACCGTCTTGGGTATCTGTACCTTTATATTCTCGTAGGCATTAAACTCCGGATGCATCTTCACAACATTGTCCAAGAATGCAAGTCCGCGCCCTTTACCGCCCAACGAGCCTTCACCAATACGTGCGAAATGGGCGTAACGGTCGAACTTCATACGGTCGAACACGGCTACCACACCGATGTTCTTCATGTGTCGATACTGCACAATGGCGTCGAATATAATCTGACGGTGTGCTTCTACATCCTGCAACTCGTGCCAAGTGATATTCTTAAGGAACGCCGATACCGGGAAAATGGCACGCGCCGAGAGCCAACGACTCATGTGATTGCGACTCACATGGTAGAGCATGGAGTCATCGGGAATCTTGAAAATGTTGTCTTGCAGTTCCTTGAGCGAGCTCACACGCATCACTTCTTCATGTGTCTTCGGGTTACGGAAGATGAAATCTCCAAATCCCATGTGCTCTTCCATCAAATGACGGAGGTCTATACTCATCTTCTTCGAATTCTTATCTACAAAGTGGAAGCCTGCAGCCTCAGCCATTTGGCGGTTTGCCGACTCCGAACTCTCCATGATAAGCGGCACATACTCGTTACGGCTTCTGATTTCTCTCAACAATGAGAGACCAGCCTCGCCATCCTTCACACCGCCTCGTGGGAAACGAACGTCGCTGATAACGCCCAACGTATTGTCCTTATATTTTTCATACATGGCCAACGCTTCTTCGTAAGTTCGTGCCAATACCACCTTCGGACGACCTCGCATACGCAACGTAGCCGTGTGTTTGTTCAACGCTTCGGTAGAGAACCGCTGGCTCTGCAACAAGATATAATTGTAGAGATTGGGCAAAATAGACGAATAGAAACGGATACTGTCTTCCACCAAGAGAATCATCTGCACCCCACCCTCGCGTATATCGTGCTCTATGTTCATTTTGTCTTCTATCAATTTGATGATAGAAAGGATGAGATTGGTATTGCCCAACCAGCAAAACACATAATCAAAGATACTCAAATCTTCATTCTGCATGCGACGGGTAATACCGTGAGAGAAAGGCGTCAGTACGATACAATGAATAGCGGGGAATTCATCTTTGATGGCATGAGCCACGGTGAAAGCATCATTATCGGCGTTACCCGGCATACAGATCACCAAGTCTATGTTCGTTGTCTGTAGCACTTTTGAAGCTTCTTCTATCGTACTCACCTGCGTAAACGTAGGCGGATAACGTAATCCCAACTGCATATACTCATTGTATATCTTCTCTTCTACGCGTCCATCGTCCTCCAACATGAACGCATCATAGGGATTGGCCACAATGAGAACATTATAAATACGACGCATCATCAGGTTGACAAACGTCACATCTTTGAGATAAAACTTATTCAGAAACTTCTTTTGCTCGGTATCTCCGCTCATAATTGTTACTTTAGTCATAGGCAAAGATAACGTAAATAGAAGATAATAACGAAATTTACAGGCAATTTATATGAAAGCTTTGCTGGCTTCTCTTTTTATTGTAGTTTTGCATTCCGAAGTTCAAAACAGTTTCATCATGCAACGTATCTTACTATTTATAAGCTGTCTGATAATGATATCCAACCTCCCATCTTTTGCACAACAAAAGAATATCACTACTGAATATAATTTCAAGAAAGAAGCCGATTTGTTCTTGCAACAGATGCCTGAAGGACTACAAGTAAAACAAACAGCAGCTATTCGTAAAGCCATAGAAGGCAATACTGCCCCACTTGCCGCTATTAGAAATTCACGCAACCAAGTTCCAGAAGTATGTAATGAGGTCATAACATCTTACATCAGCAATACACTCTGTCTATATACTCCCCGTAACAAGAAACAAAAGACGCTCCCACTCCTCATCTATCTGCACGGTGGTGGATGGACATTCGGCAGTATCAACAGCTGTGCTCGCTTTTGTCAGCAACTGGTTGCCCAAGGCGAAGTGATGGTATTGGCTCTCAACTATAGGTTAGCACCCAAACATCCCTTCCCTGCCGGACTGCAAGACTGTATCAATGCGGTGCGTATGGCAAAAGAGAAAGCCTCTGAATGGGGCGCAGATAGTTGCCGAATATCGATCGGTGGCGACAGCGCAGGGGGAAATTTAGCCCTCACCACCACATTAAACTTCTTGCAAAAAGGAACATCACCTCTCCATTCGCTGCTCCTTTTCTATCCCGTAATATCTGCTTGGAACGATCAGTCGGCATCGTGGAAGGCCTATCAAAAAGGATTTGCCTTAGACGGAAGTATCATGGAAGCATTCAACCAAGCCTACGCCAAGGGTCGGGAATGCCATCCGTTGGTTTCACCCTCTATGGCTTCAGACACATTACTGGCACAATTGCCAAAACTATTATTGGTTGCTGCCGAGCGCGATATTCTATGTTCTCAAGGGGAAACCTTCGTCGGGCGCATTCAACAATTAGGCGTCGATGCCCGACGAGAAGTATTACCGGGTAGCGTCCACCTGTTTATTACCGTTAAAGGGCAGGAATCTGCTTTCCAAGAAAGCATAAGATTGGCTCATGACTTCCTTCGATAAGCATCCACAACCTACGTTTACTGCTCACCACGAAGTATCTTCCCAGCCCACTCTACCTGCTCTTTCGCAGGCGTAGACACATCTTTCAAGCTATAGGGAATACCCAGATTCTCCCATTTATAAATGCCCAATGCATGGTAGGGCAACACTTCTATACGCTGCACATTGCTTAATGTTTGAATAAAAGCAGCCAATCTTCGAAGTGCATCTTCATCATCGGTAATGCCCGGAACCAATACATGACGAATCCATACAGGCTTACCCATGTCTGAAAGGCAACGAGCTGCATCAAGAATATTCTCATTAGGATGCCCTGTCAACATACGATGAGCCTCGCTATCAATATGCTTGATATCGAGTAACACCAAATCGGTATGCTCCATGAGGTGTACAAACTTATCATAAAAGGGCGACTGTCGAGAGAATGGTTGGGCAGAAGTATCAAGACATGTATTGATACCTCGCTCATGAGCTTTGCTAAACAGTTCTATCAGAAAATCGGTTTGGAGCAACGCCTCACCCCCACTCACCGTAATCCCCCCGTCTTTTCCCCAATAACTTCGGTAGCGTTCGGCACGGCCAAGCAACTCTTCTGCCGTAACGCTCTGCTGCTTTTCTTTTTTCCAAGAGTCCGGATTATGACAATAGCGACAACGCATGGGACAGCCCTGTAAGAAGATGACGAAGCGAATACCGGGGCCATCTACCGAACCAAACGACTCGGTAGAATGCAGAAAGCCCACTTTCGGACTGTCCATATCATCCGGAATGCCATGCAAATCGCCATTCGCCGACATACATTTTTTCTGTTCTTGTATATTTAACTTGTTCTTTTCCATTTCTTATCCTCTCTATTTGCCAATTAGAAACGGAGCGCTGTTGAGGCGCTCCGTTTCTTTTTCATATCCGAGCATATGACCATAGCTCCCTCATTTGATATAGAGTAAGCTACAGTTTTTCTCGTTTTTACATCTTGTCGTGTGCCTGACGTGCTATCACATCTTCTTGTTGCTCGCGCGTTAAGTCGATGAATTTCACGGCATAACCACTCACACGAATGGTAAAATTAGCATATTCAGGTTTCTCAGGATGCTCCATGGCATCTTTCAACTTATCTACACCAAATACATTTACGTTGAGATGATGAGCACCACGACTGAAATAACCATCCATGACACCCACAAGTGTACGAGCGCGTTCTTCATCATCGTGTCCTAATGTATCGGGACTGATAGTCTGTGTATTGCTAATTCCATCGAGCGCATACTCATAAGGCAACTTAGCCACAGAATTGAGCGATGCCAACAATCCGTTCTTCTCGGCACCATACGATGGATTTGCACCAGGCGCAAGGGGTGTTCCGGCCGGACGACCATCCGGCATATTACTGGTAAACTTACCATAAACCACATTAGAAGTAATGGTAAGGATACTGGTAGTAGGTTCGGATTCACGATAAGTATGGTGCTTCTTAATCATGCCGATAAACGTCTTGAGCAACCATACAGCAATATCATCCGCACGATCGTCATCATTTCCGTAACGGGGGAAGTCGCCTTCGGTCTTAAATTCGAGTGGGAATCCAGTCTCATCACGCAGGATATTGACCTTGGCATACTTGATAGCGCTGATAGAATCGACCACATGGCTGAAGCCAGCAATACCTGTTGCGAATGTTCTACGTACATCGGTATCAATAAGAGCCATCTCCGCTGCCTCATAAAAGTATTTATCGTGCATATAATGAATGAGGTTGAGGGTATTCACATATACACCTGCCAACCATTCCATCATATCCATGAAGCGAGGCATAAACTCATCGTAAGTCACCACGTCACCCTCTATTGGGCGCAAAGCAGGACCACATTGCTCGCGTGTTCTAGCATCTACACCACCGCTAATTGCATAAGTGAGACATTTAGCCAAGTTGGCACGAGCACCAAAGAATTGCATTTCCTTACCGGTCTGGGTAGCAGATACGCAACAACAAATACTGTAGTCGTCACCCCATACCGGACGCATCACCTCGTCGTTCTCATACTGAATAGAACTTGTCTTCACCGAAATAGCAGCTGTATACTTCTTGAAACCTTCGGGTAAACGCGGACTATAGAGCACAGTGAGGTTAGGTTCGGGCGATGGTCCCATATTCTCAAGCGTGTGAAGGAAGCGGAAGTCGCTCTTCGTCACCATCGAACGCCCGTCCATACCCATACCTGCCACCTCTAATGTAGCCCATACGGGGTCTCCACTGAATAGTTGATTGTATGAAGGAATGCGAGCAAACTTCACCATGCGGAACTTCATCACAAGGTGATCTATCAATTCTTGAGCCTCATCTTCGGTAAGAGTACCTTCACGGAAGTCGCGCTCAATATAAATATCAAGGAATGTTGAAATACGACCTACAGACATTGCTGCACCATTCTGCGTCTTGATGGCAGCCAGATAACCGAAATAAAGCCATTGAACAGCTTCACGAGCATTCTGTGCAGGTTGTGAAATATCATACCCATAGAGTTCAGCCATAGCCTTCATCTCTTTGAGTGCCTTTATCTGCATTGATATTTCTTCGCGCTGACGAATGACATTATCGGTCATCGTACCGTCTCCACAGAGATTCAAATCTTTCTTCTTCTCTTCTATCAAGAAGTCAACACCATACAGAGCTACACGGCGATAGTCGCCCACAATGCGTCCACGACCGTACGTATCGGGCAATCCTGTAAGAATATGATTGTGGCGTACCAACTTCATCTCGTCGGTATACGCATCGAAAACTCCATCATTATGAGTCTTACAATATTTCGTAAAGATTTCATGCAACTTCTCAGACGGTGTATAGCCATAGGTGGTACAAGCCTGTTCTGCCATCTTAATACCGCCATAAGGCATGAAAGCACGCTTCAAAGGTTTGTCTGTCTGAAGTCCAACCACCTTTTCAAGGTCTTTCAATTGGCTGTCTATATAAGCCGAACCATAAGCTGTCATACTCGAAACGACTTCAGTCTCCATATCAAGTACACCACCTTTGGCACGTTCTTCTTTCTGTAACTGCTGCAAAATACCCCAAAGCTTATCCGTAGCAGCCGTTGGAGCCGCCAAGAAATCTTCGTTTCCGTCAAAGCCTGTGTAATTGTTTTGAATAAAATCTCGCACATTGACTTCGGTTGTCCACTGATGTCCTACGAAACTTCTCCATTCATTCTTCATTATCCTTAATATTATTGAGTGAAAAAATAAAATCTGTATACCTCTATAGTTATGTCATCTCATCTGTCCGAGAAGCATCTTTATCCTCTGTAAAGATTTCATCCGACAGGAAATCGAACTACAAAGGTAACACCATTTCTTCATATCAAAGAATATATGACATACACATTAAGGAAAAATACCAAGTAATGAGGATAAGAAACTCCTCACTACAGCAACCAGCCACAACATGGCTACCCTCTGCGTTAGCCGCTTGCCGGAATGAAATGACGGCTGGCGGACTAATAGGGATACAAAAATTGAATGCCTTTAGGTACTCCCCCTCAATCAAAACTGTTATTGGGCGAATACAATTCGCCCCTACTCATCACTCATAACTCCTCACTTCTTACTCTAAACTCGTCTACTTGTCAACTTTAAACCATCTCCCTCTCCTTGAGAGAGGGTTGAGGTGAGGTTACTGCAAGGGCTCAGCAGCTTTGCTGCCAAGCCTATTCCGAAATGCTGAAAAGTCGAGGCAGCGATGCTGAGAAGCCGTTGCAACAGCCCCACCCCAGCCCTCCCCAAAAGGGGAGGGAGATGGTTTTAAGTGGATAAGTAGACGAGTTTAGGCTTTAGTTTCTAAGTTTTTGAGTTGATAAGTTCTTTAGTTGTAGGACGGGAAAGGTTCTTTTCTTTCTCCCTCTTCCTCCTCTTTCAACGTACGCACTGTCCGCTTTCGTACACCAGCAAAACACAACTAGCGTTGATTATCAACGAGTTACAACTTTGGCATGCATCTTGTTCATATCGCAACAGTAAAAATAATATAAACAATATGATATTACTCACAGACATTAGTAAGGTATATAGTGCCGGCGATATAGAGACCGTAGCACTGGAAAACGTCAATATCAAAGTAGAAAAAGGAGAATTTCTCAGTATTATGGGTCCATCCGGATGTGGCAAATCAACCTTGCTCAATATTATGGGACTGCTCGAAACACCCACCACAGGTAGCATCGTCATCGACGGGATAAACACAGTAGGCATGCGAGACAGACAGATGGCCGACTTCCGTAATCGTAAATTGGGCTTCGTTTTCCAATCGTTCCACCTCATCAACTCGCTCGATGTGCTCGACAATGTGTCGATGCCGCTACTCTATAGAGGCGTGAGCGCCAAAGAAAGAAGACACCGTGCCGAAGAGGTGTTGGCCAAAGTGGAACTTACCCATCGCATGCACCATCTGCCATCACAACTCTCCGGTGGACAATGTCAGCGTGTTGCTATCGCAAGAGCCATCATCGGAGCACCCGAAATCATCCTCGCCGACGAACCAACCGGTAATCTCGACTCGAAGATGGGGGCAGATATCATGGAGCTACTCCATCGACTGAATCGCGAAGACGGCACTACCATCGTCATGGTAACACACAATGAGCAGCAGGCACGCGACACTTCGCGCACCATTCGCTTCTTCGACGGCCGGCAGGTTATATAATTTGGAAGTTCATGGATAGAGAAATTACCATACAACAGAAACGGCGTCGGCTGTTGATGAGGCTTGCCAAAGTGAGTGGAGCATCCATTCTACTCATCATTGCACTGCTGATAGTTCGCGCAAAGATAACTCCCGGCGTGGCCGAAAGTACGCTGAGACTCGCTACAGTAGACCGCGGAGACGTGGTAGCAAGCGTTACGGCTGGTGGCAAAGTGGTGCCGATGTTCGAAGAAATTATCAATTCGCCCATCTCATCGCGTATCTTAGAGGTCTACAAACGAGCCGGAGACCAAGTAGAAGTAGGCACTCCGCTGTTACTACTCGACCTACATGCGGCCGAAGCCGAGTATCAACGGGCACAAGACGAAGCACAAATGAGACAGGCACGGCTTAGTCAATTGCGTGTAAATCAACAAACCTCACTCTCCAATATGGAAATGGAGATACGCGTGGCTCGTATGAAAATGAATCGACTACAAGCAGAGTTGCGTGCCGAACAACATCTAGACAGCATCGGTTCAAGTACGCGTGACAACGTGGAACGCAAACGAATGGAATACAATGTAGCCCGACTACAACTGCAACAACAGGAACATCAACTGGCTAATACACGCCGAATACAACAAGCAGAAATGCGTGCTCAGCTGCTCGATGTGGCCATGCAAGGCAAGACTATGGCCGAAAACAAGCGCACATTGGAAGATGCTCAGATTCGTTCTCCGCGTAAGGCGACACTCACTTACATCCAAACGCAAGTGGGAGCACAGGTAGGGCAGGGGCAGCAAGTAGCCGTCATAGCCGACATGAACCACTTTAAAATCAACGCCGAGATAGCTGCCGACTACGCCGAACAGTTGATGATAGGTGGTAAAACCTATATCAAGATAGCTTCAAGTATATGTACCGGCACCATTAGCAGTATAACGCCACAGGCACAGAACGGCGTCGTACAGTTCACGATAGAACTCAACAACCAACCGAAAAAGATGAAACTACGTCCCGGATTGGTAGCCGATGTATTCGTAGTTACCTCCACTCGTCCGGCCACACTGCGCCTTCCCAACGGTAATTTCTATCGAGGCGCAGGCGACTATATATTATACGTAAAGGAAAGCAAGAACAGGCTCGTAGCCCGACAGGTAAAGTTGGGCGTTGGAAACTTTGACTTTGTCGAAGTAAAAAGCGGACTCCAAAAGGGCGAGACCGTCGTGACGAGCGATATGGGTCAGTATAAAAACAACGTATTAAAAATCAAAAGACAATGAATATATACCTTCGTCAGGCCCGAACAATGATAGGGCAACATAAGCTATTCTCTACTATTTACATCGTGGGAACGGCTCTTTCGGTGATGTTAACCATGTCGGTCATCATCTTAACCTATATCAAAGTGGCGCCTCTTTACCCTTACAACCAACGCAATATGATGTTGGAGATGACCTCACTACGTATAGAATTACCGGGCAAAGCAGAGTTTGCCGACCGTAATGTTCAGATGGGGAGACTCAGTTACAGCCTTGCCGAACGATTAAAAACGCTGAAAGGAGTGAGCTATATAGGTACCAAGACCAAGCCGAACAAAGGGCAACTCAGTCTTCCCAACAATCTACAAGCCACCACGGCAACCTATGTCTACACCGATGCAGGCTTTTGGGACGTGTTCAAATTCAAGTTCTTGAGTGGTAAAGCCTATGGAGAAGCCGACATACTCAGGGCATCAAGCGACATTGTTATCAGTGAATCACTGGCTAAACGCATGTTTGGAGCGAGCGAAATTGCCGGCCGACAGATACTCTTCAATGGCATGTTGCGCCGCGTAGCAGGCGTAGTAGCCGACGTATCGGCCTTTGTTAGCGAACCGTATGCTGAAGTTTGGCTGCCAGCTTCGCCACAGATGCTCCAAAACAAAGCCACGAAAGCAAGCGAAAAACTATTTGGTACATGGGATGTCTACCTACTGACGAGCGATAAAAAGCAAGCCCAACAATCCATTGCCGACTTCTTCAAACGCTTGAATACCTCTCAAAAAGAATTTCAAGTCGACTTAAGAATGTTGGCAGAATCGGCCAATTTTGAGATGACGGGAGACGAATTCAACTATGCAACATTGATTCTTTTGGGAATATTAGTAGTCGGACTACTTGTCATTCCGTCGCTTAACCTGAGCAGTCTCATCTCCAGTCGTATGGAAAAACGCCTTCCCGAAATGGGCATACGAAAGGCTTTCGGTGCGCGAAGGTCCACATTGCTGTGGCAAGTGATGGTAGAGAACGTGCTACTCACAGCTATCGGGTCGCTCATCGGCCTCTTGTTGGCCTATGTACTTGTGGTTTCCAATGCCTCGGCCTTACGGTCGATGCTCACCCAAACAGGCGACGATCCCATCATCACTATTGAAATGCTGTTCAATTCATGGATTATATTGTTCACTATCTTGGTATGCTTGACAGTCAACATATTGGCAGCCGTGGTCCCCGGATGCCTCTCTTTGCGTCGCAATATTGTAGATTCGTTGAACCTTAAAAAGTAAAACCGTATGCTAAGAATTATCTTTAAAACCCTTTGGAATCAACGTAGTAAAAACAGTTGGCTGTTTATTGAACTGGCACTTGTGGCTTTCTTCCTTTTCTTTATTGTTTATTTTGGCTTATTCCAATGGCCAGCGTTTCAATCGGACAAGGGCTATGACAGTCGCCATCTATATACCGTGGAGTTAAATAGGTACACCAATCAAGATGAAGGATGGAAAGAAACATGCGCTAATGACAGTGTATATGAGCAGGAGCTACGCCACGCTTTACAGCTCATTCAAAAGCATCAAGACGTGGAAGAATGCGTAATTGGCACGGGAGAATCGACTCCTTACGGAAATAATTTAACTGTAAGTCAATTCTTGGTACAAGGCGATACTGCTAGAAAAATACCTGCACGATTCTTCCATATCGTCCCTATGGCAGGTGGAGATCAACTCCATCTCTATCGGTTTCGCGATGCCTATACGGGTCGCCCCATCCATCTGTTAAAGCCGGGAGAGCATGGTATCACTTCGCCGCACACGGTCTATATTTCCAAATACATTGCTGAAACCTACTTCTCCGGACGCAATGCCATCGGCAAGAAGATACTATACAGCGATGATGCACATACAGCTTATACCATTGCTGGGGTATTCGACGACGTCAGCATGCAGACTATGCAAGTGAACGACGGTAACCTGCTGGTGTTCCGGAATCTCAACTTCGATATGAAAGACCAATGGGACAAGACTAATATTGCGTTGCGACTGCGTGAGGATACCGATGTGGAGACATTCAAACAATGGTTTCAAACCACCGTTGTCCCCAAATTACGCACCGGAAATATCTATTCCGTATCGCTCAAAAACGATATCGAACGACAGAAAGACCAGTTAGAAGTATACGGTTTGATGAGTGCTGTACGCATAGCCGGCATCTTTATGCTTTTCCTTTTGGCTTGTATATTCCTTGGAATATTAGGAACTTTCTGGTTAAGAACAGCCGACCGACGCGACGAAATAGGCGTACAAAAGGCGATGGGAGCCGACACTCGCAGCATCATGAAGCAATACTTACTGGAGTCTACCATGCTCACAACACTCGCATTCTGTCTTGCTTGGGTGGCAGCAATAAGCATCTTACAACCCATGGGAATGTTCCATATCAGTCCAAGACAAGAATCTTTGGCAGAATACTACTCGTATTTGATGTATCACCCCATCCGGTTGCTTTGTATAACAACGCTCATCACCTACGTCATCTTAGTACTTATCAGTACTTTAGCCACCTTGATTCCTGTGAGAAAAGCCGCGCGTGAATTACCATCAGAAGCCCTTCGAGAACTATGAGACGATTGTTTTTACTGCTCTTGACAACCATTTGCCAGTACGTTGCGGCCGCCGATACGCTGCAACTATCGCTCCCCGACGCCATCGCCATGGCTCGTCGGCAGAGCTTGGATGCTGCTGTGGCTCGCAATTCGTTGCTTGCTGCCTATTGGGAGTATCGTGCTTACCGAGCCGATATGCTTCCGGAGTTGTCATTGGTGGGCACTCTTCCGCAGTTCAACCAAAGCTATAGCGCCTATCAACAGGCCGACGGAACATATAAGTATGTGCGCAATGAGACCACATCGCTAGCGAGTGCACTCAACATTAAGCAGAATATATGGCTCACGGGCGGCCGGTTATCGCTCACATCATCGCTCGATTACATCCACGACACCAACAATCGGAACTTCATGTCGGTACCTTTGAGTCTCACATTGGAGCAACCTCTCTTCGGCGTAAACCATCATAAGTGGCACCGACGCATTGAACCGGTGAAGTATAACGAGGCAAAAGCCGCTTTCATCTCGGCCACCGAAGAGGTCACCATGAAGACTATCCAATATTTCTTTGACCTACTTTTGGCCAACGAAAACGTGAATATAGCCCGTCAAAACAAGGAAAATGCACAGCGACTATACGATATTGCCCGCGAAAGAAGGCGTATGGGGCACGTCAGCGAGAGCGATGTCATGCAACTAAAACTATCCTTGCTCAAAGCCGAAGCGACATTGGCGCGAGCCGAAAGCAGCAAGAACAGTAGCCTGTTCAGGCTGCGTGCCTTCCTCGATATGCCCGATTCGGCCGATTTACAAGTAGTATCACCACCCCAACAAGTACTTACCGGCACACCCCAACTTGCTTATGTCGACGTCTTAGACAAGGCTTTAACTCGTAATTCATTCGTTCAAAGTATCCGAAGAAGCCAATTGGAAGCCGACTATGCGGTGGCGCAAGCACGCGGAAACCTACGAGATATATCGCTCAACGTGACGATGGGATGGAGCGGAATAGCCAACGACCGATTGCAAAATGCCTATCGCGACCTGCGCGATAATGCCATCGTGCGAGTAGGTGTGGCCATTCCGCTGTTGGATTGGGGGAAGCGTCGCGGTACATTACGCATGGCCGAAAGCAACCGAAAGGTCACCGAGAGCCGACTACGTCAGCAACAACAAGCCTTCAACCAGAACATATTCCTACTTGTAGAAAACTTCAACAACCAGCGACGACAGCTCTCTATCGCCGTCGAAGCCGACAGTATAGCCCGTCGGCGTTACCAAACGAGTATCGAAACATTTGTCATGGGCAAGATTAACACGCTTGATTTGAACGATGCACAAATCCGAAAAGACGAGGCACGACAACAATATATCAACGAGACTTACCTCTTTTGGCACTACTATTATCAACTTCGTAGCCTCACATTATGGGATTTCTCGACAAACAATAGCATTGATGCTGATTTTGAAGCAATAATTTGTGAGAAGCCATGAAAATATATAGCTTTGTGTTATGATACTGATAATTGACGACGACATCACCATACGTTCATCGCTTAATTTCATGCTGAAGCGAGCAGGAATGACGCCATTGGCCGTCAGCAACGCCACGGAAGCCATGGATATGATACGGAGTCAAGGGGCAAGACTGCAACTGATACTCATGGATATGAACTTCTCGCTCTCCACATCGGGCGACGAAGGCTTGACATTATTACGCCAAGTGAAGTTGTTTTTGCCTCATATCCCGATCATACTCATGACAGCTTGGGGCAGTATAGACCTTGCTGTGAAAGGTATGAGGGCCGGAGCGTTCGACTTTATCACCAAGCCTTGGAACAATGCCAGTCTATTACAGCGCATTGAGACGGCTCTACAAATGAACGACATACCACAAACGGAGGCACCAAACGACTTTCCTGAAATCATCGGAAAGAGTCGGGCGCTCAGAGAATGTCTTGATATGGTGGCGCGAGTGGCCAAAACTCAGGCATCCGTATTGATTACCGGAGAGAGCGGAACAGGTAAGGAACTCATTGCAGAAGCCATCCATCGCAATAGCAGTAGAACCAAGAAGCCCTTTGTCAAAGTCAATCTAGGCGGCATATCACAATCGCTTTTCGAGAGCGAAATGTTCGGTCACCGCAAGGGAGCGTTCACCGATGCACAGTCAGATCGCATCGGTCGATTCGAAATGGCAGACAAAGGAACCATCTTCCTCGACGAGATAGGCGACTTGGACATGGCTTCACAGGTGAAGCTATTGCGTGTATTGCAAGACCAAACTTTCGAACCATTGGGCGACAGTAGGCCTCGTAAGGTTGATATACGTGTAGTGTCGGCCACCAATGCCGACTTGCCAAGCCGCATCAACGAGCGTAGATTCCGCGAAGATTTGTTCTATCGTATCAACTTAATCACCATCCATCTACCCTCACTCAGCGAACGTCGCGAAGACATACCATTACTCGTGAACCATTTTGCAGCCCAAGTTCGTTCGGTAGACATTGCCCCAGAAGCAATGGATATGCTGTCTGAGCAAAATTATTCGGGTAACATCAGAGAACTGAAGAATCTTGTGGAGCGCACCATTATCATCAGTGACAAAGACTATCTCACCGCCAATGATTTCCAACTGGGGCTGAAACATGGCGACAGGATATTCTCTTCAGAATCCAACGGTACGCTGGCCGATGCCGAGCGTGCCCGTATCGAACAGGCTATGCAGCTATTTGGTGGTAACATTACGCGTGTGGCAGCCCACTTAGGCATCACTCGGCAAGCCTTATACCGCCGACTAGAAAAATACAACAAGGCATGATTTACGCAGCAACAGCTCTTCTCACGGCTCTCATCTTGGCAGGTCTTTATCATCGTTACGTCGTCAAACCACGACGAATCATTGAGAGTGGCATGGATTTACTGTCGGCTCAAGACTTCAATTCGCGTCTTCGACACGTGGGACAAAAAGATGCCGACCGCATCATAGACATCTTCAACCGCATGATGGAGCAGTTGAAAGAGAACCGATTGCGCGTCCGTGAGCAGAATCATTTCCTTGATTTGCTCATCGAGGCGTCTCCCATGGGCGTGGTACAGATGGACTTCGAGGGCCACACCACGTCGCTAAATCCTGCTGCCCGGCACTTCCTTGCCAACCAAGAACTAGTCCAACGCATCGCCACCTTGCAAGAAGGAGAGACCGTTACACTCCATTTGAGCGACAGTCATATCTACCGTTTAGCACGACTTTCGTTTATCGACCATGGTTTTCAGCATCCTTTCGTACTTATAGAATCGATGACCGATGAGGTGAGAAAGGCCGAGAACAAGGCTTATAAACAAGTTGTCCGTATGATAGCCCACGAGGTAAACAACACCGTGGCAGGCATTACGTCGAGTCTTGAGAGTATTTCAGAGGAATTAAAAGCCGATACCGACATCGCGGAATTGATGCGCGTGTGTATCGACCGTAGCTATGCCATGAGTCGATTCATCACACGTTTTGCCGATGTGGTGAAGATTCCAGAACCCACTTTACAGTCTATGGATGTATGCGAGCATCTAGATACTTGTCTCAGGTCGATGGAAACACTCTGCCAAGATATCACCATCCGTCGACAATATGAGCCGCTCATCCTCCAAGCCGACCCTATCTTGATGGAACAGTTGTTTGTAAACATCATCAAAAATGCGATAGAAAGCATAGATGGCAAGGGTACAATAACTCTTACAACCACTTCACACAGCATTGAAATCAGCGATGATGGCGACCCTATCACTGCTGAAACAGAGTCGCATCTCTTCACCCCGTTCTATTCATCGAAGCCCAACGGACAAGGCATCGGCCTTATCTTCGTACGCGAAGTGCTCACCCGTCATGGCTTCAGTTTTTCCTTGAAGACCGAAAGCAACGGCCTCACGGTCTTCAAGATTTGTTTTTAAACGAACCTAAAACTTGATTTAGAGTTTTGAAACTTTCACCCAGTCTATCCACATCTCACCGGGTAAATCGGCATCATCAATGTCACCGGGCCACGTTTCCTCACCCTTGAACTTGCCACCGAGTGAGAAATTCAAGATAATATCGAAGTCGTAATCGGCAAACGGATACTGTATATTCCCTTTCTCATCGGTAGTTTGTCGATTCTCATAGCGCCATGTCTCACATCCATCGAGATAGAATATGAGTGCTTTCTCGGTTCTCTCGACCGCATACACGTGGTCTTTCGTGATGTCGAGGTTGCGATTAGGCTGTGTATTGGTGGCTCCGGTGCGCCCCAAATGCTCTCGATTGTACGACGTATGCACCGTCTGATAGATTTCTCCGGGTGTGCTTTGTATCCATTCCATGATATCTATCTCGCCACTTTGAGGCCAGTTTTTACCCTTAATTGGCATCTGCCAAATGGCCGGGAAACCTCCCTTGACCTGATGAGTGAACCGCGCCTTCACTTCAACGCGTGTATTACATGGGAACCCTTTGATGGTTCTGATGCCTCCATTGCGGTAAATTCCGTCGCGTTTATCGGCTTTCAACTTCAGATAACCGCCCTCCACACGCACGTTTTCATAGTTCTGTGCATGCTCGAAGTAGCGCCCCCATACCGTATCTGAGTATTTACAGAGCATCCATACAGCCGGGTCGGGTCGCTTGGATACACCGTCGAAATTCTCCACAAATAATGTTTTATCACCCTTTTGTCCTTTCTCTTCAGGAACAATAGCGGCTTTAGTGCACGCTTGTAAGCTCATGGAACCTAGTAATAGAATTGAGGTTAGTGTCAATGTTTGGATAGATTGAATCATGGTTTTCATTGTTTTTGATTGATATAGATTGTGTTTACAAAAATAACATAAGTCTATCGGAATGCCAAACAAATCGGTAGTATTTAGTTGTGTGGCTCAAATTGTTTTGTAACTTTGCAACATACATCGATAGAGACTATTATAAATCATTTGTATTATGAAGAAAAATTTGAAGACATCTACCCTCTGCGTGCAAGCAGGATGGGAGCCCAAAAACGGTGAGCCACGCGTGTTGCCCATCGTACAGAGTACCACTTTCAAGTACGACAACACTGAAGAAATGGCTCAACTCTTCGATTTGAAGAAAGAGGGATATTTCTATAGCCGCCTACAAAACCCCACTAACGATGCCGTAGCCAAGAAGATTGCCACACTTGAGGGTGGTATCGGTGCTGTACTTACATCGAGCGGACAGGCGGCCAACTTCTTCGCCATCTTCAATATATGTGAGGCCGGCGATCACGTAGTGGCTTCCAACGAAATCTACGGTGGCACCTACAACCTCTTTGGAGTAACGCTGAAGAAACTCGGTATCGAATGTACGTTCGTCAATCAAGACGCTACCGAAGAGGAATTGAGTGCAGCTTTCCGCCCCAACACCAAACTCATGTTCGGTGAAACCATCTCTAATCCCGGCTGTAATGTGCTGGATATAGAGAAATTTGCACGTGTTGCGCATGCTCATGGCGTTCCTCTCGTAGTGGATAATACCTTTGCTACGCCCGTCAACTGCCGTCCGTTTGAATGGGGATGCGACATCGTCACCCACTCTACGACAAAGTATATGGACGGCCATGCCACCCAAGTGGGCGGTGTAGTAGTCGATAGTGGCAACTTCGATTGGGATGCCCATGCCGATAAATTCCCCGGACTGTGTACACCCGACGAGTCATATCACGGACTCACCTATACCAAAGCGTTCGGTAAGATGGGCTATATCACCAAACTAGTAGCACAGTTGATGCGCGACCTTGGGTCTATCCCCGGTCCTCAGAACTCGTTCTTGCTCAACCTAGGACTTGAAACGCTCCATCTACGTATGCCTCAACACTGTCGCAATGCGCAGCGTATAGCCGAATTCTTGTCTGCCGACAACCGTGTGGCATGGGTACATTACGCCGGATTACCCACCGACCCGAACCATGCCAAAGCCCAGAAATACCTGCCTAATGGTTCTTGTGGTGTTATGGCATTCGGTCTGAAAGGCGACCGTGAGACTGCTATTAAGTTCATGGACTCACTACAACTCATCGCCATCGTGACCCATGTGGCCGACGCCCGCACCTGTGTGCTCCACCCGGCTAGTCATACCCACCGTCAACTTTCCGACGAACAGCTGCGCGAGGCAGGCATCGCTCACGACCTCATCCGCCTCTCTGTGGGTATAGAAGATGCCGACGACTTGCTCGATGACATCAAGCAAGCGCTCGATAAGATTTAAGAATGAGTATATACAAGGGTGTGTCTGTTTGGGCACACCTTTTTTTATTAAGGACAGAAGCCCCACCTCAACCCTCCCCATAGAGGGGAGGGAGAAAGAAAAGAACCTTTCCCGTCCCACAATTAAAGGACTTATCAACTCAAAGACTTACAAACTAAAACCAAAACTCGTCTACTTATCCACTTAAAACCATCT
>NZ_KQ960610.1:0-100880 GCF_001553265.1 Prevotella sp. DNF00663 | reverse complement strand
ACTTAAAACCATCTCCCTCCCCTTTTGGGGAGAGTCAGAGTAAGGTTGCTGCAAGGGCTCGGCAGCTCTACTGTCAAGCCTATTCCGAAATGCTGAAAAGTCGAGGCAGCGATGCTGAGAAGCCGTTGCAACAGCCCCACCCCAGCCCTCCCCAAAAGGGGAGGGAGATGGTTTTAAGTGGATAAGTAGACGAGTTTAGAGTGAGAAGTAGGGGCGTGTTTGAAGCGAGAAATACGTTAATTGCACATACCCGATACTAGAGATTGGGAGTCATCTAACAAAAAGAGAGCAGGGACATGGTCACCTGCTCTCTCGTATTCATACATATACCGCACTCTATTTCCAACCCGGATTCTGTATCAGATTCTTGTTCAGCGTCAATTCGTTGGTCGGTATCGGATAGAACCAACGTCGGTCGGTATCGGTCCACTTGCGTCCCTTGTCATCGAGAGCTTTGGAAGAAGCATACTGATAAAGGTAGGTAGCACCATCATAGTTAATAACCGGACGCCCATTCTCGCCACCAAAGGTCACATTCTGCTTAGCATAAGTAGTCTTGACTGCGTCTGTTATCTTCAAACCAAACATGGTCTTGGGATTCTCCAACAACTTCATGGCATTCCAACGCTTGAGGTCATCGAGGCGCTGCCCCTCTGCTACCAACTCTATTCTGCGCTCGCGACGAATCTCATAAAGAAGGTTAGACAGGGCATAACCATAAGCGACAGGTTTGGCATCAGCCACCGGATTCACTGTCAAATGAGCCATTTCCACACGGTCGCGAAGTTTGTTGACGGTCTTGTCGAGTACATCTTGGGTACAAGTACCAAGCTCGGCTTTAGCCTCGGCATTGATTAACAAGACTTCAGCATAGCGATATACAAACCAATCGTAAGACGTATTACGAGCCTCGGCTTGCTTGGTATCGGCCGAACGATACTTCACACAGGGATAACCCGTAACGCCACTGTTGGAATTAACGTTGCCAACGTGCGATTCACGGACACCATTCTGTACGGTAAACGGACGATGGACGTTGTCGATAATCTGGTAGATACGTGGGTCGCGATTAGCAAACTCTTTCTCTTGATCGTCGTCGCCTTGGTAGCCTGAACCACTATTATAAATAGGAGTACCGTCTTTCATCAAGAACGATTCCACGAAATCTTTAGACAACCCCATACCATTTTGCGATACCTGACGGCCTGTCTCATGAGTCAACACGCCCGATGCATAATAACGAGCAAGAATTACCTCCTTGTTACCTGTGAGATCTTCTTGTACAAACTGGTTGCCATAATACAGCGGATAACCTTCAAATGCCAACTGTCTGGCGCCATTATCAGTTCCCTTAACAATATCGAATTTACCGGTAGCCATGATAGCATCGGTGACATCGGCAGCTTTCTTGAGAAGCGATTCGGCTGTAAGGTTGCCCGACTGTTTGTGGTATTTCTTATAAGTACCAAAGTAGAGACACACACGAGCCAACTGTGTACGGGCTGCTTCTTTATTCAAACGCCCTTTCTCCTCATTACCTGCTTCAGGCAAATTGGTCACGGCAAACTCCAAGTCTTCAATCACCTTGCCCAATACAAAGTCAGCCTTATCGCGTGCTTTGTACAACTGCTCGGTGTCGGTAGTCGTCAAGTCGGCATCGTACCAAGGCACATCGCCAAACATACGCAGCTTATCATAATAGAGAAGTGCTCTAAAAAATCTCACTTCGGCTACATATTTATTGATTTCGGCTTCTGTCCCGGTGACTGTATGATAACGCTTCAAGAAGTAGTTACAAGAACGAATATCATTCCAATACCATCCATTACCAGAGTTGGCATCGGTAGGTATCGTATATTCATCGAACAAATAGCCCACATAACTATTGGTTACGAAGTTGTCACTAGTATTATCTCCGGTAGCCGTAGGACTACTCAAGTACCCATAAAGACCATTGGCATAAAGCTTCAAGTCGTTGGGCGTGTGCCAATAAGATTCGTCGGTGAACGAGTCGATAGGCGATAAGTCCGTATAGTTGCATGAAGTCAGTATCGTTCCCGAAACGACTGATGCCACAAGGATTATATATTTTAGTTTCATCATTTCAGTATTTGATATTTAAGATTAGAAAGTAAGATTCAATCCAACAGAGATTTTTTTGTTGATAGGATAGGTCATATTGCTCAACGTTTCGGGATCGAACGCCTTAATCAACGGAGTGAATGTAAGCAAATTCTCGCCCTGAACAAATACTCTGAGACGCTGAATACCTACCTTGGAAGTGATGGTACGCGGAATCGTATAGCCGAGAACGATATTCTTCAATCGCACGTAACGGGCATTTTGGAGATAGCGTGAACTTGTCTGGCGGTTACCACCATTACGCCAACTTGGACGTGGGAAGTAAGCATTCGGATTGTCCTTGGTCCAATAATCGAGTGCGGTGGTAAGCGGAGTCTGCCATTCGTCGGTGAATCCCCAGAATGCTGAACCACCCACGGCATAGTCGCGCTTGCCTATACCCTGCCAAAACATATCGAAGTCGAAGCCCTTATACTCCAAACCGGCTGTGATACCAAAGGCATAACGAGGTGTGTTATTACCAATTATCTTACGGTCGCCCGGATCGTCGATAGTATTCTTACCCACATTAATCTTCTTATCGCCGTTCAAATCTTCGTACTTCACGTCGCCGGCCTGCCATTTACCACCATAGAGGTAAGACTGGTCTTGAGAGGCTGCTTCAGCATCTGTCTGGAACAAACCGTTAGAGACGTATCCCCAAATTTCGCCTATCTTGTGGCCAACATAGTAATTGCTAATCAAACCGGTAGGATTGGAGAAGCGCGTAATGGTAGACTGGTAGTCGGAAAGAACAGCCTTGATGTGGTAACTCAAGCCATTCTTCAACTGGTCTTGCCACCCTGCTGAGAGTTCCCAACCCACAGTTTTCAGGTCGGCAGCATTCTCACGAGGAACGGCAGCACCCAAAGTTGCGGGTAGAACCTGACCAGTGGTCAACATATCTTTGGTGTTACGGCGATACCAATCGAAAGAGAGATTGAAGCGATTACGGAACATATTGACATCGAAACCGAAATCTATCTGATTGACAGTCTCCCATGTGAAGGTAGGACTTACAAGCCCCGGAGCCGTAATAGCAACCGGGCGAACCTCGTTCAACAAAATACCATAAGAGCTATTGACACCATACGTAGCCAAATAAGGAAAGTCGCCATCGACCACTTGGTTACCCAGTGAGCCGTAGGAAACGCGAACCTTCAAATTATCCCACCAACTACGGAGCGGTTCCCAGAATTTTTCTTCGGATACACGCCAAGCTGCTGATGCCGAGGGGAAGAAAGAGTAGCGGTTACCTTTAGCAAATTTAGAGGAACCATCGTAACGACCATCGAGTTCCAGCAAGTAACGACCACGATAGTCATAATTGATTCTTGTGAACATACCATTGACCGCCCACTGGCTCTCTTTAGAACTCATACGCATGTCACCGGTCGCTAAATTAAGCGATGGATTCTCTGCATCAATCAGATTAGCGCGCCCTGTATAATGATATCTGGTGTGTTTCTTCTCTTGGTTATAACCCATCATCACCTTAAAATTATGCACATCTTGCAATGAGAAAGAATACTCGGCAAAGGCATTGAAGGCATTGTAGTAATCGTCTTCATTGGCCAAGGTGACACTACTTGGATTAGTCCAAGGATAATAATTCTCTGTTCCGGCAACAGCCGTATAGTCGTAGAAGTTTCTGACATGCTCTTGAGAAGAATATCCATAGTAGTTCCAAGTATAATCGGCATTAATGACCAACCCTTTTATTGGCGTGATTCGCACGGCACCGGTCATCCAAAGGTCGTTATTCCTGTAATTGGCGTTACCACCTTGAGCCTGTAAAGCCACCGGATTGGTATAGCTACCCTGTCCGGCATAGTGCCCATCGGGATGCCTAACCGGCATCAATGGACTCAAGTCGCTCTTCAACATGCCGCTATAAGCCGACAATCCACTGTAAGCAGTAGAGTTCATGGCAGTGGTACCACCGGTTGGATGCAACTCCGTGGTATAAGTATGAGCAATCTTTCCGGATACATTCAACCAAGGAGTAACCTGCGTAGACACATTGATATTGGCGTTGTACTTCTTGTATTGGTCATTGGCTGCCTTGAGAATACCACCCTGATCGTTCATACCGACAGACATATAATAAGTGGTCTTCTCGCTACCACCACTGATATTGGCATTATAAATCTGTGAGAAAGAAGTCTTATAAAGTTCTTTCCACCAGTCGGTGTTACCGCAATACTGATACTTATAAGTAGCATCACCGCCCATAGAGGGATCGAAAAATACCGGAGAGTCGTAATTCCCGTTGAAATAATCATTGGTGTACTTGTAGATTTGCGAAGGATAATAGGCGTTTCCCTCATTGGCAAGATCTTTCATTTTCAGGAAATCTACAGAGTTAATGTTATGCATAGAACGCGCCGGATTCTGCCAATAGCCCGTTGCATTCAATGAAACTGTGGGCTTACCGGAATGTCCTTTCTTGGTAGTAATCAAGATAACGCCATAAGCTGCACGGGCACCATAGATGGCTGCCGAGGCCGCATCCTTTAATACTGAAATGGATTCGATGTCATCCGGATTTACCAAATTGGCATCCATCTGAACATTGTCGACCAATACGAGTGGCCCACCACCATTCAATGACGTGGTACCACGGATGTTGAAAGCCGAGCTAGAACCCGGAGCACCACCCGAATTCATCGTGATATTCAAATTAGGAACCACACCTTGAAGTCCTTGACCGATATTAGTGATGGGGCGATCGGCCAACACCTTGCCATTAACCTGAGCCACGGCACCGGTCAGATTGGCTTTCTTCTGTGTACCATACCCCACAACAACCAACTCTTCGAGCGATTGTGAATCTTCATCCATAACCACTTCCAGATTTGAACCGGCTTTGGCAACCACAGTCTTGGCAGTATATCCCACATAAGTGATGACCAGCGTAGCATTGTCGGGAGCACCGGTTAGGACAAAATTACCATCAATATCGGTCACAGCAGCAGCTGTTCCGCCTTTCACTTTGACAGCTGCCCCTATCAGCGGTTCTCCTTTTGAGTCGACCACGCGACCGGTGATTCTTTTCGTTTGTTGTGTATTGTTGACAGAACGAGTCTGTATTTTCTCACTTTCTATATTGTTCGCAAGAATGGCATCGGCTCCCTTACGAACTTCATAGCGCATATTTTGCGAATGAAGAACGCCCACACGGGTGTTTCCGGCCAACAGATTGTTTTGGTTTTGACCGAATGGCGTAATGACACCGGCCGCACAAAGTGCTAACAAACCATACCTTTTGATTTTGTAATGAAGCATAGTATATTAGGTTTTACATTATTAGATTATAATTAGACTTTAATAATAACAACATGACGCTCTAAGTGTTCATCAATGATATAGCGCATTTTCGCATGCGCTCATAGAATCTTTCTGATGGTATTGACCTCCTTTCCTTGATTAAAAGGTTTGTATCATCGCTGGGAATATTCACTTAAGAAACGTTTTTGAGGGTTATTCCCACCGCTATTATTCTCACTCAATCGTAGCAAAAATAATATTTTCAATTGATACCAACAAATCGTCGAATGTTTTTTTTATGTTTAAAAGCAAAATAGTTACAGACTATCAATAACTAAGAAACAAAAAAGCACCATATAACAATAATATCTAGAAAATATTCAAAAATCAGACTTCCACTATAAGGTAGATAGATTGCTTTTTTCTTTCACTGGCAAGATGAAAAACACGAAATAACGCTCACTTTTCCACGCAAAGTGTTACCTTTGCAACTGAAATAGTGAGCGTTCTTTGGTTATACAAAGCAATGAACTTTCAAGCATATCGCTCATTTCTAAATCGTTACCTATACGACCTGCATTTAATCGCAGAACCTTGTACTTTAAGCACTTAGCCCAGAATCATATTTTTTTAGCGGACAGCAATAAAAAGAAATAAAGAGATGAGACATAGAATAAAAAAGCGCCTCCACTCTTTCGAATGGAAGCGCTTTATTGTTGTAATAATCAGCGTGTGATTATTCTGCTGTCTTGGTTTCTTCTGCTGCAGGCTCTGCCTTAACTTCTTCTGCTACAGGAGCAGCCTCTGTTGCGGTAGCAGTAGACTTGCGACTACGACGTGTCTTCTTAGCTGCTGCAGGAGTTTTTGCCATGTTCTCATCGAAGTCTACGAGTTCGATGAAAGCAATCTCAGCTGCGTCACCCTGACGAGTACCCAACTTGATAACACGTGTATAACCACCGGGACGATCAGCCACCTTTGCAGCTACCTCACCAAACAATGCCTTCACAACTTCCTTATTTTGTAAATAGCGGAAAACTACACGACGAGAGTTTGTGCTATCATCCTTTGAACGGGTGATAAGGGGTTCTACATACTTCTTCAAGGCCTTAGCCTTAGCAAGGGTCGTAGTGATTCTTTTGTGCATAATCAAAGAGATAGCCATATTTGCGAGCATGGCATCACGATGAGATGCAGTACGACCTAGGTGGTTGAATTTTTTATTATGTCTCATTTTTGTTTTTTACTTTGATGGATGGAATTTAGAAATTATATTGTTCTAGTCTATTTATTAACTTGTCAACTAGCTCTGTTATGAGCTTATTACTCGTCAACTCAGAAACTAAAGAACTCAAAACTGTCTTTATTCCTTATCCAGTTTATACTTTGTGATGTCGGTTCCAAATGACAGATTCAGACCTTCGAGCAAATCATCAAGCTCAGAAAGCGATTTCTTACCAAAGTTGCGGAACTTCAAGAGGTCGGTCTTGTTGTACTGTACCAAGTCGCCGAGCGTCTCAACATCAGCTGCTTTCAAGCAGTTAAGAGCACGAACACTAAGGTTCATATCAATCAACTTTGTCTTGAGAAGCTGGCGCATGTGAAGAACTTCTTCGTCGAACTCTTGGTTACCATCTTGATCAGGATTTTCCAAAGTAATCTTCTCATCAGAGAAGAGCATGAAATGGTAAATCAAAATCTTAGCGGCCTCTTTCAGTGCATCCTTAGGAGATATGGAACCATCTGTTGTAACTTCGATAACCAGTTTATCATAGTCGGTCTTTTGTTCAACACGATATGGCTCAACTGAATACTTTACGTTACGGATTGGGGTGTAGATAGAATCTATAGGAAGGACGTTGACGTCTGTACAGAACTCACGATTCTCGTCAGCCGGCACATAGCCACGCCCCTTGTTAACAGTAAGATCTATCTGCATTGAAGCTTTGACATCTAAATGACAAATCACCAAATCAGGGTTTAACACTTCAAATCCAGTCAGATACTTGCCTATATCTCCTGCCTTGAACTCGGTTGAATTCTCAACAGTGATACTAACTTTCTCGTTCTCGAATTCTTCTACTACTTGCTTGAATCTTACTTGTTTCAAATTCAAGATAATGTTGGTAACATCCTCCTTGACCCCCGGTACCGAAGAGAACTCATGCTCAACACCAGCGATACGGATGGTATTGATAGCATAGCCTTCGAGGGATGAAAGAAGAATGCGGCGCAAAGAGTTACCAATGGTAACTCCGAAGCCCGGCTCTAAAGGACGGAATTCAAACTTTCCGAACTTATCATCAGCCTCCAGCATTACAACTTTATCAGGTTTTTGAAATGCTAATATCGCCATTAATTTAATGATTTATTTAGAGTACAACTCAACGATTAACTGTTCCTTAATATTCTCTGGAATGTCAGCACGCTCCGGCTTGTGCAGGAACTTACCACTCTTTGTATTATCATCCCACTCCATCCATGGATATTTGCTGTGGTTGAAACCAGCAAGAGCTGCTTCGATAACTTCGAGTGACTTAGACTTCTCACGAACACCAATAACTTGACCCGGTGCTACAGCGTAAGAGGGAATATTTACTACCTGACCGTCAACAACGATATGTTTGTGACCAACCAACTGACGTGCAGCAGCACGAGTAGGAGCGATTCCCAAACGGAACACTACGTTGTCGAGACGGCTCTCCAAGTTTTGGAGCAGAACCTCACCGGTAATACCCTCAGCCTTAGCTGCCTTATCAAACATATTACGGAACTGACGCTCAAGTACTCCATAAGTGTACTTGGCCTTTTGCTTCTCTGCCAACATGACACCGTACTCAGAAACTTTTCTGCGACGGTTGTTGCCATGCTGTCCAGGAGGGAAGTTTCTCTTGGACAAAACTTTGTCAGCGCCGAAGATGGGTTCACCAAATCGACGTGCAATCTTAGATTTCGGACCTATGTATCTAGCCATAAAATAAAAATATGCTTATAATTTAATTGTATCTGTGATAGTGCAATCTTCTCAAGAAGGATTAGACCTTACGACGCTTGGGAGGACGGCAACCGTTGTGTGGTAATGGAGTAACATCGACAATCTCTGTCACTTCGATACCTGCACCATGTACGGCTCGGATAGCTGATTCACGTCCATTACCCGGACCTTTAACGTATGCCTTCACCTTGCGTAGACCCAAATCGAAAGCTACTTTCGCACAATCCTCACCTGCCATCTGAGCAGCATAAGGAGTATTCTTCTTTGAGCCACGGAATCCCATCTTACCAGCAGAAGACCAAGAGATAACCTGACCCTCGCTATTTGCTAAAGACACAATGATATTATTGAAAGAGCTGTGCACATGGAGCTGGCCGATAGCGTCAACTCTTACATTTCTTTTCTTAGATGTTGCTTTTGTTTTTGCCATAATCTTTTTTAGTTTTGAGTTTTAAGTTTTTGAGTTTTTGAGTTTAGCTTATGAAGCAATCGACAAAAAAACTAAAGAACCGAAAACTAAATTTTACTTAGTAGCCTTCTTCTTGTTAGCAACAGTCTTCTTCTTTCCCTTACGGGTACGTGCATTATTCTTGGTGCTCTGACCACGAACAGGAAGACCATTACGATGACGAACTCCACGATAGCAACCAATATCCATCAGTCGCTTGATATTCATCTGGATCTCAGAACGGAGATCACCTTCTACTTTGAATTCAGCGCCGATAATTTCACGGATACTAGCTGCCTGATCATCAGTCCATTCGCTGACCTTCAGGTCGCGGCTTACGCCGGCTTTATCCAATATCTTTGCTGAACTACTTCGACCGATACCATAGATATAGGTCAATGCGATTTCGCCACGCTTATTCTGGGGCAAATCTACTCCAACAATTCTTATTGCCATTCTTAATTGAATAAAAATAAATTAATAAAATCTGATTTCTTGCTAAAGAGTTTGCAAAGTTAAAGATAAAATTGTATATCTTTTTACTTTTACAATACTTTAACATTAACCCTGACGCAACTTGTACTTAGGGTTTTTCTTGTTGATAACGAACAAACGACCTTTACGACGAACGATTTTGCAGTCGGGTGTACGCTTCTTTAATGATGCTCTTGTCTTCATATCTTGAAATATTACTTGTATCTGAAAACTATTCTGCCCTTTGTCAGGTCGTAGGGACTCATCTCTACTTTAACCTTGTCTCCGGGAAGGATTTTAATGTAATGCATTCTCATCTTACCTGAGATATGCGCTATAATCTGAACCCCGTTTTCAAGTTCCACACGGAACATTGCATTGGAAAGACTTTCCAAAATGGTTCCGTCCTGTTCGATAGCGGATTGTTTTGCCATAACTAATTTAAATCTCTTTCAAAATGTTCAATATCTTCGAACGTTGATAAAATCTCTGCTTTGCCCTTACAAATTGCAATTGTGTGCTCGAAATGAGCTGCCGGCTTACGATCAAGAGTCATAATTCCCCATCGATCGGGCAACAGCCCTATATGTCGATCACCCTGAGTAATCATGGGCTCTATCGCAATACACATCCCTGCTTTCAGCAAGATACCGGAACCACGAGAACCATAGTTTGGAATTGAAGGGTGTTCATGCATTTCCTTTCCAATTCCATGCCCAGTCAATTCCCTGACAACTCCATATCCTTGGGTTTCACAATAATGTTGAACAGCATATCCAATGTCTCCCACTCTATTCCCAGCAACTGCTTGTTCGATACCCAAATAAAGAGACTCCTTTGTAATCTTTAGCAATTGTTTAGTCTCTTCTACAACCTCACCTACACAAAAAGTATAGGCAGAGTCTCCATTGTATCCATCAAGTAACGTGCCACAGTCTATTGATATAATGTCACCATCTTTCAATATAGTTTGCTCATTGGGAATCCCATGAACAACAACCTCATTCACCGAAGTGCAGATAGAGGCGGGAAAAGGCTCTCCATAAGGATTAGGAAAGTTCTTGAACGTAGGGACAGCCCCATGGTCTCTAATGAACTCTTCTGCAATCTTATCCAAATGGAGAGTCGTTACACCCGGCTTGATATGTTTTGCTAATTCCGCAAGCGTCTCCCCGACGAGTCGGTTTGCCTTGCGCATCAGTTCTATTTCATCATCCGTTTTCAGAGATATCTTCATCTTACAGCTTAGTATGCTGAGACACCTCCGTTATTGCGCGTATGCCCAGAATTCAACAATCCATCATAGTGACGCATCATCAAGTGGCTTTCAATCTGCTGTAGCGTATCAATAACCACACCGACAAGAATCAATAATGATGTTCCTCCGAAGAACTGGGAAAACGCATTCTGAACATTCAACAGTCCAGCAAGAGCTGGCATGACGGCAATGAACGCAATGAATAATGAACCCGGCAAAGTAATACGAGACATTATGGTGTCTATATAATCAGCGGTTTCCTTTCCGGGTCTGATTCCCGGAATGAATCCATTGTTACGCTTCATATCCTCAGCCATCTGGGTTGGATTCAATGTAATAGCCGTGTAGAAATATGTAAATGCGATGATTAAAGTCACATAAATGATATTGTACAACAAGCTGTGGTTGTCCATCAAAGAACTGATAACCCAAGAAGTACTTTCAGACTGATACTGAACAATAGCCAAAGGGATGAACATCAGTGCCTGAGCAAAGATGATAGGCATCACATTAGCTGCGAAAAGTTTCAGAGGAATATACTGACGAGCACCACCATATTGTTTGTTTCCTACAAGACGCTTTGCATACTGAACAGGAACCTTACGAGTTCCTTGAACCAACAGAAGAGATGCACATACCACAAAATACAGTATCAACAGCTCAACAATGAACATTACTAGACCACCACCAGAGATAGCAGTGAATCTAGAGCCGATTTCCTGTACGAATGCCTGTGGCAAACGTGCAATGATACCGAGCATAATAATCAAAGAGATACCGTTTCCGACACCTTTATCCGTGATACGCTCACCCAACCAGAGGATAAACATACTGCCTGCTGCCAATATAATTGTGGCAGGAATCATAAAGACGGTCCAAGAGATGCCGGAAGCCAAAGCTTGGCTTGCCTGCATCTTTAGATTCAACAGGTAAGACGGTGCTTGGAATAGCAGGATAGCTACTGTAAGCACACGTGTATACCAGTTAATTTTCTTATGACCGCTTTCACCTTCACGCTGCATCTTCTGGAAATAAGGAACAGCGACAGCAAGCAGCTGCATAACAATAGAAGCTGAGATGTAGGGCATGATTCCAAGTGCAAAGATAGATGCATTGGAAAATGCTCCACCAGAGAACATGTCCAAAAGTGACATAAGGCCACCTGAGGTTTGCGACTGAAGTTTGTCCAACATAGCCGGATTGATACCGGGAAGTACAACGAACGACCCAAAACGGTAGATAGCCGTAAACAGAAGAGTGATAAGGAGTCGCTGACGCAAGTCCTCCACCTTCCAACAGTTCTTTAGTGTCTCAATAAACTTTTTCATTTGTTAGATTATAGTTGCGTTACCACCAACTGCCTTGATAGCTTCTTCGGCAGTCTTAGAGAAAGCATTTGCTTCAACTTCAATTTTAGCCTTCAACTCGCCATTACCCAAAATTTTAACGAGTTCCTTACCATTGGTAAGTCCTGCTTCTTTGAGTTCTGCGATTCCAATCTTTGCCAGATTCTTGCTCTCAGCAATCTTCTGAAGAGTAGACAAGTTCACTGCCAAATATTCCTTATGGTTGATATTCTTGAAACCAGCCTTCGGAACACGACGCTGTAGTGGCATCTGACCACCTTCGAAACCAATCTTTCTCTTATAACCAGAACGAGCCTTAGCACCCTTGTGACCACGGGTAGAAGTTCCACCAAGTCCAGAACCGGTACCACGACCGATTCGACGACGAGAATGAGTAGAACCCTCTGCTGGTTTCAAATTATTTAATTTCATAATCGATTCGATATTAAAGATTCATTATTCAACTACGGTTACCAGGTGATGCACCTTGCGGATCATACCACGGATGCTAGGGGTATCTTCAACCTCTACAATCTGAGAGATTTTACGAAGTCCTAAAGCCAAGAGGGTACGCTTCTGGTCAACTGGATAACCAATCTTACTTTTAATCTGCTTGATCTTAATTGTTGCCATTGTCTTTCCTATTAACCATTAAACACCTTTTGCATGCTGATACCACGTGCACCTGCAATTGTATAGGCATCGCGCATCTGGCTTAAAGCTAGAATTGTAGCCTTTACAAGGTTATGAGGATTTGATGAACCCTTAGATTTTGCAAGAACATCTGTAACACCTGCTGATTCCAGTACGGCACGCATAGCACCTCCTGCAACCATTCCTGTACCGGCAGCAGCCGGACGCAAGAATACTTGAGCTCCGCCAAATGAGACCTCAATCTCATGAGGAACGGTTCCATTAAGTACAGGAACTTTTACAAGGTTCTTCTTTGCAGATTCTACGCCTTTAGCGATAGCAGTAGTTACCTCACCGGCTTTGCCGAGGCCCCAGCCGATAACACCTTTGCCATCACCAACAACGACGATAGCAGCGAATGTGAATGTACGACCACCCTTAGTAACCTTGGTTACACGGTTGATAGCAACCAGATGATCCTTCAATTCTACGTCACTATTTACTTTTACTTTATTCATTGCCATAATCGTTTAAAATTTAAGACCACCCTTACGTGCACCATCTGCCAATTCCTTGACACGGCCATGATAAAGATAGCCATTACGGTCGAACACTACAGACTCTATACCTGCAGCTTTAGCCTTTTCGGCAACCAGCTCACCTACTTTAGCAGCCTGCTCGCACTTAGCCATTTTCTCAAGACCTAATGAAGAAGCAGCAGCAAGAGTTGTACCTGTCAAATCGTCAATAACCTGAGCGTAGATTTGCTTGTTAGAGCGGAATACGCTAAGACGAGGACGCTCAGCTGTTCCGTTTACTCTTTTACGAACACGGAACTTTATCTTAATTCGTCTTTCAACTTTCTTTGTTGTCATAATCGTAAATAATTAAAATTACTTAGCTGAAGCTGTCTTACCAGACTTTCTGCGAATAACCTCGCCTTGGAAAAGGATACCCTTACCCTTGTAAGGTTCAGGCATACGGAAAGAACGAATCTTTGCACAGATAAGTCCTAACAACTGCTTATCACAAGTTTCCAAAATAAGAAGTGGATTCTGGTTTCTTTCAGACTTTGTCTCAACCTTCACCTCAGAAGGCAATTCAATAAAGATAGGGTGTGTATAACCCAATGACAACTCAATCAAGTTGCCTTGGTTAGAAACACGGTAACCTACACCTACCAGTTCCAAAACTTTCTTGTAACCCTCGCTTACACCAACAATCATGTTGTTTACCAACGAACGGTATAGACCATGGAAAGCCTGTTTCTGCTTAACATCTACAGAGCTATTCTCATCAATATCGAAAATTATCTGGCCATTCTCATTTGTAAACTTGATAGAAGGATCAATCTGCTGCGAAAGTTCACCTTTAGGGCCTTTAACAGATACTACATTTGTCTTCTCATCGAAATTAACAGTAACTCCAGCGGGAATACTAATTGGCAATTTTCCTATTCTTGACATATAAAATCCTCCAATTAATAAATGTAGCAAAGAACTTCACCGCCAATTTTCAAACCAGCAGCCTCTTTGTCTGTCATAACACCTTTGGATGTAGATAAGATAGCAATACCTAATCCGTTAATAACTCTCGGCATATCCTTGTATCCCGTATATTTACGGAGACCAGGAGTTGATACACGCTTCAAACTCTTGATAGCGCTCTCTTTTGTTGTTGGGTTGTACTTAAGAGCAACCTTAATAGAACCCTGAGGACCATCCTCTATGAACTTATAGTTCAGGATGTAACCCTTCTCGAAGAGAATCTTTGTGATTTCTTTCTTCAAGTTAGACGCAGGTACTTCAACCACACGGTGGTGAGCCATAATGGCATTTCTGAGTCTAGTCAGATAATCTGCTATTGGATCTGTCATATTATATAAAAGTTTAATTGATCGGGACCTTCCCGACAATATTAAATAATCTTGTTTTGAACGAACTAAATCGTTTAAGGATTACCAGCTTGCTTTCTTCACTCCGGGAATCAAACCTGCTGAAGCCATCTCACGGAACTGAATACGAGAGAGACCGAACTGACGAATATATCCTTTTGGACGTCCAGTCACCTTGCAACGGTTATGAAGACGGATAGGGTTTGCATTCTTTGGAATAGCCTGAAGCTTACGAGCTGCCTCATAAGCTTCTGCATAATCCTCAGAAGTAGCTATAATCTTTTTCAGAGCTGCGCGCTTTTCAGCATAACGAGCAACAAGTTTTGCACGCTTTACCTCGCGAGCTTTCATTGATTCTTTTGCCATATTGCTTAATCCTTTTTAGCGTTCTTGAATGGAAGACCAAATGCCTTAAGAAGAGCATAGCCCTCCTCATCGGTTTTAGCTGAGGTCACGAATGTAATATTCATACCCTGAATACGATCAATCTCATCGAGGTTGATTTCTGGGAAGATAATCTGTTCTGTGATACCCAATGTATAGTTACCACGACCATCAAACTTGCTCTCAATACCCTTAAAGTCACGGATACGAGGAAGAGCGACGCGAACAAGCTTCTCCAAGAACTCATACATACGCTCGCGACGAAGAGTTACCATCACACCGATAGGCATCTTCTTACGAAGTTTGAAGTTGGCGATATCCTTCTTAGAATATGTTGCCACAGCCTTCTGACCAGTAATTGCAGTAATCTCATTGACAGCTACGTCAACAATCTTCTTGTCTTGTGTAGCATCGCCAAGTCCTTGGTTGATAACAATCTTCTTCAGTACAGGAATCTGCATTGCTGAAGAATAGTTGAATTGCTTCTGAAGTTCAGGAGCGATAGTCTCTTTATAGACATTCTTTAACTGTGCTGTATCCATTACTTAATTTCCTCCCCTGACTTTTTAGCGATGCGAACTTTCTTTCCATCCTCTGTAACCTTAACACCAACACGAGTAGGCTTGCCACTCTTAGGGTCTATCAAGCTCAGATTAGAGATATGGATAGGAGCTTCTTGCTTAACAATTCCTCCTTGAGGATTTTTTGCTGAAGGCTTCGCGCTCTTAGAAACAAGATTACGGCCTTCAACGATGGCACGATTCTCGTCTACCAAGACCTTAAGAACCTTCCCTGATTTACCCTTATCCTTGCGATCTCCAGCAAGTACGATAACGGTATCGCCTTTCTTTATATGTAATTTATTCATTACTCTACTCATTAAAAATTAAAGAACTTCAGGTGCCAAAGAAACCACTTTCATATTCACTGCACGCAACTCACGAGCTACCGGACCAAAGATACGGCTACCGCGGAGTTCACCGGCGTTGTTCAAAAGCACGCATGCATTATCGTCAAAACGAATATAAGAACCGTCGGCACGACGAATCTCCTTCTTTGTGCGTACGATCAAAGCCTTAGATACTGCACCCTTTTTCAAATCACTTGATGGGATAACGTTCTTGACAGAAACGACAATCACGTCACCAACACTTGCATAACGACGGCCGGTACCACCGAGAACACGGATGCAAAGAGCCTCACGTGCACCGCTGTTATCACATACTGTAAGTCTTGATTCTGCTTGTATCATAATTACTTAGCTTTTTCAACAATTTGTACTAATCTCCATCTCTTTGTTCTTGACAAAGGACGAGTTTCCATGATGAGTACGGTATCGCCTACATTGGCCTCGTTCTTTTCATCATGAGCATGGTATTTCTTTGTCTTCTGGACAAACTTACCATATATCGGGTGCTTCTCCTTGAACTTAGCAGCGATAACAATGGTTTTATCCATTTTGTTGCTGACAACGACACCCTGTCTTACTTTTCTTAAATTTCTTGTTTCCATCTGGACCATTGTTATTTATTAAGTTCTCTCTGATGAAGTTCGGTCTCAATACGCGCGATATCACGACGAGCAACCTTAATCTGTGATGGATTTTCAAGAGGAGCAATCGCATGATTCAACTTCATCTGCTGAAGCTTGGCACGGGTAGCTTCCAATTTCTCAACCAATTCCTTGGTTTCGAGTTCTCTTACTTCTTTAATCTTCATAGCTTAAGCGTTTTTATCGTAATCACGTCTAACAATAAACTTAGTCTTCACAGGTAGTTTCTGTGCAGCAAGACGAAGAGCCTCTTTGGCAATGTCAAAACTTACACCTTCAACTTCGAAGAGGATGCGACCGGGAGTTACCGGTGCTACCCATCCTGCTGGATCACCTTTACCTTTACCCATACGGACATCAGCAGGCTTACGAGTAATAGGCTTGTCCGGGAAAATACGAATCCAAACCTGCCCCTGACGATTCATGTAGCGGTTCAAGGCTACACGAGCAGCTTCTATCTGACGGCTATCTATCCATTTTGGTTCAAGAGTCTTGATACCAAAAGAACCGAAAGCCAGTTGTGTCCCTCTGTGGGCGTTGCCTTTATTGCCACGTCCATCTTGAGGCCTTCTATATTTTACTCTTTTTGGCTGTAACATGATAGCTTCTACTTTTAACGGTTATTGTTTCTCTTGCGATTACCGCGACCACCCTGACGAGCGCCACCATTCTGACGGCCAGCACTCTGCTTCTCCTGTGTGAAGTTAGGTGTCAAGTCTTTCTTTCCGTAAACTTCTCCACGGCAAATCCAAACCTTTATACCCAGCAGACCCACCTTTGTGAGCGCCTCGGTCTGACAATAATCGATGTCTGCACGGAATGTATGGAGTGGAGTACGTCCTTCCTTAAACATTTCCTTACGAGCCATTTCAGCTCCGTTCAGACGACCAGTAATTTGAACTTTAATACCTTCTGCACCAGCGCGCATTGTATTTTGAACTGCCATCTTGATGGCACGACGATAAGAAATCTTTCCCTCTACTTGACGAGCGATGTTGTAACCTACAATGTTAGCGTCCAACTCAGGTTTCTTAACCTCAAAGATGTTGATTTGAATATCTTTCTTATAAAGTTTCTTCAACTCCTCTTTGAGCTTGTCTACATCCTGTCCACCCTTACCGATGACGATACCCGGACGAGCAGTACAAATAGTGATGGTGACGAGCTTCAAAGTACGTTCAATGACAATACGAGAAAGGCTAGCTTTAGCCAAGCGCTCGTTCAGATACTTACGGATTTTCATATCCTCTACGAGGCTGTCTCCGAAGTCCTTGCCACCAAACCAATTTGATTCCCAACCACGGATAATACCAAGACGGTTGCTTATTGGATTAACTTTCTGTCCCATTCTATTTATTATTTTTCGTCGTTAGTTTTGGCATCAACAAACAATGTCACGTGATTAGAGCGCTTGCGGATTCTATAACCACGACCCTGAGGTGCAGGGCGCATACGCTTCATAGTAACACCTTCATCTACGAAGATTTTGCTGATATAGAGTTCACCGTCTTCAGCCTTGCGGTCATTCTTAGTCTCCCAGTTAGCGATAGCTGAGCGCAGCAATTTCTCAATGTCTGCAGCAGCCTGCTTTTTAGAGAACTTCAGTACTCCGAGGGCGCGATTCACTTCCATACCACGAACCATGTCTACCACGTAGCGCATCTTTCGGGGAGATGAGGGGACGCCATTGAGCTTAGCGAAGTACAGATTTTTGCGAGCTTCTTTATTTCTTTCAGCTGCTATATGTTTTCTTGCTCCCATTATTATTTCTAATTTTTAAATGGATTAAACCCGCTTACTTCTTGTTGTTACCTGAGTGACCACCGAAGCGACGTGTCGGAGAAAATTCGCCGAGCTTGTGTCCTACCATGTTCTCAGTAATGTAAACAGGGATAAATTTGTTTCCGTTATGAACTGCAACAGTGTGTCCCACGAAATCGGGGGAAATCATTGATGCTCTGGCCCATGTCTTTACGACATTCTTTTTACCACTCTCATTCATGGCGAGAATTTTCTTCTCGAGTGATACGTTGATATATGGACCTTTTTTTAATGAACGACTCATAATTTACTCTTAGTTAACTTAATTATTTATTAGCCCTTTCAATAATATACTTGTTAGAGAGCTTCTTAGGTGCACGAGTCTTGAGACCCTTAGCGTACAAGCCCTTACGTGAACGTGGGTGACCACCACTCTGGCGACCTTCACCACCACCCATTGGGTGATCAACAGGGTTCATAACAACACCACGGTTGTGAGGACGACGACCCAACCAGCGTGAGCGCCCAGCCTTACCAGACTGCTCCAATGCGTGATCGGAGTTACCTACACTACCTACAGTAGCCTTACAAGCAGAGAGGACTTTACGAGTCTCTCCAGAAGGGAGCTTGATTACACAATAACTACCCTCACGAGAAGTCAACTGAGCAAAATTACCAGCCGAACGAACGAGCAAAGCACCCTGACCCGGACGTAACTCAATATTATGAATTACAGTACCCACGGGGATGTTTGCCAAAGGCAGAGAGTTACCAACCTCAGGAGCAGCTTCTGCACCTGACATCAAGGTTGTACCCACTTGCAGTCCATTGGGAGCAATAATGTAACGTTTTTCACCATCAGCATAGTACAACAAAGCGATACGAGCCGAACGGTTCGGATCGTATTCGATTGTCTTTACTACAGCTGGAACACCATCTTTCTCTCGCTTGAAATCGATCAAACGATACTTACGCTTATGGCCACCGCCAATGTAGCGTACGGTCATCTTACCGGTGTTGTTTCGACCACCGGTAGAACGCTTACCGTAAACGAGAGACTTCTCTGGCACGGATGCAGTAATATCCTCGAACGTGCCAATAACTTTGTGTCTTTGACCCGGAGTAACGGGCTTTAATTTACGTACTGCCATTTTTTATTTAAATATTGCTGTAAAAATCAATTGTGTCGCCTTCTTTCAACGTAACGACTGCCTTCTTGAATGCGTTCTTCTGTCCTTTCACAAGACCGGCCTTGGTATAACGACTTTGGCGCTTACCAGCATAACGAGCGGTATTCACATCCACTACTTTCACATTGTACTGACCTTCGACCTCGTTCTTGATTTGGAGCTTGTTTGCCTCAGGGCGCACGATAAAACCGAAACGGTTCGGACGCTTCTCTGTAATTTTGGTCATCTTCTCGGTGACCAGAGGTTTTACAATAAATGCCATAATTTACTTCTCCTTGATTACTTTGTTAAGATCTCGTCGATGGTCTTCAGTGAATTCTCAGTAATGACTACAACATCTGCATTCAAAACTTTATAGGCATTGAGTGTAGACGCGAGCATAACTTCAGAACGCTGCAAGTTACGAGCTGACAAATATACATTTTTATCTACTTCTGGCAAAAGAACGAGTGTCTTCTTACCGTCAACTTTGATATTTTTAGCAAAGTTTACGAAATCTTTTGTCTTTGGAGCATCAAAATTGAAGTCCTCAACAACAACAATCGCATTATCTTGAGCCTTGTAAGACAAAGCAGATTTACGAGCAAGAGCCTTTACTTGCTTGTTCAATTTGAAACGATAGTCACGTGGCTTAGGACCGAATACACGACCACCACCAACAAGTACAGGTGAGTTGATATCACCGCGACGAGCACCGCCACCACCTTTCTGACGTCCCAACTTACGGGTAGAACCACTAACTTCACTTCTCTCTTTCGACTTAGCGGTACCCTGACGCTGATTAGCGAGATACTGCTTTACATCAAGATAAAGCACGTGATCGTTAGGTTCAATTCCGAAGATAGATTCGTTTAACGTAACCTTTCTCCCGGTCTCCTGACCATTGATATTTAATACGCTAACTTCCATTATTTCTCTATTAATACGGTTGAACCTTTGCATCCAGCGAATGAACCTTTTACAATGATAAGATTCTGCTCTGGAATTACCTTTAACACTTTGAGGTTCTGAGTAGTAACTCTGTCGCCTCCCATTTGGCCGCCCATGCGCATACCCTTAAATACCTTTGCAGGGTAAGAACAAGCACCAATAGAACCCGGCTTACGAGCGCGGTCATCCTGACCGTGAGTACTCTGGCCTACACCACCAAATCCATGGCGTTTAACAACTCCCTGGAAACCTTTACCTTTAGATGTACCGACCACGTCAACGAATTCTGCTCCGTTGAACAGTTCAACCGTAATGGTGTCGCCGAGGTTGTATTCCTCGTCAAACTTGAACTCGGCCAAGTGCTTCTTCGGTGTTGTGCCAGCTTTCTTAAAGATTCCTTTCATAGGCTGAGAAGTACGAGACTCCTTAGCTTCTGCGAAACCTAACTGAACAGCCTTGTAACCATCTTTTTCTACGGTCTTAACCTGGGTTACAACACAAGGACCAGCTTCGATAACAGTGCACGGTACATTCTTACCGTCGACACTGAAAACGGATGTCATTCCGATTTTTCTTCCAATTAATCCTGGCATTTCAATTTTTATTTTAAAATGATTTATGAGTTTGTAGACTTAGGAGAACCTTTATCTCTCGAATTATCGACAAATCATCCAGCTACATCCCAGCCTGTCAACCTTTCTTATACCTTAATCTCTACTTCTACACCACTAGGCAACTCAAGTTTCATCAAAGCATCAACAGTTTTAGCTGTAGAGCTATAGATATCGATAAGACGCTTAAAGTCCTGTAATTGGAACTGTTCACGAGCTTTCTTATTAACGAAAGTACTACGGTTTACAGTATAGATACGCTTGCGTGTTGGCAATGGAATAGGACCACTCACGATAGCACCGGTAGCCTTAACGGCCTTAACAATCTTCTCTGCTGACTTGTCTACCAACATGTGGTCGTAAGACTTCAGCTTAATTCTGATTTTCTGACTCATTTCTTTAAATGATAATTGTTGTTATTATTAGGAAGAGAGATACATTGCTTAAGAGTCATTCGCTAAGCAACGTCTCTCCTCACCTATTCTATTTATTACAGAAGTTCTGCGTGTCCGTGACTTTCCTCAAGTACAGCCTTAGCAATGCTTGAAGAAAGAGCTGCATGATGATCATACTCCATAGAGCTAGTAGCACGACCAGAAGTGATGGTACGCAAAGTTGTTACATAGCCGAACATCTCTGCTAGAGGAACCATAGCTTTTACGATACGAGCACCGCTACGAGCCTCATCCATACCTTGAACCATACCACGACGCTTATTCAAGTCACCAATGACATCACCCATGTTCTCTTCCGGAGTTACAACTTCTACCTTCATGATAGGCTCCATCAAAACAGGGCCTGCCTTAGGACATCCGTTCTTGAATGCGTTGTGTGCAGCAAGTTCAAACGACAATTGGTCTGAGTCTACCGGGTGGAAGCTACCATCGGTCAAAGTAACCTTCAAACCTGTCATAGGATAACCACCAAGTACACCATTCTTCAATGAATCTTGGAAACCCTTCTGTACTGAGGGGATGAATTCCTTAGGAACGTTACCACCTTTCACCTCGTTAACAAACTGCAAATCGCCCTCATTAAAGTCTTCGTCCTTAGGACCGATTGTAACAATGATGTCAGCGAATTTACCACGACCACCACTCTGCTTCTTATAAACCTCGCGAAGTGTAACAGGTTTGGTAATTGCTTCTTTATAGTTAACCTGAGGCTTACCTTGGTTACATTCTACCTTAAACTCACGTTTCAAACGGTCGATAATAATATCCAAGTGAAGCTCACCCATACCAGAGATAATAGTCTGACCACTCTGTTCGTCAGTACGTACTGTGAATGTTGGGTCTTCTTCTGCAAGCTTAGCAAGACCATTATCCATCTTAGCTACGTCAGCCTGACTCTTTGGTTCTACGGCAATAGAGATTACAGTATCAGGGAATGTCATAGATTCCAATACGATAGGATGATTCTCATCACAGAGTGTATCACCTGTACGGATATCCTTGAAACCTACACCTGCTCCGATATCACCAGCATCGATAGACTCCATTGGAATCTCCTGCTTAGAGTTCATCTGGAACAGACGGCTGATACGCTCTTTCTTACCCGAACGTGGGTTATAAACATAAGAACCGGCTGCAACCTTACCAGAGTAAACGCGGAAGAATACCAAACGCCCCATAAACGGATCAGTAGCAATCTTAAATGCGAGTGCAGAAGTAGGAGCGTCATCCGAAGGCTTACGATCTTCTTCTTCATCAGTATCAGGATTGGTACCAACGATATTCTCTGTATCCAGTGGTGAAGGAAGGAAAGCACAAACATAATCGAGCAAAGGCTGAACACCCTTATTCTTATAAGAAGAACCGAGCACCATCGGAGTCAACTCCATAGAGATAGTACCCTTGCGGATAGCCTTCATCAACATCTCTTCAGGAATATCCTTACCCTCAAGATAAAGTTCCATCAGCTCGTCGTCAAAGTTGGCAGCACTTTCTACCATCTTCTCTCTCCACTCATTAGCTTCATCTACGAGGTCTGTAGGAATTTCTTCCAAAGAATATTCAGCACCCATGGTCTCATCATGCCACAGAATAGCCTTCATCTTGATCAAGTCCACAACACCCTTAAAGTTTTCCTCAGCTCCAATAGGAATCTGAACAGGACATGGATTAGCACCCAAGATATCCTTCATCTGCTGAACAGTCTCAAAGAAGTCTGCACCAGAACGATCCATCTTGTTTACGTAACCGAGACGAGGCACATTGTACTTATCTGCCTGACGCCATACAGTTTCAGACTGAGGCTGAACACCATCAGCTGCAGAATATGTAGCCACAGCACCATCAAGCACACGAAGTGAACGCTCAACCTCTGCTGTAAAGTCAACGTGTCCCGGAGTATCAATCAGGTTTATCTTGAATGACTTACCATTGTAATTCCAGTTACAAGTAGTAGCAGCAGATGTAATAGTGATACCACGCTCCTGCTCCTGAGCCATCCAGTCCATGGTTGCAGCACCATCATGTACCTCACCAATCTTGTGAGTCTTTCCTGTGTAGAAAAGGATACGCTCTGATGTTGTTGTCTTACCGGCATCAATGTGAGCCATAATACCGATATTACGAGTCAAATGTAAATCGCGATTTGCCATTTTTTCTTTTCCTGATTAATATGATTAGAATCTGAAGTGAGCAAATGCACGGTTAGCCTCAGCCATACGATGCATATCTTCCTTACGCTTATAAGCACCACCCTGATTGTTGTAAGCATCTGCAATCTCAGCAGCGAGTTTCTCTGCCATCGTCTTACCACCACGCTTACGAGCAAAGAGGATTAGATTCTTCATAGAAATACTCTCTTTACGATCGGGACGAATTTCTGTAGGTACCTGGAATGTAGCACCACCGATACGGCGACTCTTTACCTCTACCTGAGGAGTAATGTTATCAAGAGCTTGCTTCCAGATTTCAAGAGCTGACTTTTCTTCCTTAGCCATCTTCTCTGTTACCACATCAAGAGCTTTGTAGAAAATTTCATAAGATGTATTCTTCTTACCATCATACATCAAATGATTCACGAATTTAGAGACCTTTTGGTCATTGAAGACTGGATCTGGTAAGATCACACGCTTCTTTGGTTTTGCTTTTCTCATTTTTGTTTTTAAAATAAAATTCTGCTTGGGGCTGTACTTCTGTCTTCTTCAACATCCTCACTCGGACATTTACTCAACCTGTCGTTAACAATTCTCCAGCAAAACGATTTTTCTTTAAATAACAAGTAGACAAGAAGGCTAGCAAAAACACTAGCACCAAGCCTACTCGCAATGTCTTTTACAGCTTATTACTTTTTAGCTGCCTTAGGACGCTTAGCTCCATACTTAGAGCGACGCTGGGTACGGTTAGCTACACCTGCGGTATCAAGAGTACCACGTACGATGTGATAACGAACACCAGGGAGGTCTTTTACACGACCACCGCGTACCAACACAATACTGTGCTCCTGCAAGTTATGACCTTCTCCGGGGATGTAAGAGTTCACTTCCTTAGAGTTTGTCAAACGTACACGGGCAACCTTACGCATTGCCGAATTAGGCTTCTTAGGAGTTGTAGTGTAAACACGAACACAAACGCCACGGCGCTGAGGACAATTGTCCAAAGCCGGAGACTTGCTCTTGTCTACGATGTCCTTTCTGCCTTTTCTTACCAATTGTGAAATAGTAGGCATAATTTTACTTTTTAATTATATATATTTTGTTTATTATCAAACCGTTACGAAACAGACACAATACAACATGCTATTTCGGGCTGCAAAGGTACGAACAATTATTTGAATTACCTAACATATATAAGCCGCGATATTTTTACAGATTAAATATTTAACAAAATATAACTTTAGTAAGTTATTTGTAACTATCATATAAAAGTACTAGCTTATGAGTTATTGAGTTTTATGAGCCTATAACTTATTGAATTTGTAAATTGCCAAACAATATAGTTAACAAACACAGACTCCCTTCCATCCCTCCCCTTACTCATAATCCAAGACTTCCACCATATTATATATAGAGCATGAAGAGAAAACAAAGACTCATCTGCCCCACCGTACCGTCAGTCTGCACTGCCGCACTTTTCATAACTTTATTGAGCGATATTGCCAAACTCTTAAAGTTATATATAGCTAAAGGCGACATGAGATTTCACGAACAAACTTGGCGTGCGATTTCCCATCTGCCTTTCCCTTCTCTTCAATTTCTTATTATTCTCTTCATATACAATCTATTGCATCAAGTACTTTCATCTATTATCTCTACTAAATACCATTTATCGTCACAAATTCTAAAGACATATTTGATGCTCACTCCCGTATCATCTATTTGAAAGTCATAAATGACTTCTTTCTTAGTCTGTTTTATTTCTCCACAGATACTCCTTTTCTTATAGAAATTATTTCTTTGCTTTGACCCCTTTTTCCTTTAACTTCTACTTTTCCTTGACATCCACTTAACAAGCTGGATATAAAAAGGATAACCCGTTGGCGGAATTAAAATGTACATATCTGGCAATGCCACCATGAAACCGCCTGCGAATAGAGCCAAAGGTACGTTTCGCTTTGTATTTTGTCTTGCTGGTGGCTACATTGATACGCTGCTCTCTTTCAGTCAGCTTGCATCCTCTTACTCCTTTGTGCATGATACGACTCTTGAACTTCACACGTTTAAGTACACCCTTGTTCCCCGCAGAGTCATGTCCCTTGTCGGCATAAACAGGTGTACCCTGCGGAAGTTTGGCTTTTGCTAACGGCCTTTCCAAATGTTTGATGTCACTTTGTTAGCCGATGTAGTTTCCTAGGCAATCACCAAACCCATCTCGCCCGTAACCAAATGTCGCTTGTATCCGAAGTGTAACTTGCCCATCTTCTTTACCCAATATACTTCGCCGTCAACATTAGGCTTGACAAGGCCTTTAACCATAGCCTTTCCTGCTATATCCATACCTGTCTCCTCATTGCGTTCCTCGACTACTTCGTATTCCTTACGCCCGCGGGGATGACGAGGGATGTCCGTGATACTGGCGTCAACTATGGTGCCACGCTTAACCAAAACACCGGCCGACTCTAACTGGCGATCAATCTCTTCCAGCACATCGTCGTAAAGGTCGGTTTCAAGCAGAATGTTGCGGAAACGACACACCGTCGTACTATCTGGAGCGCAGTCGTCCAATCCTAAGCCGACAAATCAACTGAAAGACAAGCGGGCATTGACCTGCTCCTCGCCCCCGCCGTCACTCAGGCTGTACCATGTACGAAGGAGTTCGGTCTTGAATAACACAAGGCTGTCATAGCTCGGACGACCGGTGGGACGGTCATCTTTGGTATAAGCAATCTCAACTAGTCCACAGATGGGATTCCAATCGATTGGCTGATCGAGTTGAGAGAAAAGGGGCTGTTTGATCTGACGATGACCAACTAACCTTAAACAAGGAGGATAGAGTTGGGGGCCTATCATGGCCGTTATCGTTGATTGATATCTATGATGGCATGTGGCTCCTGTTGTTCAATTTTTTCATATTGTAGCTTGAGCCGTTCTATGGAATCTTTTTCTTCCTCAGACAGAGGGTCTTGTTTGATGTAGATATTTCCCATCCCCTTGTCGTGAGCCTCAGTTAGTCCTTCTGGTGCGACACCTTCTTCTATGCTGGTGCATGACATGGCAGCCAAAATAAGGATGCTCGAAAAAGTGTAAATGCAATGTAAAAATCTCATGTTCGTTTCCTTTTTGAATGGTCTGTCAATTTTGATATACATATCCCTGATTTATTTCCAATTCAGGATTTATTAAATAGTCGCGTAGTTGGAACGGGAAGTTGTAAAGATACTTTTTGGTAATCTTTTTTGTTCTTCCGTCTGTCACCCAAAATTCTGGCATTCCATTGCGCTTGAGTTCATACCATCGATCGTTTTCTAGCATCAGTTCCTTTCTGCGCTCATTCAGTATGGCTTGCATCAGTGGCGTCAGAGGCTTTCCCTCGGCATCAATCTTTATAAGGGCGGAATGGTCAACGGATGGAAGAGTGGCTACTATATAAGGTGAATAGTCGGTGATACGATGTGAGCGAAAGTCGTTAAGCATTTTTAGAGCCTTATCTAGGCGTCCTAAATGAGCTAGACATTCCATGCCCATTAGTGCGAACTCGGCACCTCGTATCCCTGTAAATGCAGCTTTTGTGGTTCTAAGTTTCTTGTCTATGTATTTGAATCTAATATCCTTTTCTTTTTCGGAAAATAACTTATAAAAGCCGATGGAAAGTGGACGCTCCTTCAGTTTGTTCACGTCTCTGTCATATGCGTAAACGGAATAGCCTGTATTTGACATGATTAATATATTTCCCGAGCGTTGTAGTTTATTTTCAAGCATATTGGTGTATTCCTTGCCTTGTAGCAAAGGATATTTATTGAGCAATTCTAAGCATATTGGCAAAGCTTTCTCCCATTTCTCACTCCAAAAGTAGGTCCGTGCCAAATAAGCTTTTGCTACATCGGTGGTAAAGTACATCTCTTCATTCTCTTGCTTGTCATTGATGGCGGTCTGTAATTCTTTGATGATAAATTCTGCCGTTTTTTGCAAGCTGCTTCGTCCGGGTCTTGATTCCATATTGAACTCGGTAACAAGAGGCAGTCCCATCTGTTTCTCCGGTGAATTTGCATTCCATGGATCGCAATAATCGCGCATCAGGTTATAGTATGCGACTGCACGCATGATACGAGCTGTAACGCTGAGTGTACGTGAGATGGAGTCCGATGCATTCAGTGCGTCAAGAACAATGTTGTAATCCTTGATTTCCTTGTATCCTCTCATTAAAACATACATGTTTCCTATGGCTCCGTCGCCTACATAAAAGACTTTCAAACTTCTACCTTTATTCATGGAAGCGTTCAGATTGTCGGCATATAATTCCTTTTCGATGGCACGCTTGTAGGATTCCAGCGTAACGGACGAGGGGGTAGTCTCCAATGATGACAGTTGCGCATATATTAATGTGCCGTAATCCTCTGGTGTTTTAGGCAAAACGTTGTTATAATTGTTCTCTTTGAGATATTCGCTACATGAGGATACGATTAGCGTGATCGCAATTAAGATCCCCGTGTGATAATAGTTCTTCATATATATATCTTTTTGAATGATGTTAGAAACCTATTTGCAAGCCGAAAGTTACTGATCTCGTAATTGGATAGGTAAGCCCCGGTTGTTCTGGGTCAATGCCTCGAAAATTAGTGAAAGTGAAGAAGTTCTGTGCCGAGCAGGTGATGCCAAGATTTGAAAGTCCCAATGTTTCTGTCACGTTTTTATTAAAAAGGTAGCTCAAAGAAATGTTTCTTATGCGCAGGAATGATGTTTCCTGTAGATAAATTCCGTCCATGATGTTTGAACCAGTAACCATATTGCCTTCAAGGTTTAGGGGTGCTCCGAACGCATCTACAATGCGAGGATATTTCGTTCCTTCGCGATTCTCTGTTGTCCATCTGTCCATCCTGTCTCGCGCCACGTTGAGGTGGTTGGTATAAATGTCGCTGAAAGATGTTTGGGGAGTGTTGTTTCTAGAATATCCTACCATGGAATAGTTGACAGGAGAATTAATTTCGTTGAGTGCCTTTCCCCCTATTGAATAGGCGGCTTGTACACTGAACGTGAATCTTTCATAGGATACATTTATACTTCCGCCTCCTGAATAGGGAGCGTTACGGGTACCGAGATAGAACTTGTAGTTTGCCACGTTCTTCTTGTCGGCAATTGTTTCGAACTTTGCATTAGGAACTGTCTTCATGTTGTAATATCCTGTTTCCTTGTCTATTCCCGTTGATATACCGTTGAAAATGGCGTCAAGCGGGTAACCTTGATATTTCCCATCGCTGACTCCAAAAAGAGGTGCTACAAATTTCACGAGTTCGTTTCTGTTCCATGATAGATTGACCGATGTCGATAAAGTTAGTTTCTTCGTCTTTATGGGAGTTCCATAGATGGATATTTCCAAGCCTCTGTTCCGTATTTTTGAAGTATTGAAACTGTATGCCGTGAATCCAGTGGTGGACACTGTTCCCACTCTGGTGATGATGTCGGAGCTGAGTTTTTCATAAATCTCGGTATTAATGTTCAATCTGTTGTTGAACAGTCCCATGTCGATGCCCAGTTTCATGTCGCGTGTCCGTTCCCACCGCAAATGTGGATTTGGGGCGTTTTTCACCGTTCCTGTTATATGATCGTTCCATTTTTTTCGCCCTGTGCTTATGACTAAGCTTTTCAACATGCCTTGAACTACGTTTCCTGTAAAGCCATAGGATACGCGCATGGTTAGTCGGTTGATTACAGGCTTTATGCTTCTCCAAAATCTTTCGTTGTCAATGTTCCATGCCGCGCCTATAGAATATGTTGGATTAAATTGTTCCTTGGCACCGAAGTTATTTGACCCATCAGTTCTCAAAGCTGCATTGAGGGTGTAAGTATTATTGAAGTCATAGTCCACGGTAGCGAAAAAAGAGGCATATTTTTGCTCGTTCCACTGCGAGGAGGAAAGATTATTGATCAACTGTATCCACTTCGAGTAAGACATATTTCCATTCTCAGGAGGTTCGGGCATACCTGTTATTTTTGTCTCCGGATCATATCCATATTGCATCATAATAGACCTTTGGTTTTTAGAGGATCGGATTTCGCTGCCTCCGATCATGACTATGTGGTGCAATTTCCGAAAGTCTTGTGCGTAACGAAGCATGAGCCTTCCCATGAAATTATTCCCTTCGCTGAAGTTCTGTCTCAGAATTCCATAACCATTCCATTCTCTATTTTGCATGTCCCATGGCAGCCGATTCTTGAACGCAGCATAAGTATTCTTGCCCAATTCGTCAGTACCATTGATGTTGTTTCGTCCGTATGCTGCTATTCCCGTAAATTTAAGATTATCGGTAAGAAAATAATCGAAGGTTCCTTGGATGTTGATTCCCAATTTGGTATTGCAACTTGATGTTTCATTCATCTCCCTCAGTATGTTGAAACCATTTGTAGGGATGTAGGGGAGTGATGCGTCGCCTGCATTTATTTCGGTGAGATTGAAATAGGTCATATCTGCCCGATAGCTTCCGTCAGCGTTGTATGGCGTTTCGTAAGGATTGGCAAAATAGGCGTATCTAAACGGGTCGACGCTTGATACGAAATCGCCGCTTTTTTGAAAGGAAACTGTTGACTTGAACCCGAGCTTTAACTTTGAAGTGGGATTCACGTTGATTTTCATGTTAAAGGTATAACGTTGATAGTCATTTCTTTTGACCAATCCCATATTCTTTGTGTACGATAGCGAGGTATAATAATCCATCTTGCCTGTTCCTCCTGACAACGATAGGTTGTGATTTTGCGATAGGGAATTCCTGAAGATCTCGTCATACCAGTTGACATTATTTCTTTTAAGTCCTTCTATATAAGCACTCTTTTCTTCCTCTGTCATTTTTTCGAAACCGTTTTCAGTCCATAATTTCCCATTTTTACCAATTTTGTCTGCATGGATCATCCCCACAATACCGATCACGGGGTACCAGCCATTGCCCGATTTGAAAGGTTTCGCTGAAAATTCGTTCCATAATTCCTGCTCCCATCGTATCTTTTCTTCCGTATTCATAATATTTTCCTGCCGTTGGGGGTATAATCCGATGGTAAACAGAGTGGAGTAGTTCACACGTGGCTTACCGACTTTTCCATGCTTGGTAGTGATAGAGATTACGCCACCTGCTGACCTTGAGCCATAGATAGCCGAGGCTACGGCGTCTTTCAAGATGGTTATACTTTCTATGTCGTTAGGATTGATATCTCCAATTCCGTTTCGAAAGATATTGTTGAAATCACTTGCATCCATCATGCCAGTTCCCAATATTTTCGGCAAGTTGTCCTGCATGATGACTCCGTCAACCACCCACAGTGGTTCAGCCGAGCCATTGACGGTGTTAATTCCGCGTATCCTTACTTGAGCGCTTTCTCCGGGTTTCCCGTTTGGAACGCTTACGTGCATGCCAGCAATTTGTCCTTGCAGAATCTTGTCAATCGACGTAGACACTTGATTTTCTATTTGCTCGTGTGTGATTACAGCAAAAGAACCGGCCGAACGTCTTTTTAAAAGTCTGTTGTATCCTGTGGAAACCACTTCGTCCAACATATTGATTTTGTCATTTAGCCTAATCAAAAGATCGTGATATGGAGGTTGCAGAGTTATTTTTTTAGCTTCCATGCCTAAGTAAGTTACTTGTATGTAAGACGGGGCAGGTAATGAGATGGCATGAAAATGGAATTTGCCATCAGTGTCGCTCGTTGCAACAGCTTTTTTGCCGTTGAGCGTGATACTGGCACCGATCACAGGTCTACCTTCATAATCAACGATTTTTCCAGAAATTGATATTTCCTTATTGTCTTTCTCTATCATGTTGTGCGTCTGGTCATTCGCCATCGCGTACGAAGTGATTGTTGCTGAGAGAAGAATAGCAGTAATAATTTTAAAAAACATGTTTGAATATTTTTATTTTTTTTACAAGTGCAAAATTACCTAAAAGGAATTTTGCTTACAATACCTTAAAATAGGTATTTTATCACGACTTTGTCCTCGGTGCATCTCGAATGTGCTGTTGTTACTGCATGGTAAAAGCTGTATCCAGACACCGTGTGTAAGCAATATTCAGAAAAAACATGTTGTTCGATTGATTTATCAAGAAAATGTGTGATGCGTACAATTAAGTATCCGAAGTGTAACTTGCCCATCTTCTTTACCCAATGTCCTTCGCCGTCAACATTAGGCTTGGCAAGATCTTTAACCATTTCCTTTCCTGCTATATCCATGCCGATTCAATATATAACTTTATCGAGCGGTTTTAACAAACTCTTAAAATTATATATAGCTAAAGGCGACATGCGATTTCACAAACAAAACTTGACGTGCGATTTCCCATCTGCCTCTTTCTTTTCTTCAATTTCTTATTATTCTCTTCATACACAGTCTGTTGCATCAAGTACTTTCATCTATTATTTCCACTAAATACGATTTATCGTCACAAAGTAATTGTCGGGCAAATTTGACAAATCCTTAAACTTCCACTTTTTTTCGCTGATTACTTCGACAGCAAAACTATCGGTATCAGGATCGTACGTCTTAATTATAAGTGGAAAAACAAAACGACTCCTCTGAAAGGTAGAATCCTTCATAAATCGCTTGATAAAGAAATTAAAGTTCTCTTTTTTCATTTTTCTACGGACACACCTTGTTCTTATAGAATGTATTTCTTTGCTTTGATTCCTTTTCCCTTTAACTTCTACTCTCCCCTGATACCCACTTAACAAGCTGGATATAAAAAGGATTATCATTATTTATTCATTATTTCTGTGTTTCAATTTTTCGGAAAATAATTACTGTAAGTATATAGAATATCTCAATCAGACGGCAGAGTCGTCTACCGGTCGATTAAAGTCTATCGACGGCGTAGGGAGTCTTCAGAGAATTACAGAGACCATGAACAGGCTGCGATAATGGACAGCCTGATAAATATATCAGACAGGTCAGTATCACATTCATACTGATTACGGTTATATAAAGGTCGAAAAATACTGTTTGCCCAATTCATGACGCAAGTTAGGAAAAACATCGATAAGTTCCAAGGAAATGGACAAAAAGTAAACAAACTGACGAGTTGGGAGGGAAAAGTGACAAGTCATACGGTCGGATGCCCTTCGCCCACACACATGGCAGAATTTTATTTAGAGCTAGAAAAACATGCATAACGTTTTTTGGTGACAGTAACAACAAATCTCATCTTTATTTTGTAACTTTGCATCTGATTCTAACATACTGTCGAAAGATGGATAAATTACCCCAAGATCCAATGATATTGTTCAGTACGGTCAATATGTTGTTGCGCGACAACTACAGTTCGCTCGACGAGCTATGCGACGACATGGACGTAGATCGAACAGCATTGGTAGCCAAACTGGCCACAGCCGGTTTCGAATATAGCGAAGTAAACAATAAATTCTGGTAAATATCGGATACGGATTCTCATGCGCCCATGAGAATCCTTTTTCGTTTTCTGCCACCAAGTATCAAGAGATAGAGACCGAATAGGAAACAAATAGCAATAAGAGGATATGACGAATTTAAGATTTGAGGTTGTGGCCGAGGCCTTCAGAAAGAAGCCGGTCGAGGTAGAGTTACCCAAAGAACGCCCTTCCGAGTACTTCGGCAAGTACGTCTTCAACCGTGCCAAGATGTACAAGTATCTGCCCACCGACGTATACAATAAGCTCATCGACGTGATGGACAACGGCGCACGACTGGATCGTGGCATCGCCGACGCGGTGGCACACGGCATGAAGAAATGGGCCAAGGAGTGCGGTGTAACCCACTACACCCACTGGTTTCAACCCCTGACCGAGGGTACTGCCGAGAAACACGACGCCTTTGTGGAACACGACGGCAAGGGTGGTATGCTCGAAGAGTTCTCCGGCAAGCTGCTCGTACAGCAGGAACCCGACGCCAGTTCATTCCCCAACGGCGGTATACGCAATACGTTCGAGGCGCGCGGATATTCGGCTTGGGATCCCACATCGCCGGTCTTCATCATCGACGACACCCTCTGTATCCCGACGATCTTCATCTCTTACACCGGCGAGGCGCTCGACTACAAGGCTCCCCTGCTGCGCTCGCTCCACGCCATCGACGTGGCTGCCACGGCCGTGTGCCGGTATTTCGACCCGAAAGTGAAGAAAGTGCAGACCAATCTTGGCTGGGAACAAGAATATTTCCTCGTCGACGACAGCCTCTACTTGGCTCGTCCGGATCTTATGTTGACCGGTCGCACCCTCATGGGACACGACTCCGCAAAGAATCAACAGATGGAAGACCACTACTTCGGAACCATTCCGGAGCGCGTGCAAGCCTTCATGAAGGATTTGGAAGTACAAGCTCTCGAACTGGGTATTCCCTGTAAGACACGCCACAACGAGGTGGCTCCCAACCAATTTGAGCTGGCACCCATCTTTGAGGAGTGTAATCTGGCTGTCGACCACAACATGCTACTCATGTCGCTCATGAAACGTGTGGCTCGCAAACACGGTTTCCGTGCCCTCCTGCACGAAAAGCCTTTCGCCGGAGTCAACGGTTCGGGCAAGCATAACAACTGGAGCCTGACCACCGACACGGGCGTGTTGCTGCATGCAGCAGGCAAAAATTCGGAAGACAACCTGCGTTTCGTGGTCTTTATCGTAGAGACGCTGATGGGCGTTTATCGCCACAACGGCGTACTCAAAGCCAGCATCATGAGTGCCACCAACGCCCATCGACTGGGCGGAAACGAGGCTCCCCCCGCCATCATCTCCAGTTTCTTGGGCAAGCAGCTCACCGATCTGCTGGAGCATATCGAGAAAGCCGACAAGGACGAACTGTTCACCGTAGCCGGCAAAAAAGGCTTCAAGCTCGACATTCCGGAAATACCCGAACTGATGATAGACAATACCGACCGCAACCGTACAAGCCCCTTTGCCTTCACCGGAAACCGCTTTGAGTTCCGCGCAGTAGGTTCCGAAGCCAATTGTGCGTCGTCTATGATTGTGCTGAACACAGCTGTGGCCGAGGCATTGACCAACTTCAAAGAGCGCGTGGACGCCCTCATCGCCAAGGGCGAGAGCAAGAACGGAGCCATCATCGACGTGATTCGCGAGGACATACGCACTTGCAAGCCTATTCACTTCGACGGAAACGGATACAGTGACGAATGGGTGGAAGAGGCCAAAAAGCGCGGATTGGACTGCGAGACGTCTTGCCCGGTGGTCTTCGACCGCTACATGGACGACTCGAGCATCAAGATGTTCGAGTCGATGAACGTGATGAAACGCAACGAACTGGGAGCACGCAACGAGGTGAAGTGGGAAACCTACACCAAGAAAATACAGATAGAGGCGCGCGTCATAGGCGACTTGACCATGAATCATATCATCCCCGTGGCCACACATTACCAGAGCCAGTTGGCTAAGAACGTGCAGAACATGATCGACATCTTCGGGCGCGAGGAGGCCTTGAAGCTCTCTGAGCGCAACTTGAAGATTATCCGCGAGATAGCAGAGCGCACCCAAGCCATCGAAACAAAGGTGGAAGAACTCATCAACGAGCGCAAAGTGGCCAACAAGATAGACTGCGAGCGCGAGAAAGCCATCGCTTATCACGACAACATAGCTCCCAAAATGGAGGAGATACGCTATCAGATAGACAAGCTGGAACTGATTGTCGCCGACGAACTCTGGACGCTGCCGAAGTTCCGCGAACTCATGTTTATCAGATAAAAAGCACTATTGAGCGACCGAACACAAAAAGTGGAATCGTGCATAACAGCATGATTCCACTTTTTCACCTTTATTATGTATAAGACATAAAACCTCTTATTCTTACCGCCTTTTCCTCAAATACCCCATACTCTCTTCCAGAATGGCGACATGAGCCACTTTCATGACGGCGAAATAGAGACCACCTGCCAGCACGATTCTGACGATAAGCAAAAGCAGAAGAGGACGGATAGGCAGCGTAACGACATAGGTCAGCCCCATCACCACCACTGACGCGAGGAAGAAGGGCGCTACGTCGCGGAGCAATTCGAGTAGGGCAATGCCGGCCAAACGCTTGGCAACACACTGCCATACACCCAACCACACGATATTGAACAAGGAATATACCACGACCATCGCCTGTATACCATAGGGCGACGACACCAATATCAAAATGAGTTGCAAGGCGATTTGCCCCACATTACACCACATCAGAATGTCGGAACGCGAATGACTGATGGCCAAATTTTGATACAATGTATAGAAAGGAAAGAACGCACCGCTCACGCATAGTATCTGTAACAGCGGCACACTGGCCATCCATTTCGCTCCGATCGTGACGACGATAAACTCCCGCGAGACGATGCAAAGCCCGAACATCAACGGGAATGAGAGGAAAGCCGTGAACCGCATCATCTTCCGGAACACGCCTTTAAGCCTGCTCCTATCATCTCCCACCTGCGCAAAAACAGGCTGAGCCACCTGTGCTACGGTGTTCGAGATGAGCGAATAACCCATCGTATCCCACTTATAAGCCTGCGTAAAACTACCCACTGTCTTCGCCGTAAAGAGATGACCGAATATGAATGTGAGAAAGTTATTGCTGATGGTGCCGATCATTGTCGTTATCAATATCTTGTTACTGAAACTGAACATAGAGCGGATAGGGGCAAAATCGAACTCAAAGGTGGGCAACCAGCGTGTATAATACAGCCGGCCTAAATCCAAGACAAGGATGAAGAGAAACTGTTGCCAAGCCAAGCTCCAATAGCCATAACCATTGAAAGCCAACACAATACCTACTGTTCCCGACACCACCAAGGCCACAAATCCCATGATGGCCTTCTCCTTATTCATGAAGTTTCGAATCATATAGGCACTATGAGGAATGCCCAGCGAGGCCAGTACAAAGGTGAGAAAGATGAATCTGGACAACGGTATCAGGCAGGGTTGATGGAAGAAATCGGCTATCAACGGCGCACCGAAAAACAGAATTACATACAGCGTAATGCTCACCGAGACGCCAAACCAAAACACGGAGTTATAGTCGCGATTCCGTATCTTGGGCAGATTGATGAGAGCAGTAGAGAACCCGCTGTCCTGCAAATTGCCTGCGATGGCCGTAAAGATGGTCAACATACCCACGATACCATAATCAGACAAATCAAGCAAACGAGCCAGACAAACACCAATAACAACATTCAACAATTGGGTAGAGCCACTGTTCACGGCTCCCCAAAACAATCCCTTGGCGGTTTTTTCTTTCAATGAACTCATGTAAATCAGTGTTATTTCGAGTCTTGCTTCAAGCTACAAAAGTAGTAAATTCTTTTGAATATTAAAATATTAATGGTACTTTTGCATGAAACCAATACCCGTGTTTAGGGGCGAAAAACAATGGATAAAAAGCGTATCTCAGTGGTGATGTGCACCTATAATGGCGAACTGTTTTTGAAAGAACAGTTAGATACGCTTGTCACCCAAACTCTACTGCCCGACGAGATTATCATTCAAGACGACCATTCCACCGACCGCACCATGGCCATATTGCAAGAATATGCCGCCAACTATCCGTTTATCAAGGTATGTGTGAATGAAGATGGGCAGGGCGTCAACTCCAATTTCTTCGGTGCACTACGCAAAGCCACTGGTGATTTGATTGCTATCTGCGACCAAGACGACCTGTGGGAGCCTACCAAACTTGAGCAACAAGCAGTGGCCATTGGCGACCATTTGCTGTGTAGTTGCTTTTCCAAGCCTTTCTCTGAAGACGGTTCGTTTGCCTCGTTCGATGCCCGTCGTCCCAACACCAGCCTCATCCGATTGCTTTTTGCCAGCCTTCCCGGTCACACCATGCTCATCAATCGTCGCTTGATAGAGCTGTTACCCCAAGATAATCCTATCTATGGCATCTCGCTTTACGATGCCATTCTAGGCATGACGGCAGCCGCTTTCGACAGCATTGTATTTGTAGACAAGGTACTGGTACACCAGCGTCGCTATGCCAATGCGGCCACCTACGTGGCATACAGTGGCAGTCTACCCACTGTAGGCAATGCCTTTCGCATCCTCAAATGGTCACTCTGCAACTACACAAAGGCCAAACCTCATCTGCAACGCTACTTCCGAGGCCGACAAGCACTGTTTCGTGAGATTCATCCGAACACTTGGATATACGACGAAGGATGCCGCCTCATTCGCTTACAATTGGGCAACGGGCTGATAGCCTACGCTCGTTTGACCGCTTTTTTCATCCGACATCGCAGCCGATTGTTCCAAACTCCGGGTGGTGGAATCGTAAAATGGCTGCGTGCCCTCCTCTATCCCATCATGCAAATGTACAACTATCGCCTTTGGGTGAAGAAGTAAATTGCCAAAAACAGACTTGAAATGACGAAACAATATAACACGGGCGAGACCGACGAGACCCTACGCCGCGACTACAATCCTGACGGTTCGGTGCTGCGACAGGCACAACTTCGCATGCTCGACATGGCCATCTACCTGCAAGAAACGGCCCAGAAGATAGGCGTGGCATGCCGACTCGACGGCGGAAACATACTCGGTGCGCTGCGCCACGGAGGCTTTATCCCATGGGATGACGATATAGACATGGTGTTGAGCTACAAGGATTACAAGAAACTATGCCGCTATCTGAAGATGCATCCACATCCTCAATACGTGCTACAAGACAACGATACCGACCCCGGATTCTACAAAGAGTGGTCGTGTCTGCGCGACCTGAAGAGCGAAAACCGCAGTACCGCGGCAGCCGGCAGCAAAGACCGGCGCATGCACGAAGCCCAGAAATTCCGCGGACTGCACGTCGACATCTTCCCGTACGAGGGACACATGATTCCATGGTTACAGCATCTGGCCGCCAAGCTGTCGGTCAACACCAACCTCTATCTGGCCGGTTCGCACCCCCGTTTGGCACAGATGACCTATCAGACACTCCATCATGTGGTGTTCCCTGCATTCCGTCTCATCGGTAGGTGCTTTGGAAATCCCGAACTCTACATGCACTCCTACGGCGCATGGTTCTACGAGCAGAACCCTAAGAAATACATGGTTCCGCACAAACCCATCGTCTTCGAGGGGCATACCTTCGAAGGACCGTCCAATCCCGAAGAGCTTTGTCGCATCGCGTATGGCAACTATATGGATCTGCCACCGCGCGATAAACGCGACCGACACCAGATAGACATCGTCTTCTACGACTAAAAACATCTCACGATATGAATATAGCTGTGATTTTTGCCGGTGGTTCCGGCCTGCGCATGCACACCAAGTCGCGCCCCAAACAGTTTCTCGATCTCAACGGAAAACCCATCATCATCTATACATTAGAGCTGTTCGACAACCATCCGGAGATTGATGCCATCGTGGTAGCATGTATCGAAAACTGGATACCTTTCCTCGAAAAGCAACTGCGTAAGTTTGAAATCAACAAGGTGGTCAAGATGGTTCCCGGCGGCCAGACGGGACAGGCGTCCATCTACAACGGCCTGAAAGCAGCTCAGGAGATAGCCCAAGCCGACGCCACGGTGCTCATCCACGACGGCGTGCGCCCCCTGATTACCGAGCAGACTATCACCGACAACCTGCGCAAAGTAGAGGAATGCGGCAGTTGCATCACGTGCATCCCGGCCACAGAAACCTTTATCGTGCGCCAGCCCGATGGATCCTTGGAGATTCCCTCGCGCTCCGATTCGCTCATAGCACGCGCACCTCAGAGTTTCAAACTGTCTGACATTCTCTCCGCCCACGAACGGGCTATCGCCGAGGGGCTGCACGATTTCATCGACTCATGCACCATGATGAGCCACTATGGCTACAAGCTAGGCACCGTCATCGGTCCCATGGAGAATATCAAGATTACCACCCCGACCGACTTCTTCGTGTTCCGGGCGATGGTGAAGGTACACGAAGACCAACAAATATTCGGACTCTAAACGATGAACAACGTCCAGAAAGAAGACTTTCTCCGCTTTGCCGCCCACTTTGACGGTAGCGCATTGCGAGGCAGCCGAATCATGGTGACCGGTGCCACCGGACTCCTTGGCTCGTGCATGGTACGCTGTCTGCAGGCTCTCAACGAGCAACAACAGCTCCATATCAGCATCATCAGCGTGGTGAGAAACCTAGAAAAAGCCACCCAGCTGCTCGGTGCGGCCACGCCACAGCATCAATATTATGTCTACGACTTCGCCGCTTCGCTGCCCTTCCTGCCCAACGAGGCACCCACACATATCATCCATTTCGCTGCTCCCACGGCCTCGCGCTACTTCGTGGAACATCCCGCGGAGACCTTTACGACCGTCCTCGACGGTACACGCACGCTGCTTGAGTATGCCCGAAGACATGCCGTGCAGTCGGTGGTCTATGCATCTACGCTCGAAGTCTACGGCACGGTGTACGACGATTCCACACCGCTGACCGAAGACCGGCAGGGATTCTTAGACCCTATGGACACGCGCAGCAGCTACCCCATGGCCAAGCGCGCGGCCGAATGCCTATGCCATGCCTATGCCGCCGAGTACGGACTGCCTGTCAGGATAGCCCGACTGGCACAGACGTTTGGAGCCGGTGTGGCAGCCGACGACAACCGGGTGTTTGCCCAGTTTGCCCGCGCCATCATCGACAGTCGCGACATTGAACTGCACACCACAGGCGAATTGAGCCGCTGCTATTGCTACACGACGGACGCCATGGCTGCCATGCTCTGTCTTGCGACACAAGGAGAAAGCGGTCGGGCTTACAACATAGCCAACGAAGAGACCTATATTTCTATCGTCGACATGGCTCGCATGCTCTGCCACGAGTTCAATCCTATCGTGCAAGTAGTCGTCAACCTGACCGAGGGAATGGGCTACTCGCCCACCACTAAGCTGCGATTGGACACCGGGCGCATGCAGGCCTTGGGCTGGAAACCGGCTTACGGCATGCGCGAAATGTTCGCCCGACTGATAGAATCCATCAAACAAGACCAGCAATGACCTTTATATTTGCTTTGTAGAGATGGTGTGTACACCAATCTCATATACCATAAAAACCAACCTATCCCTCCCCAAAGAGGAAGGAAGAACAAAGAACCCATGAACTCAAAAATTCATGAACTTAATTCCCAACCCATAACTTATCAACTCAATACAACATTCTTCCCCTTGAGAAAGAGCTAAGATGGGACTTGTTTTTTGCACCCTTTTGCTTGTGAGACGGAAAACTTTCCGTCTCTACAGGAGTCTCTCCCCCGCCATTATCTCCCTCGTTTTCTATCGCACCGGTTGAGTCGACTGCGACTACTCGGTCGATGACCGATGGTTCTCCAAAAGAAGAGGGAGAAAGAGATGAGCCTTTTCGATTCCACAACTTAAAACTTATAAACTCAAAAACTTAAATACTAAAACCTAAACTCGTCTACTTGTCAACTTAAAACCATCTCCCTCCCCTTTTGGGGAGGGTTGGGGTGGGGCTGTAGATGGTTGGAGAGGGGCTTTTGCAGTGCCTCCCCAGTCTTTCTGCCTCGGTTCTTCAGCAACGCTGTCCGGGCTTTGCAGCAATATTGCCTCGCCTTTGCAGCAAATTGAGTTCATAAGTTTTTGAGTTTATTAGTTATTCATTCCACAAGAGAATAAGACTAAATGTGTATCAACAAGTAGCTTGGTCATCATCACAAAAGAAGTCGTTTACTTGCTTATCTTATTGATTTACACTACCTTTGCATAAGCTAAACTGCACTCGGCAATTTGAAAATAAATTTTCATTGCGCTCGTTTGTGCTATCTTTGCATCGGATAACTCACATCCCAGATGATCCATATAACCAATTAAAACGGATGAAGAAATTATATATAGAAACCTACGGCTGTCAGATGAACGTTGCTGATAGCGAGGTAGTAGCCTCTGTAATGCAGATGGCAGGATACGAAATCTGCGAGAAAGAAGACGAAGCAGACGCTGTATTCATGAACACTTGCAGCATCAGAGAGAATGCGGAGAACAAGATTTACAACCGATTAGAAACATTACATGCCGAACAAAAGAAAGGCAGACAACTGATTTTGGGCGTATTGGGCTGTATGGCTGAACGCGTGAGAGACAACTTAATCAACAATCACCATGCCGATTTGGTATGCGGCCCCGACAGTTATCTGAACCTGCCCGATATGATTGCGCAAGTAGAGACAGGTCATAAGGCCATGAACATCGAGCTTTCAAAGACCGAGACCTATCGCGATGTGGTGCCACAACGTATCGGTGGAAACCATGTGAGTGGCTTTGTGAGCATCATGCGTGGCTGCAATAACTTCTGCCACTACTGTATTGTGCCCTTCACCCGTGGCCGTGAACGCTCGCGAGATGTAGAAAGCATCTTGAAAGAAGTGCGCGACCTACACGACAAGGGATTCAAAGAAGTAACACTACTCGGACAGAATGTGAACAGCTACGGACTGTCGCCATCGGGCAAACGCGAAGAAGGCAGCACCTCATTCGCCCAACTATTGAGGACAGTAGCGCAATCGGTACCCGACATGCGCGTACGTTTCACCACCTCAAATCCCGAAGACATGAGCGAAGACATCCTGTATGCCATCGCCGAAGAGCCCAACCTATGCCGGCATATCCACTTCCCGGCACAGAGTGGAAGCAACAGTCAGCTCAAACTGATGAACCGCAAATACACCCGCGAAGAGTATCTGAAGATGATAGACAATATCCGTCGCATCATCCCCAGATGCGGTATCACCACCGATATATTCATCGGCTACCACAACGAGAGCCGTGCCGACTTTGAAGAGACGTTATCGTTGGTACGCGAGGTAGGCTTCGACTCGGCCTTCATGTTCAAATACAGCGAGCGTCCGGGTACTTATGCGTCCAAACATTTACCCGACAACGTGCCGGAAGAAGAAAAGATTGCCCGCTTGAACGAGTTGATACAATTGCAAACAGAGGTCAGTGCCGAGCAGAATAAAAAGGATGAAGGCAAGGAATTTACAGTACTTGTAGAGGGATTCAGCAAACGCAGTCGCCAGCAATTGATGGGTAGAACCGAACAAAACAAGGCTGTCATCTTCGATAAAGGCAACCATCATATCGGTGAATTCGTGAAAGTGAGAATCACCGGAAGCACGAGTGCCACACTGTTTGGAGAAGAAGTGTAAGTTCAACGCCAACAAAAACACCTATAAAAAGCAGTGTCGAACAGTAGAGACGGAGTGTACTCCGTCTCCCTATAGCCAGTCTACCAATCATCGGTATGAGACCTTGCGAGACAGACTACATGCCATCTCTAGTGCTAGCATTTATCATTCTTGCTACATCCCTATTGTGCATTGCCTCACAATGATAAATCCCTCGCATTGTATGGAATATCAAAACTTTTGTGTAAGTTTGCAAGGAAGACGAATAAAAAGGAGATTTTATGCAGGCACAAGTTCCACTCAACAATCTATTAGATTATATCAATTCATTTTCACTAAGCTATTGTAATAAGCAGTGACTTGGAGAAAGGCTCATCGAAGAAGCTAGAAAAGAAAGGAATAATATGGCAAAGCAGACTGAAAGATATAAACTTTTCAAACAGTTGGCAGGTGTTTGGGAGAATGATCCGAGTATGGATACTATCGAAGAAACCATTGCCGAAGGTAGAAAAGCCGATTACGAACGCGAAATACTTCCTTTAAATGACTAGACGGAAATATTTGCTTGATACAAATATCTGCATTTCTTATTTCAAGAATAAATATCATATTCCTGAAAAGATAGAAAGTGTGGGTATTGAGAATTGCTATATCTCAGAAATAACAGTGGCCGAGTTGCTATATGGTGCTGCCGTTGGTAAGAATCCACGCAATAGAGATGAGATTTCATCGCTTATTAAAGTCTTCGACGTCTTACCTATCTATGACTGCTTGGAGGTCTTTGCTGAAACAAAAGCTTTACTAAGGGAGCAAGGGAATCTGATAGACAATTTTGATTTATTGATAGGTTCTACGGCCATCATCAATCAATGTGTGATGGTAACAGAGAATACTAAACATTTGGAAAGAATCCCAAATCTCCAAATAGAGAATTGGATTGACCGAGAATAAATGAAAGAATTCTTCAAGATATTACAACGATTTGTGCCGCCATACAAGCGGTATTTGATACTATCGGTGATGTTTAACATCCTCTCGGCAGTACTAAATATCTTCTCGTTTGCCGCATTAATCCCGATATTACAGATTCTCTTTAATACCGGAGATACCACAAAAGTAACGGCATTGATGGCATGGGACGACGCCTCAGCAAAAGAAGTGCTGAGCAATAATGTCAACTATTACGTGCAATCGATGATAGGCGATATGGGTGCAACGACGACATTGCTCATCATCGGACTGTTTTTGGCACTCATGACATTCCTGAAAACAGGGGCATATTTCCTATCGTCGGCCACCATTATACCCATCAGAACCGGTATAGTACGCGATATACGCAATCAACTTTACCGTAAAATAAATGCCCTTTCACTCTCTTTCTTCTCAGAAGAACGTAAAGGTGACATCATTGCCCGTATGAGTGGAGACGTGCAGGAAATTGAAAGTTCCATCATGTCGAGCCTTGATATGCTCTTCAAAAACCCAATCCTCATCATCGCTTACTTTGCTACGTTGGTTGTTATAAGTTGGCAATTGACCCTGTTTACAGTCATCTTCGTCCCCTTGTTCGGCTGGTTGATGGGCTATGTAGGGCGCAAACTGAAAGCCAAAAGTATCAAAGCACAGGCTTTATGGAGCGATACGATGAGTCAAGTAGAGGAAACTCTCGGCGGATTACGCATCATCAAGGCCTTCTGTGCAGAAGAGAAGATGAACCAACGGTTCGACCGTATCAACTCGGAATACCGCGATAACATCATGAAAGTAAATATCCGACAGCAGATGGCACATCCCATGAGCGAGTTCTTAGGGACGGTTATGATAGTCATTGTGCTTTGGTTTGGCGGTATACTAGTACTAAACAACCAGACTATCAGCGGTCCGACGTTCATCTACTACCTCGTAATACTCTACTCAATCATTAATCCTTTGAAGGAATTTTCAAAGGCCGGATACAACATTCCGAAAGGTTTGGCATCGATGGAGCGCGTAGATAAAATTCTATTAGCAGAGATTTCCATCAAAGAGACAGACCATCCGAAGCATATCAGTAGCTTCAAACATCAGATAGAATTCCGCCATGTATCGTTCAAATATGCCGAGAAATGGGTGCTACGCGACATCAATCTCGTGATAGAGAAGGGTAAAACAGTAGCTTTGGTGGGTCAAAGTGGTAGCGGAAAATCTACCCTTGTCGACCTCATTCCGCGTTACTACGATGTTCAAGAAGGCGAAGTACTCATCGACGGAGTCAATGTTCGCGACCTAGGAATCCACGATTTACGACAATTGATAGGCAATGTGAACCAAGAAGCAATACTCTTCAACGACACGTTCTTCAACAACATATCTTTCGGAACCGACAATGCTACGCCTGAACAAGTAGAACAAGCAGCGCGAATAGCGAATGCCCACGAGTTCATTATACAGTCGGAGAACGGCTATAATACATCCATCGGCGACCGTGGAGGACGACTGTCGGGCGGTCAACGACAGCGTGTAAGCATTGCACGAGCTATCTTAAAGAATCCGCCCATTCTTATTCTGGACGAAGCAACAAGTGCTCTTGATACCGAAAGTGAACGTCTGGTACAAGACGCATTGGAACACTTGATGAGCACACGTACCACGATTGCTGTGGCACACCGCCTCTCTACCATCAAACATGCAGACGAAATATGCGTGTTGCACGACGGAAGTATCGTGGAACGTGGCACGCATGACGAGCTGATAGAGAAAGACGGATACTACAAGAAACTGAACGAAATGCAGAAATAAGGGGACTTCCCCACTCTTATCGCTAAGAAAGAGAGAGTAAATAAGACTATACTGAGAATACAAACATGACGAGACTAAACTGTCAAACGACGAATTCTGCGTCCCAACTCCAACACGAAGAGCAGCTGGGATTTTGGAGGAAATTGGCTTTTGGTGTCTTTTACACCCTCTCGCTCCTACCCTTCCGCGTTCTTTATTGTATCTCCGATATAGCCTATCTACTTGTATACAGACTATTGAGATACCGTCGTGAAATCGTTAGAAAGAATCTGTCGACTGCTTTCCCCGACAAAAATGAGGCAGAGATAGCACACATCGAAAGAAGATTTTACCACTGGTTTTGCGATTATACACTCGAAGCCATCAAGTTGCTAAGCATCAGTGACACGGAATTGAAGCATCGATTCACCATCCAAAACTCCCAAGAAATCATCGAATGTTTCGATAACGGACAATCGGTAGCAGCCATCCTAGGGCATTATTGTAACTGGGAATGGCTCTCATGTGTGGGTATGGAATTACCAAAAGAGAGCCGTTGCGGACTCGTCTACCACCCTCTTAGCAATCATTTTTTTGACGAATTGTTCCGCCGCATACGTTCGTCACAAGCTAATGGAGTTCCCATTCCCAAACAAGATACACTCCGATACCTACTCGCCTACAAGCAACAAGGCATCAACTCGTTCTTCGGTTATATATCAGACCAAACCCCAAAATGGGAGAATATCCACCTTTGGTTGCCTTTTCTCAATCACGATACACCCGTATTTACCGGTAGTGAACGCCTCATGAGGAAGCTAAACAATGCCGTTTATTACGTAGAGATGAGCCGACCACGTCGCGGTTACTACACTTGTACGTATCATCTCATTACCAAAATGCCCAATGAGCTGCCCGAATACGAGATTACCCGCCGTTTCTTCGAGTTGTTAGAACAGACTATTCGACGCAATCCCGAATACTATTTATGGAGCCATAACCGATGGAAACGTACGCACGAAGAATACAATAAAAGAATGGAAGGCAAGCAAGCATGATGTTGTTAAATCCTACATACGAATATCTGAGAAGCTACATTGAGCGTATTCCATCTCGTTTCGAAGCCGAGGGTACTACCATATATCACCTCCGCAATGAGATAAAAGTGATGGAAACACCCGACGGCCAGAAGCTGAATGTGAAACGATACCATGTACCCAATGGACTGAACCGATTGATATATTCATGCGGATTGCGTAAACCCAAGGGACAGAGAGCCTTTGAATACCCTGCCATACTCTTGCGCAACGGTATCAACAGTCCCACACCTATCGCATATATAAAGGAACGACAGGCCGGATTATTGGGATATACGTACTTCATTAGTGAGCAATGCGACTATCCACATACGCTCTATGATATGGGGAATGCTACTCCTGAACTATACGAACCCATGGCTAAAGCACTTGCACATCTAGCTGCCAGCATGCACAACAAGAACATCATGCACCTTGATTTCACTCCCGGCAATATACTGTGGAAGCATGATGAGGATGGATTCAAGTTCTCATTGGTAGACACCAATCGCATGTACTTTGGCCCGGTAAGTATCAATAAGGGTATCAACAACCTTAAACGAATGTGGGGACCCAAAGCTTTTTTCATATTATTGATGCAACATTATGCCGAAGAACGGGGCATCATACCACAAGAAGTCGTTGACAGAGCGTTGAAACTGCGCCGTCGCTTTTGGATAAACTATCAACGTAAACACAACATCCCTTTTAAACTTGAACTATGAAAAAGAAACGATTATGCTACATATCACGCAATTATCGAGGCGTAAATGGCTCTGGTAATAAAGCCAAAACCGATAACGAGGAGACGCTTAGGGGCTTACAGGCACATAATCTAGGCCTGCCAACAACCTATTATAACAGTAAGATACTGACATTTTTTCTCGATTTGGCCGGCATTCTAAAGACGATATGCACGATACGACGTGGAGATTTAATCGTACTTCAATACCCTATCAAGAAATATTTTGCATTTATTTGCCGATTTGCAAAGTTGCGTGGCGCCTCAACCATAGCCTTAATTCATGATCTCGGTTCCATGCGTAGGAAGCGACTTGGCGTAAAACAAGAGATAGATCGACTAATGTGCGCTAACTATGTAATCGCTTCTAACGAGACAATGAAGCAATGGCTCCACACGAAAGGATATAAACACCCATTGGGTTCGCTAAGTCTCTTCGATTATCGAAGTCATACTATCCATCAGAAACAAACAACCTTGACCGATTGTCCACGCGTTATATATGCCGGAGCATTAGCCGAACGGAAGAACAGCTTCCTACGATTAATGTCGAAACAAGCACAAAACTATCAATTGGTAATCTATGGTAACAAGAACGGATTGCCCGGATTAGCAGACAGTAAGCACGTCAAGATAGAGGGATTTATGGCCTCCGAAGACTTCATAGAGCATGTAGACGGACATTTCGGACTCGTTTGGGATGGTGCAGATACTCGTACTTGCAGCGGAGCTTTCGGCGAATACCTCCGTTGGAACAGCCCTCATAAGGTCTCATTTTATCTCCGTGCCGGTCTTCCCATTATCATTTGGCGACAAGCAGCCCTTGCAAACGTCGTCCAAGAGGAAGGTATCGGAATCTGTATAGATTCTCTCGAAGAGCTTAACGACATACTCCCAAGCATTACAGCTGTGCAATACGACGAGATGAAGAAGCAAGTATATCGGGTAAGCGAGCAGCTTCGGAACGGTCATTACTTCACAAAGGCATTGCAAGAAGCCATCAATCAATTGACAAAGTAGGCGTATGACTGAAATAAAAAAGATTATTGCCGTAGTCGTAACATACAATCGTATAGAACTACTCCAGCGCGGTATAGCCTCGCTTCGCCAACAACAAGGCCTTTCAAAAGTCATTGTTGTCGACAATGGGTGTACAGATGGAACCTGCGAATGGCTTGATGAGCAAACCGATTTAACTGTCATACACCAAGAGAATGTGGGCGGAAGTGGCGGATTCTATACCGGTATCCAGCGAGCTTATACCGATGGAGCCGATTGGATATGGTGTATGGACGACGATGTCTTCCCACGCCCCGACTGCTTAATACAATTATTGAAATACATAGAGCAACCCAGTATCGGCATACTCTCGCCCCGACGACTACTCGACGGACAAGTGTTTACACATGAATTTCAAAAATTCGACTTCACCAATCCATTAGCTTCCATGCACGGACGAAAACTAGCCAAACAGCAAATAAGCCAAGCCACAGAGATTGTTGGAGCCGACTTCGAAGGTCCACTCATCAATCGCACGGTCGTAGAGAGAATTGGTTTACCCAACAAAGAGTTGTTTATCTTCTGCGACGACACCGACTATTGCCTACGAGCCCATCTATCCGGCTTCCGTTTACAGTATATTCCGGATGCCTTGATGGACAAACATAAGTTCTTCAATGATGATACATGGGTCACACGCAATCAAAAAAAGAAGTGGAAACGATATTACCAAATACGCAACGAGGCCTATCTGAACCATCATTATGGCCGTAATTGGGGCGTTCGCTACCTACGTAGCTTCATTGGAATGATTGGTTATATCATTCCCGCTCTGTTTACCATGCCCTTCTCAAAGGCGTGGCAATGGAAAGACTTACCCATGTTGTGGCAGGCCTATAGCGATGGTATCCACGAGAGATTAGGTAAAAGATAGGCTCTACATCTTGATAACATCCCGTCCTTCATAGAAGTCTTGAATGACACGGATAATAGCTTCAGATGTGTTCACGTCTATATAAGATCCATTACGCGATGACTTGATGGATTTGATAAACGATAATATCTCGTATCTAATGCCTTCGCCATCCAGTTGATAGAAGTAACGTTTATTCTCAGCAGGGTTCTCATACCTCACTTCAAAGTAATCTGTCTTCCACCATGGAGCCGGAACATAGATGTAACCTTTTGTTCCCGACACGACGAGTTCGCCTTCCGACTTCACTCCCTGTCCTACTTTCAACGAGGCTACAGCATGCGGATAGACAAAAGAAACCTTGGTAAAGGCGTCAAAGAACAACTCTTCATCCAGCAGATGTGTAACGATTTGCTTACTTATATAGTCTGTCCCTAGCAATTGGAAGATGGGTAATAGAGCCGTAGGTCCCCATGCGCAAATGCTATTCCATGGACATGGACCATTCCCTTCGCGCATTCTTTCCATGTCTTGCAGGCTTGTACAAGTGGCATCCACCGAAACTACCTTCCCAATTGCCCCACTCTTAGCCAATAAACAAAGTCGGTCATAGGCCATAGAATAAGCAGTCTTCAATCCATCGGCAAGCACCAATCCCTTGTCCTTTGCCATCTGCTGCAGTTCACACCATTGCTCTACCTTGATAGTTATTGGAGTTTCGCACAACACATGTTTTCCTTTTCCGAGGGCACGGTATATATGTTCATAGTGCATTTCGGGCTTTGAAATCACGTATATGGCATCAGAAACATTCAATAATTCATCTAGCTGGTCTGTCACACAAGGCAGTTGATGAAGTCGTTCAGCCAACAAGCTGCCATTATTCGTACACACACCACTGATAGTAACACCATTCACATAGTGACTTTCGTTCTCAAATTTGTTTAGAATGGCCGAGTCGCCCACCAAACCTATTCTTATATCGCGCTGTTCACAACGCAATTCAGAACTTGAGATACCCTCTGTACGGTCAAGATACACGACCTCACAGAACTCTTTTAAGTAATCAAACTTACCTTTCCAATCCGACCCAACCGTGAATACATCCACATTCAAACGACGAATATCATCGATTTTCTGCCCTATATATTCCTCTACGACAATCTCATCGGCCAATCCTGTATCACGCACATTATTAATACGCTCTATCAAAGATTGCTGTACGTTGATTTTACCACGCGACCTATCGAAAGTGTCAGCAGTCACTCCGACTATCAAATAATCGCCTAATGCCTTGGCACGTTGTAATAGTTTGATGTGCCCATGGTGCAGAAGGTCGTATGTTCCGTAAGTAATTACCTTTTTCATAATATTCCTCTGGTATGCAAGTCGTTCAAAGCATCTATCAGAACCGTATTGTCCTCCACAGTCAAGGCACCAATATGACCTACGCGAAACACTTTATCGCGCAAGTCTCCACCATTCGGACATACCCATAGATGGTACTCATCTTTGAGACAAACAAATATATCATAAGCCGAAGCATGCAATGGATGAAGCGAAGTGACGGCATTCGAAGGAGATTCAGCAAACAATTCAAGCGGCAGATGACGGATACGTTGCCTGAAGTCTTCTGCCAACAAGCGGGTTCGTTCTATCTCTATGGCGTCGCCACCTGCCTCTGCTATTTCATGAAGTCGGGCATTTATCTGCCGTAAGATTCCGACGGCAGGAGTGAAAGGAGTCTGACCTCGCTCTGCATTCTTCAGTGCATCCTTCAGGTCAAAGTACATACTTCTTACCTTATTTCCCTCTACACGTGCCAAAGCCCTTTCGCCTAGAACCACCACAGAGATACCCGGTGCACACGCTAAAGCTTTCTGCGAACCAGTAATCATCACATCTACATGCAGTGACGCCATATCAAACGGGTCGGCCAAGAATGAGCTTATGGCATCAACCACAAGCAAAAGATCTTGCTCTTGACAAAAGCGACTAATCAAATCTATATCATAATGTACACCCGTAGAGGTCTCTCCCACATTGACTAAGAGCGCAGTAAAACCTTGACCGGCAAATGGTTGAAGCATCAATTCGGTCAACTGCTTACCCATAGGTACCTTTATCTCGGTGTAATTCAGGCCATGAATATCGCAAAGTTGTACGAAGCGATGGCCGAAGCTACCACCATTGACAACCAAAACACGATCAGTCGGAGTCAGCACATTCATCACTGTAGCTTCCATTGCAGCCGTTCCAGAACCGGTCAAGAACAATACTCTTGCAGAATCTTCGGCATGCGCAAACTGCTTGATAAGCCTCTCACTATCAAATGTCAGCTCCGAGAACTCGGGGGTACGAAAATATGGCACCTGCTCTCCGCCTATTTGTCGAACCGCCTCTGACGACATGACCGGTCCAACTGTAAAATTCAGCAAATTCTTTAGCTCTTTCATATTCATAGTTTTGCTAGTAATCGTTTAACTGCCGAGCGTCTATACGCCCGACGTATATCCGGCATCCGTTCCTTATAGCTATGGTCTGTATCAAACACTACGGCGCCATGCATATTCGGACATTTGACAGGAGTCATATAATCGGGACCGAACACCACTTTCAAATATGCATCATAATCGCCCGGAGCAGGCACTTGTAACCCCTCAAAAGATAGCATCGTCGTATGGTCAAAGATGTGTTTATCCCATATAAACCTATCTCCTGCAAAGGCCACATGTCCCAATTGCCGACTATCATCCCAAGAATGTTGCAACAACAAATCGTCTACATACTGATATAGTTGGGCAAATCCATACTTCATCACCTTGCGACGCCACCAGTATTTGCGAAACAACAGCCCTAAACGTCCTGAGAGCAAGATGGGATAATCTATCGACTTGAGACATCTCAAACGTCTGCGGACATTCTTAACCAGCTGCTTTCGTTCTACCATATCATCGGGCATGCCATCAAGGATGAATATATCTATAAATATTCCTTGGTTATAAGGACGGTAACAATCGCTCGGACGCACAGCCGTGGTATTACTATTACGCAACTGAGCGTGCCCACAACAATAATGTTCATCATTATAAGGAGTCTGCAAAAAGTAAGGCGCCTCCAATTCCTTAGCACAGATAAGCCGCAACTTTTCATAATCCGGACGAGGCATCGTGACGTCTATATCATCATCCCAAGGGATAAATCCTTGATGACGCACCGCTCCTAGCAACGTACCTCCTTCTATCCATACACGCAAATCGTGCTTCCGGCAAATATCAACGAGTTTTTTAAGCAAATCTAGTTCTATTGCCCAGATTTTTTTCATCTCTACAGAGACGAGGTATCCATCACGATATTCACTATCTAAGTTCATCTTTTAAGTAATTACTTCAGCTGTTCTATTTAGCAACAAAGGTAAACATAAAAAGTGAAAATAAATAGACTATTTGAAACTCTATTATCATTTTGATAATAAAAGCCCCCACTTCTCACTTCAAGCTCGTCTACTTATCCACTCGTTAACTTGTCTACTACTTTGCTGCAAAGCCGAGGCAGCGATGCTGTCTCGGCTTTGCAAGAATGCTGAAGAGGCCATGCAGCAATACTGAGGAACCGCTGCAGCAGCCCCACCCCAGCCCTCCCCAAAAGGGGAGGGAGAAGGTTTTAAGTGGACAAGTAGACGAGTTTAGGCTTTAGTTTGTAAGTTTTTGAGTTGATAAGTTATTTAGTTGTGGGACGGGGAAGCTTTATTTCTGTCGCCCTCCCCTCTATGGGAAGGGATGGGGTGGGGCTTCTGTAGGGACGCGACATGTCTCGTCCGTGGGGGAAATTTGCAATCTCTTTACTCCATGATTGTAGTACATATACGCATACCGGAGACTATCTCCGCTTACGTTCGACACCCTCCGACTATGAATAACATGTTTATTCCAATACTTTAGCGAGCTGCCTCATACCTTCGGACGCTCCTTTGGCTATCTGAACGATTCGACCACCAGCTGCATTCACCGGATTTGGGTCGATGAGATAAACCGGAACTTCGGGACGAACATATTGTACCAGTCCGGCAGCCGGATAGACATTGAGCGATGTACCAATAATAACAAAGATATCAGCTTGGTGTGCTGCCACTGCAGCGGGTTCCATCATGGGTACCGATTCACCAAAGAACACGATGAAAGGACGCAACAACGAACCATCTTCGGCCTTGGTTCCGGGTTTTATTTGACAATCATCTTCGGGCAGTTCGCGTATATATCGGTTGTCGTAAGGGGCACGACTAGAGCATACTTTAGACAGTTCTCCATGCAGATGAATGACTCGCGACGACCCCGCTTTCTCGTGTAGATTATCTACATTCTGTGTAACGACAGTTACCTCGAACCGTTTTTCCAACTCGTGGATGAGTAGATGCCCTTCATTGGGTGCCGCCTGATAGAGCTTCTTGCGCAACATATTGTAGAAATTAGTCACCAATGTAGGGTCAGCTTCCCATCCCTCATGGGTAGCAATCTGCTCTACCGGATAGTTCTCCCACAATCCATCATTGCCGCGAAAAGTCTTAAATCCACTCTCCACCGACATCCCTGCTCCAGTTAGAAATACAATATGTTTCATATTTTACAGTTTACGAGTTCTTCAAAGTTAACAAGTGGACGAGCTAACAAGTAGACAAGATACAGCCAAATAGATATACACTTACACATTCTCTAGGCAAATCTACACGCTTACTTGTTAACTTGTCTACTTCTTTACTCCCCCCTTGTTCCCACAAAATTAAGGATTTTTTGGCTATTGTACGAAAGGAAGTAAGATAAAAATGCTAACTTTGCAGGAATATAAGCACATTATTATAATAACAGAAAATAGATTTATGGATAAAGTTAGTTACGCTTTAGGATTGGGCATCGGCCGACAACTGTCTGGAATGGGTGCCGAGGGCTTGAATATCGACGATTTTGCACAGGCTATCAAAGATGTGATTGCCGGCGCAAAGTTACAGCTCGACGATCAAGAAGCGCAAACCATCGTACAGAATTTCTTTGCCGAGAAAGAAGCTCAACAACAAGCGGCTGCCGCAGAAAAGGGTAAAGTGGCTAAAGAAGAGGGCGAAGCTTTCTTGCAAGAGAATGCTGCAAAAGAAGGCGTAAAGACCACAGCTAGCGGTCTGCAATATATGGTATTGCTAGAAGGAAACGGTAAAAGCCCCAAGGCTACCGACCAAGTGGAATGCCACTATCGCGGTACATTGATTGATGGGACACAATTTGACAGCAGCTACGACCGCGGACAGACAGCTACATTCGGCTTGAACCAAGTTATCGCAGGCTGGACTGAAGGTCTCCAATTGATGCAGGAAGGCGCTAAGTATCGCTTCTTCATTCCTTATCAGTTAGGCTATGGCGAACGCGGTGCAGGTGCATCAATTCCTCCATTCGCAGCTTTGATCTTCGACGTAGAACTGATTGCAGTGAAATAAGAAAACTCTAAAAATTCAATTATAAACCAATGAAAAGACTTTCTATCGTAGCCGCATTGGCTATCAGCGTAGCCGCTCTGACATCATGCGGCAACTCAACCCCTAAGGCTGATCTTAAAAATGATGTCGACACCATGAGTTATGCTATGGGTTTGGCACAGACTCAGGGCTTGAAAGAGTATCTAGTAGGTCGTATGCAGATTGATACTACCTATATGGAAGACTTCATCAAGGGTTTGAACGAAGGTGCTAACGCCGGTGATAACAAGAAGAAAGCTGCTTACTATGCAGGTATTCAGATTGGCCAGCAGATTAGTCAGCAGATGTTCAAGGGTATCAATCACGAAGTTTTCGGCGATGATTCTACCAAGACTATCTCTATGAAGAACTTCATGGCAGGCTTTATCGCTGGTACAACCGGCAAAACCGGCAAGGTGAAAATGACCATTGAGCAGGCTCAAATGACCGCCCAGACATTGATGACACGCATCAAGGGCAAAAACATGGAGAAACAATATGGTCCAAACAAAGAAGCCGGTGAGAAGTTCCTCGCAGCCAACAAGACCAAGGCCGGTGTGAAAACATTACCTAGCGGTGTACAGTATAAGGTCATCAAAGAGGGTAAGGGCGCTATGCCTAAAGACACTTCTATGGTAGAAGTACAGTACGAAGGCAAGACCATCGACGGTAAGGTATTCGACAGTTCTTATCAACGTGGCAACCCTGTTAGCCTCCGTGCCAACCAGGTAATCAAAGGATGGACAGACGCTTTGGTTCACATGCCGGTGGGTTCTGTATGGGAAGTGTACATTCCTCAGAACTTAGCATACGGTGAGCGTGAGCAAGGTACTATCAAACCTTTCTCTGCTTTGATCTTCAAGATTGAATTGCTAAGCGTTAAATAAGTCGCTTACTCACAATATGAGAAACTAACAAACCCTCTTTCCCACTGTGGAGAGGGGGTTTGTTGCATATAAATAAGCATGAAAATGAAAAAGACTATTTTACTATCTATCGCCCTCTTGATGGGCGCACAAGCCTTGACTCTTCAAGCTAAAGACAAAAAGAAGAAGAAAACAACAGCACAACCGGTAGCTACTATCAAACTAGCGACCCCAAGTGACTCAGTGAGTTATGCAGCCGGAATGGCGGCTACGCAAGGCCTCCTCTCTTTTATCAAGCAACAGTATGAAGTAGATACTACTTATATGGCCGACTTCGTACAAGGATTTCGCGATGCATTAAGCCATTCCAACGATCCGAAGTTCAAAGCTTACAATGCTGGTGGACAGATTGCCAACATGGTAAACGAACGCATCATCACCCATGCGCGTACTAGTTTTGAGGGTACTCGCGACTCCATAAGCCAAGATATGTTCCACGCAGGATTCATTGCTGCACTAACCAACGACACCACTTATTACACAGTAGCGGCTGCCGATAAGATGTACCGTGAACGTATGGCAGCCGACCAAGAGCTAAAGAACGCAGCTTACAAGAAAGAGAATGCTGATTGGTTAGCACGTAATGCTACGAAGGAGGGAGTCATCAAACTACCTAGCGGACTACAATACAAAGTATTAAAAGCCGGTACCGGAGCTAAACCTACAGAGAAACAAGAGGTAACGGTGAAGTATGTGGGCAAGTTGATTGACGGTACCGAATTCGACAACAGTTACAATCGTAATCCACAAACAACATCTTTCCGTTGCAATCAAGTAATCAAAGGTTGGACAGAGGCATTAACCATGATGCCTGTAGGTAGCAAATGGGAGTTGTTTATTCCCCAAGAGTTGGGCTATGGCGAACGTCAAGCCGGAAAGATAAAACCTTATTCTACACTTGTATTCACCGTAGAATTGGTTGGAATTAAGGACTAAGCAAGAAAGAAAAGAATCGTATTATAAGCCTACAACAAAAAAAGAGCGAACCCAAATGGATTCGCTCTTTTTATATGAATGATAATTCTAGATTACTCTGTAACCTGAACTGTAGCACGACGGTTGAATGAGATAGGTGACAAATCGTTCACACCACCCTTTGCAGCTGTCTTAATCTTGCTACGTTCGATACCCATATTGTTGACAAGTTCATCAGCAACAACTTTAGCACGCTGCTCTGACAACCACTGGTTGTGTTTAACTGAACCGGTAGCACTGTCTGCATAACCTGTAACAAGAAGGTTAGAATTGTTCTCTCTAGCATACTTAGCCAACGCACGAACGTTTACTAAATCTTTCTTAGAAGCAATATTTGTCTTGTCAATATTAAAGAATACCGAAATAGGAGTTGCAATGAATTCTTTCACAGAAGTATTCTCTGCAGGCTTATTCAACATCTCTTTCAGACGAGCATTCTCATCATTGAGGTTGTTAATTTGTGCATCCTTGTCATTAAGTTGATTACGCAAGTCGTTGATTTGAGAAGTTAAGCCGTCAATTACGTTAGGATCACAAGGCTCAACAAGCGTAAAATGATGTTCACCGTTAGAACTCTTGAAGTGGTAAGTAAGACCTGCCATCAATTCAATATTGCTATGGTTTATATCGAAACGAGCACCGTTGTTGTGCTGAACGGCAAAGCCATCCATATCCCAAACGATAGCCGGCTTCACAGAGAGAGTCCAAGCTTTCTTCTCACCCAAGTTGAATAGGAAGTTCAAACCAGCCTTTGTAATCCAAGAATCGCGGCCATCGCTGAAGCTATTGTTCAACACATTGCCCTGAGCATCTTTATAAGCTGTTCCGGGATTACCATTATTGATATACTCAATATGGTCTGAATTGAAGTAATAACGCCAACCCACACCCAATACACCTTCTAACTCAAATGTACGAGGAGTATCCTTGTAGCCTCCAAAGAAGTTCATCAAGTTTAACTTTGCCAAGAAAACGAGGTCGTTGTAATCTACAACTGTCTTGCTATCCGTCCAGTTAACTGCCGCATGATCTTGAATAGCGAGTCCAAAAGCAGGGGAAATCATCTTAGTTAATTCCGCACCAAAGATAGGACGCATGCCTCCCCAAAAAGCTCCTTGTTTGAAAGCTTTATTAGAACCGGGAACTTGATCCAAATGGCTAGTAGCTGTTGTACCACCAACTTCAATTCCAAGAGACCAGTTATCAAAGAACTTGTTACCCACAAATCCTTGTGCGCTTGCGCTCAGTGTTATAACACTGGCTGCAATAATAGAAAGTATCTTACGCATAATGTAAATAAATAAAATAATAAAAGTACCCCAGACTTAAATCTTGTACTACTTGCTTAATTAAAATTATGGGACAAAATTACAACAATTCTTATAATAGTACAACTTTTTTAACTATAAAGAACGCATTTGATTGAATTATAGAAAGAATCGGACTATTTTGCTCCATAAAAAACTAAATTACTCTTTCAAAAAATTACTAAGCAGAGTTAAGATCAACAAAAAAGCAGGGTACCTATGCAAACTTGGCATAGATACACTGCTCATCTATTAAAAATCACTGACTTTATATTACATATAACCAAGCCAACGCAATATATCGTTGAGATTGGCAAGTACCATCAGCAGCATCAAAATACCAATACCTACGTATTCGGCACGTATCATGAAATTCTCACTTGGTTTGCGTCGCGTTATCATCTCGTAGAGAAGGAACAACACATGTCCGCCATCAAGTGCCGGAATCGGCAGGATATTCATGAAAGCCAAGATGATACTGAGGAAAGCAGTCATCAACCAAAAGACATGCCAATCCCATGTTGGAGGGAACAGACTGCCTATAGCACCGAATCCACCGAGGCTCTTTGCACCGTCGGCAGTGAACACATACTTCATATCGCTGACATATCCCGACAATACATCCCAACCATATCGTACTCCGGCAGGGAAACTCTCGAAGAATCCATAAGCCACATGTGTCTCTTGATAAGTATCGAAGAGATTCTTCACAATGAATCCCAACTTCAAATCGGAAGTCAATATAGTATTGACGGTATCAAGTTTTTCGATGCCGGCTTTCTTGACTACGAAGGATGCCGTGCGTACTTTCAGACTATCCTGAGGAGTCTTTGCATCCATCATCACATCGGACAAGCGCCCCAATTCTCCCATAAATTCATTGTAAGAATCAACAGCCTTGCCATTGACAGCGACCATCACATCGCCCTTAGCAAGCCCTATCTTGGCAGCAGGAGAACCTGCCAACACGCTATCTACTTGTGCCGGGACGAAAGGAGACACGAACCGAGGTTCCGTCTTCAACATACCAAGCAGATTAATCTCGCCCGGAAGAGGCAGCGTCATGGCCTTTCCATCACGAACAATGCGCACGCTTTGCGCCTCAGAAAGATCGCGGAACAAGTCGGCTCCGTAGTCTTTGAAATCACCTTTCTCCGTACCTATTAATATATCATGGTCGTGGAAGCCCAAAACTTTGGCTTCCTTATTGAACTTCATACCCATGGTCATATCCTTGACAGCCACATACGATTCTCCCCAATGGAACAAAACCATCGAATAGATAAACAGAGCCAACAAGAAATTCACCAACACTCCACCTATCATAATAAGGAGTCGTTGCCACGCAGGCTTCGTTCTGAACTCCCAAGGCTCGGCCGGTTTCTTCATTTGTTCGGTGTCGAAGCTCTCGTCTATCATTCCGGAGATTTTGCAATATCCACCAAGTGGAAGCCAACCTATACCGTATGTCGTATCACTCTTGCGCGGTTTAAACTGGAAAAGATGAAACCAAGGGTCGAAAAAGAGGTAGAATTTCTCAACACGAACGCCGAAAAGTTTAGAGAAAAAGAAGTGCCCACCCTCATGGAGCAGCACTAGTAACGAGATTGCCAACATGAATTGTAGCAGTCTTATCAGAAATATTTCCATTGTCTATAGTTGTTTGGACTAAATGAATGATTCTATTTATTATTAAAATTTCGTTGCCATCAACTCGCCGGCAATAGCACGTGCTTGCGCATCCGAAGCTACATAAGTCTCATAGGTAGGCGTAGCATCGAAAGTAGCTTGCTGCATGGTCTGCTCTATAATGTCGGCCATGCCCAAGAATGAGCACTTATCACGACGGAAACCTTCGTTTACTACCTCATTAGCGGCATTCAAGATACACGGCATATTACCACCTTTTTGAATGGCATCATAGGCCAATGCCAAGCATTTAAACTTATTCACATCCGGTTCAAAGAACTCCAACGGCTGCTTGAACAAGTCCAATCGGTCGCCATTCAGAGGCAGACGATCGGGGAAAGAGAATGCATACTGGATGGGAAGTCGCATATCAGGCACACCCAATTGAGCTTTCACGCCACCATCAGCGAACTGTACCGCACTGTGAACGATGCTCTGTGGATGGATAAGCACTTGAATCTTATCGGCCGGAACACCGAACAACCACTTCGCTTCCATCACTTCGAAGCCCTTATTCATCAACGATGCCGAGTCGATAGTTATCTTCGCACCCATCTCCCACGTCGGATGTCGGAGTGCATCTGCGGCTGTCACGCGGGCTATCTGCTCACTCGTGAACTTGCGGAAAGGCCCACCGGAGCAGGTCAGCAGTATCTTCTCGATTTCATTATGGTCTTCGCCGACGAGGCTTTGGAATATGGCACTGTGCTCACTATCGACGGGCAGGATGGGCGCATGGTATTCTTGAGCCAACCGGCAAATCAATTCTCCGGCCACAACCAGCGTCTCCTTATTGGCCAGACAAATCTTCTTACGTGCCTTGATGGCATGAATGGTCGGTGCCAGTCCGGCATATCCCACCATCGCCGTGAGCACCATGTCTATCGGTTCGGCCTCGACGATCTGCTCCAGAGCCTCCCGTCCGGCATAAACTTTGATGTCCGGTTGGTCTGAGAGTAATTCCTTCAGCCTCTCATAATGAGCATCATTGCCGATAACCACTGCTGCCGGACGAAACTTGCGAGCCTGCGCCGCCAGTTCGTCCACGCGGTTATTGGCCGTCAGGCAATACACTTCGTATAGGTCGCTATGCTGTTCGATAACATCGAGTGCCTGTGTTCCGATGCTACCCGTAGAACCGAGGATACATATTTGTTTCTTCATATTGTCGTTTCTCTTATTCATCCAGCCACATGATACCATCAGGTATCATCAGGCTTATTTCGTGTTTGTCGTGGTCAACGCCTGCTATCAGGTCGTCGGATGCAGGGAGGAGTATCTCCTTCCCGTCCGGAGCAAGCACTTCAAAAAGCGTATTGATAGTGGTGTCGTCCACATGCCGGATGATTCCTACAGCTTCCCCGTCATGCGAATTGCGCACCGTCCAGCCGATAATCTCAGCCCATGTCACGTTTTCCGCATCCGAATCAGACAGATGTCGAGGGAAGAATACGATGCTACCGGTGAGCTGTCGAGCCTGCTCCTGCGTCTCAATATCGCAGAATTTCACCAATGCCGTCTCTTCACCGTGGAACCGATACTCTTCCATAAAGAAAGGTACGAGGATTCCATCCATCTCCAAGACGAGGTAATCTGCCTCCACCCGGTCGAAGACATCGTCGGTGAAAGACATCGAAACCTCTCCTTTCACCCCATGAGGCTTGCCTATCTTACCTATCTTATATACGTCTTCAGTCTTAATCATCCACACGAGTTATTTTAGCTCCGAGCGAGTTGAGACGCTCTTCTATATTCTCATAGCCACGATCTATCTGTGCAATATTGGCTATCTTGCTTGTTCCCGACGCGCTCAATGCAGCTATCAGCAACGCGATACCGGCGCGAATATCGGGGCTGGTCATTCTTCCGGCCCTCAAAGTACGCTTACGGTCATGTCCGATAACGACAGCCCGATGGGGATCGCACAAGATAATCTGTGCTCCCATATCTATCAATTTATCGACAAAAAACAATCTACTTTCAAACATCTTCTGATGGAACAGCACACTACCACGGGCTTGTGTAGCCACAACCAACAATACCGACAATAGGTCGGGAGTCAATCCCGGCCACGGAGCATCGGCCAATGTCATGATGGTACCGTCTATAAAAGAGTCTATCTCATAGTGGTTGGTAGGCGGAATCCATAGATCATCGCCCTCAATCTTGACTTTCACACCTAGTCGGCGGAACGCATCGGGAATAATACCTAGGTCGCGTACTGATACATCTTTGATTCTGATACCATCGCCACACATGGCCGCCATACCGACAAACGACCCCACTTCTATCATGTCCGGCAATATACGATGTGTCGCACCATGCAACGATGATACGCCAACGACTGTCAATAAATTGCTACCAATGCCACTGATACAAGCTCCCATCGCATTGAGCAGATGGCAAAGTTGCTGAATATAGGGTTCGCATGCAGCATTATAGATAGTCGTCGTACCCATAGCAAGCACAGCCGCCATGATGATATTGGCCGTACCTGTGACCGAAGCCTCATCCAAGAGCATATAGCATCCCTTCAATTTGCGAGCTTCTATATGAAATACCTCGCGCTCGTCTTCACGCGAAAACTTCGCACCAAGATATTTAAAACCTAGGAAATGGGTGTCCAAACGACGTCGACCAATCTTGTCTCCACCGGGTTTAGCCACCGTAGCTTTACCAAATCGCCCAAGCAACGGGCCTATCATCAGCACGCTACCACGCAAAGCTGCACAGGCTTTCACAAACTCCAAACTGTCCAAGTAGCTCAAATCCAGTTCATCGGCTTGGAATGTATAGTCGTTCTTATTGTGCCGTGTCACTTTCACCCCTATCGTCTGTAACAACTTAATCAAATTGTTTATATCCTGAATATCCGGGATATTATTTATTCTAACAGCTTCCGGGGTCAGCAACGTGGCACAGATTACCTCCAACGCCTCATTCTTTGCACCTTGCGGTTTAATGGTTCCTTGGAGTTTATGCCCTCCTTCTATCACAAAAGACTCCATTATTTCCTCTTTCGCTTGTTATTAGTAGTCTGGGGCTCGCGGTCGATAATCTTATCAAACTTGAATGTAGACAAGTCTAATTGCACTTTACCGTCAGTAAAACGCGCCAAATCCGACGCTACTTTCTCGTCATCAATGGAGCCATGACTCCACTGTACCAAATTACGTTTCATTTGGTTGGCCGTTAAGCGAATCAATTCATCACGTTCCACACCCTCCTCCATGGTCTTCAATTTCTCAAACACCTCGAACAGCATATAGCCATAATGGCGTACCGGAATCGACTTCATCGGATAACTCACAGGCGTAGGTTTGTCGCCCATCTTCACTGCTTCTGTCACATCGAAAGGATAGTCTACATCTAGCTTAAAGTCGCTCATGATAGCTAGATGATCCCACAACTTTTGCAAATAGTCTTGAGTATCGTGGTTTTGCGGAAACATTCTATCCATGATGGCAATGATGGATTCAGCACACTGTTGGCGCTCTTCCTTCGTAGGGAGTCCTACCGCATAGTCTACCATGCTTTGTATCTCTCGCCCGTATTCCGGAAGTTTCAAGCGTTCGCGCTGGGTATTATAGTCTAATCCTTGGATATTCATGAAATGGATTTTTTGGTTTTTGCTTATCTTACAACAATTTCTTCGGCATCTTTGCCACAAAGTCCTTCAGATAGAAAGGCACAAAATAGGCCACATCTTCAAAACGTTGCTCAGCCATAGCTTTCTCTGCCAAGGGCAACATGTATTTAGCCAACGGCTCTACGTCCTTGATGAGACGGGCATTGGGGTGATTGATAGACTCCATACACTTTGCTGCACCATTGCCAAAGAAGTACACCGGACCACGTTCCAAGTATTCCTTATACGTATCGGCATCCACTATATCGGCTTGAATAGGACGTATTTCTTTCAATGCACGGTCATTTACCTGAGCATACACTTCCATCCTTCGAGCATCGAGCATCGGTACGAGCAAAGCATTCTCTTCTTCCATCTGTTCTTTCAACAATACCGGAACACACAGTAGCTGCAAGGTCGGTATAGCGATGAGTTTAGCCGAACGGCCAAAGCAAACACCCTTAGCCATACTGACACCGATACGCAGACCGGTATACGAACCGGGACCACAGCTCACAGCGACCGCATCGAGCTGTATACCCTGCTCGTCGATATATGCCAAAGCCTCGTCTACGAACACTCCGAGCTTCACTGCATGATTAGGGCCGCTATGGTCTTCTTGATTAAAGATACAATCTCCATCGCGTCCTACGGACACCGAGCAAACATCGGTGCTCGTCTCGATATTTAATATACACGACATAACTACAAATATATTCTAAATAAAGCGCAAATTTACAGATTTTTCCTGCAATTTTCTTACTTTTGCAGAAATTTAACGCGATTCGAATTATGATACAATCTATGACCGGTTACGGCAAATCTGTCGCAATCTACAACGAGAAGAAGATTCATGTAGAAATCAAATCTCTTAACAGCAAATCACTTGATCTATCCACTCGCATCGCCCCACTCTACCGTGAGAAGGAGATGGAGATACGTCAGATTATCACACAGGCATTGCAACGAGGCAAGATAGATTTCTCTATTTGGATTGAGAAAGATGCTGCACTCGACGCCACTCCCATCAATGCGGCACTGGTAGAGAACTATTACAAACAACTCAAGCAGATTTCTGCCACTGCCGGCATCCCCGAACCACAGGATTGGTACAACACATTGATGCGCATGCCCGACGTCACTACACGCACAGAAGTAGAAATATTGTCCGATGACGAATGGGCCGTAGCTCTCCAAACTATCAACGAAGCCATCGACGCCCTCGTGGAATTCCGCCACCAAGAAGGTGCTGCACTGCAACAGAAGTTTACCGAAAAGGTGGACAACATCCAACAACTGCTTACCAGTATCGAACCTTATGAGCAGGCACGCGTTGAGAAAATCAAGGCTAACATTGTCAAAGGACTGGAACAAATACCCAGTGTGACTTACGACACCAACCGTTTGGAGCAGGAACTCATCTACTATATCGAGAAATTAGATATCAATGAAGAGAAGCAACGACTCACCAATCACCTCAAATACTTCCGCGAAACAATGGCCGAAGAAGGACCGATAGGTAAAAAGTTGGGCTTCATCGCTCAGGAGATGGGGCGCGAAATCAACACCACTGGGTCCAAGAGCAATCAGGCGGAGATGCAAAATATCGTCGTCAAGATGAAAGATGAGTTGGAGCAAATCAAGGAACAAGTGCTAAATGCACTGTAAAAACCTCCCCCAACCCCTCCCAAAGAGGGGAGTGCCTACGGGGAACTAACATCTCTTACTTTCTCTTTAGAATAAGGAAGACCTACAGGGGACAATCCTCACTTAACCTCTTCCAACAAAGGAGAACTGCCAAAGGACATCTCCAACCTTCTCCTTAAAAGAGGAAAACCTATAGGAGACAAACCTCACTTAGTCTCTTTCTACAAGGGAGAACTGCAAAGAGACATAGTATCAACACCTCCCAAAGAAAGGGTAGACCAACAGATTCATAATAATCCTCATGATGAAACACTCTGATAATATACCAAACGATGCATGCAGTGAGAGACCTTATGGTTACTTCACCTCAAAAACAGGCAACTACGAATTACTACGTCGTGCGGCAAAGAGTAACAGGCGATACCCTACAACTTCTGAATTCCTTTTATGGCAATATCTTCGAGGTAAGCAATTAGGTGTAAGATTCCGTAGGCAACATCCCATTGGAGATTACATTCCAGACTTTGTTTGTCTATCACATAATCTCATCATAGAAGTTGATGGAGGCTATCATTACGTTAATGGTCAGCCATTGAACGATGCCGAACGAACTGAATATCTCCACCAAAAGGGCTTTCAAGTCATTCGGTTTACTAACGAAGAGGTAAATGCAGCTCCCGAAGTAGTCATTCAAAAAATCAAAAAGGCACTACAAATAAATCCAAATTACAAAGAGCGACATCGTTTAGACCAACCAAAAGAACATGACATAATATCAACAGATATGAATGATTCCACAAGAATAAAGACTAAATCTACAGTCGAAAGTATTGAACCTAAGGACACAATGTCATCACTTCCCTTCTCAGGAAAGACTTGTTCCCGTAGGCTCTCCCCTCCTTGGGAGGGGGCGGGGGAGGTTAAAGGCCGACTCCTCATCTTCTCTGCGCCATCCGGCAGTGGCAAGAGTACTATTATCAATTGGCTCATGACGAAACATCCGGAACTTAATCTGGCATTCTCCATCAGCTGTACCAGCAGGGCACCACGAGGTACTGAACAAGACGGAGTGGAATATTTTTTCCTCACACCCGATGAGTTTCGTGCCAAGATTGCAGCCGACGAATTCCTCGAATACGAAGAAGTTTATCAAGACAGATTCTATGGTACGCTCAAATCGCAGGTAGAGAAGCAGTCCGCTGCCGGCCAAAATGTGGTGTTTGATGTCGACGTCAAGGGTGGATGCAACATCAAACAATTCTATGGCGACCGTGCCATGAGCCTGTTCATTCAACCACCTTCCATCGATGCTTTGCGCCAACGACTCGTCGGTCGTAACACCGATGCGCCTGAAGTCATAGAACAACGTCTCGCACGTGCGGCTTACGAACTCGCCTTTGCACCTTGTTTCGACCATGTCATCATCAACGATGACCTCGAAAAAGCGAAACAAGAGACCTACCAACTCATCAAAGATTTCCTAGGAATATGAATTCCGCAAGCTCACCCATTCGCACCGGTATCTATGGAGGTTCGTTCAATCCCATCCATATCGGACACGTTGCGCTGGCTAAACAGATACTCAAAGCAGCCAACCTCGACGAGGTTTGGTTTGTCGTCTCACCCCAGAATCCTTTCAAACGGCAGCGAGACTTGATGCCCGACGAGCAACGATTGGAATGGGTGCGCCAAGCCTTGGCCGATGAGCCACAACTCTTTGTCTCCGATTACGAGTTCCACTTACCCAAGCCTTCGTATACATGGAACACGCTACAACACCTACATCACGACTATCCCAACCGACAATTCTGTCTCATTATTGGTGCCGACAACTGGCTCAGTTTTCCACAATGGGCACATCATGAAGATATTCTGCGCGACCACGACATCTTCATTTATCCTCGTCGCAACAATCCTATTGACGCCACTACCTTGCCATCCAATGTCCATCTGCTCAAAACTGAACTCTACGACACCAGTAGTAGCGAAATTCGCAGGCGTATGCAAGCCGGTGAGAACGTCGACCAATGGTTGCCATTCAGGCTAAAATAAGTTTCATATAGATAATGTGGGCTTCGTTTCCCGACATCTAACACAACACTGAAAAACCATAGCAGCAAGCCCATGAATACATCGTTTAATAATACCGACGTGCCAATTGGCGAATAGCTTGCATGTTTGGGACGGCATAACCCAGTGCATTGCGACGGATAAAGAGTTGTGGATCGAATAATTCGCACCCGTTACAGTTGGCCGGAAGTTCTATAACTGCCTCAATAATTTCGGGTTGTATGGCTAACAGACTGCCTTCGGGGAACCAATCGCGATGACGTATATAGTTCCAAATCAGCTCTGTTAAGTTTACAATATAAGACTTTGCATCCTGAAATCTTTTCTGTATCATAGTCTCTTATTTTGGGTTTCGAGACAAAGATAAGTCATCTGAAGCTGCAAACAAACAATACGCTCCATCTTTTCTAATAGTTTTTGAGACGTTAAGAAAAGGTATAAAAAGCGTCTTAAAATATCGAAATGTACCCGACTTCGTGGAAAAATAATTATCTTTGCATGCAGAGCAATAAGAAAAAACTTGCCCACAAGGGAGCAAGAAAGTAACGAAGGACAAAGAACATTATGGTAAATCACAAGATTTATGAGCCCAACGACCGGATGATTAGTCTCATTAGCGACAACCGAGAAGTGTTGCAAAGCTTAGGAAGTTTCGGTATTAACCTTGGATTTGGCGACAAAACAGTAAAAGAAGTCTGCGAAGAACAACACGTAGATACATTTACTTTCTTGACAATTGTCAACTTTACCATCAACGGTTATAAAAATACGGCGAGTATAGACAAGATCCATATCCCCACGTTATTGAAACACTTGAGAGCTTGTCATGAGTATTATTTGGGATTCCAGTTGCCCACTATCCGTGAGCAATTGGTGGAATCGGTGACTCCCGACGACAAAATTGGGCAGTTGATTCTTTCTTTGTTCGACGATTTCTCGCGTTTGATGCATCGCCACATGAAGTATGAAGAGCGCAACGTGTTCCCTTATATCGAGAAATTGATAGCTAACCAGATGCCTACCGACTACGATATAGAAACCTATTCCACACACCATGAGCCTACCGACGACAAACTCCATGAGCTGAAAGACATCATCATCAAGTATCTGCCTAGCAACGGGTTGCTCAACAACAAACTCATGGCCACCCTCTATAAACTATATAGTAACGAGGAATGGTTGAAGCAACACACACGCGTGGAAGACGAGATCATGGTGCCGGCTATTCGACTTTACGAAGAGAAAATAGGCAAAAATGCCATCAGCAGCAACATCGAAGCCATGCTCACCAAAGCTCCTCATGCCAAAGATGCACTGAGTGAGCGAGAGAAAGACATTGTTATCTGCATCGTACAGGGCATGACCAACCAAGAGATAGCCGGCCATTTGTTTATCTCTTTCAACACCGTCATCACGCACAGACGCAACATTGCCCGCAAACTACAGATTCATTCATCGGCCGGACTCACCATCTATGCCATCGTGAACAATCTAGTAGACATCTCGAACGTGAAACTATAAAGCCCTATCCTAGTCCTACTCAACAAGGAAACAGAACTGTTATACCCCCATAAGAGATGCGACCATATGGACGTTTCTCGCCTCTATGACGAATGTATCTAGCATTCGTCATATTTTCAGATTTCACATCTTTTGACGATTTCCCTTTGTTTATGCAGAGTTTTATCGTTATTTTTGCACAAATAAATACCAATAAACCAACATCTATGAACAAACTTTTCCTTATCGCTGCATTGACTTCTGCGTTGCCGGTATGTGCGAGTAACACCCCGACCGTGCAACCAACATTCACCGAATGGCACGATATGGCAGTCAATCAGGTTAATCGTTTCAAGCTTCATACTAATTACTTTGCCTACGAATCGGCAGAGAAGGCAATGAAAGGCGACATGACCCAGTCGGATAACTATCTTTCATTGCATGGTGCATGGAAGTTTAATTGGGTGGAAAATGCCGACCAACGCCCCACAGACTTCTTCAAAACCGATTACAACGACGCTTCTTGGAAGAGCCTGAACGTCCCCGGTATATGGGAACTGAACGGCTATGGAGACCCTGTCTACATCAATGTGGGCTTCGCATGGCGCGGCCATTTCAAGGACAATCCGCCTCAGGTGCCTATCAAAGACAACCATGTGGGCAGCTATCGTCGCGTTATCAACATCCCCGATAACTGGACGGGGAAACAAGTTATCGCCCATTTCGGCTCCGTGACATCCAACATGTATCTTTGGGTTAACGGTCAATATGTGGGCTACACCGAAGATAGTAAGGTGGCAGCAGAGTTTGATATTACTCCATACTTGAAGAAAGGAGCAAACCTAATAGCTTTCCAAAGCTTCCGTTGGAGTGACGGCTCGTACTGCGAAGACCAAGACTTCTGGCGCTTATCGGGCGTTGCTCGCGAGAGTTATCTATATGCTCGCGATGCCAATGTGCAAATGACGAACATCCGTATCACCCCCGATTTGCAGAACAACTATCAAGATGGCGAGGCTCAGATCAGTGTTGACGTGAAGGGACAACCCATTATCGACTTCCAACTTAACAATGCCAATGGCATAGAAGTGTTGAAATCAGAGACCGACTTCAAGGGAAGAACATCCGGAACAGTGCAATTCTTGCTCCGCAATGTGAAGACTTGGACGGCCGAAAGTCCTTACCTTTACACTCTCGTAGCGACCGTAAAGGACCGCAAAAAGAACGTGAAAGAGGTCATCACACAGAAGATTGGATTCCGTAAAATAGAGATAAAGAATGCCCAATTGCTTGTCAATGGTAAGCCCATCTACATCAAAGGAGCCAACCGACATGAGATGGATCCGGACGGAGGATACGTCGTTAGCCGAGAAAGAATGATTCAAGACATTCAGATTATGAAACGTCTGAACATCAATGCCGTACGTACTTGCCACTATCCCAATGATCCAATGTGGTACGATCTATGCGATGAGTACGGACTATATGTATGTGCCGAGGCCAACCAAGAGAGCCACGGATTCCAGTACGGCGACGATTCGGAGGCCAAGAAACCACTCTTTGCCAAACAGATATTGGAACGCAATCAGCACAATGTAGAGATGCACGTGAACCATCCAAGCATCATCTACTGGAGTTTGGGTAACGAAACAGTTGATGGACCAAACTTTACGGCAGCCTACCAGTGGATTAAAAACTTTGATAGTAGCCGTCCTATACAGTGGGAACGTGCTGAGAAAGGTGCCAACACCGACTTCTATTGTCCGATGTATCGCACTCCCGCAGCATGCGAAAAATACGCTCTCAGTACAGCACCCGAAGACCAAAAGCCACTCATTCAGTGCGAATACAACCACACCATGGGTAATTCGGGCGGTGGACTCAAAGACTATTGGGAACTCGTCCGCAAATATCCGAAATTCCAAGGTGGCTTTATTTGGGACTTCGTAGACCAAGCTCTGCACGGCAAAGACGCCAATGGTGTGAGCATCTATAAATATGGTGGCGATTATAACAACTATGATGGCAGCGACAACAACTTCAATTGCAACGGTATCATTGGCCCCGACCGCCAGCTTAATCCGCATGCTTACGAAGTGGCTTACCAATACCAAAACATATGGGCAGAGCCCGTTGACCTCAAAGCCGGCAAGATTAGCGTGCACAACGAGTACTTCTTCCGCGACTTGAGCAATTATAAACTGGTATGGACTATGACAGAAGACGGTAAAGCTATGCAGACAGGAGAGGTCAACGACCTCAAAGTGGCACCTCAACAGACCGTAGAATACACCCTGCCTTACAATGCTCAAGCCTTCAAGGGAGAGCTTTTGCTCAACCTAAGCTTCGTATTGAAAACTGCAGAACCATTGATGAAAGCCGGCCAAGAAGTGGCTTATCGTCAGCTACACATCACACTCCCGACCTACAACTATGCCGGTCCGGCAGCTGAAGGCAAACTGAAATTGCAGAATAAGAAGAAGGATACACAAATCAGTATCACTGCTAACGGTGTAGATGTGAAAATTGATAAGGCCACAGGTCTGCTCACTTCGTACACTGTCAACGGCACTTCCATGCTCGGTGAAGGCGGTACGTTGAAGCCAAACTTCTGGCGTGCAGTCACTGACAACGATATGGGAGCCCATCTTAACATCGCTTATAAAGCATGGCATCATCCAGTTATGAACCTACAAAGCCTCACCGCAACAAGCGATAAACGCACGGCTACCGTCGTAGCTCGCTACGATATGCCCGAAGTGAAGGCTCAATTGGTACTCAGCTATGTGGTTTATCCCAACGGAGAAATCAAAGTAAATCAGAAGATGACGACCACTCCGGGAGCTAAGGTAAGCAATCTGTTCCGCTTCGGAATGGTACTTCAGATGCCATACGATATGGATCAGTCTGAATACTTTGGTCGTGGACCTATCGAAAACTACCTCGACCGTCGCGAATGTATGAACATCAGTATCAACAAACAGTCGGCCGATGAGCAGTTCTTCTCTTATATTCGCCCACAAGAGAGTGGCACCAAGACTGATATGCGCTGGTGGATACAGTCTACAAAAGCCGGTACAGGCTTGCGCGTGGTATCTGACAATGCTTTCTCGGCAAGTGCTATACACTACAACATCGACGACTTGGACGATGGAGAAGAAAAAGAACAGCGCCATACACAGCAAGTAGCAAAGAGCAAGTACACCAACCTCTTCCTCGACAAGCGCATGGCTGGTGTCGGTGGTATCGACAGTTGGTCGCCTCATGCCAAAGCTATGCCTAAGTACGAAGTGAAGTATGGTAACTTCGACTTCACCACTTGGCTCATTCCTTTGAAATAAACGACAAACCTATAGCGACTTGATAGTCGCCTAACATAAAAGTCCATCTTTTGCGAGATGGACTTTTTTATTGCTTGTTTCAGTAATCTATCGGATAAAAGAGGTATGACCTTTCAGCATGAACATACCTATTTCATTGGCTCATACTGCCCATTATTCACTCCGAACTTTTTACCCTTCATTCTCTGCATGGGCTAGGCAAAACTGCTGAAAAGCCGTAGCAGCATTGCTGAGAAGCCAAGACAGCGATGTTGCCAAGCCCATGCAGGAAATAAAGAGTAAGGATTTAAGAGTCTGTGATGTACTTTCTACGTGGCTTATATAGTGTCTTCTACCTCTTCATCTACAGCATCTTCCTCCACTTCGGGGCCTTCTACGCCCTGCACCAAGAAGATACTTATTTCGTAGAGCAGCCAAATGGGGACGGCAACAATACTGAGCGTAAAGATGTCGGAAGTAGGTGTGATGATGGCAGCAACTATCAATATCACCACAACAGCGTGTCGACGATAGTGGCGCATCCACGAAGAACGAAGCACACCAAGCTTAGCCATGAGCCAACTGACGACAGGTATCTCGAATACCAAGCCGAAAACAAAACTCATCATCAACAAGGTGTCAATGTAAGATTGCAACGATAACAGGTTCTCTACATCACTACTCACTTGATAAGTAGCCAAGAACTTAACCGTCAAGGGGAAAAATAAGAAGTAATTGATAAGTATTCCTACGCAGAAAAGCAGGTATCCGGCCATCACAACACGTGCCGAATAACGCCGTTCTTGCTGATAAAGAGCCGGCGATACAAACCCATAGAGCTCGTAAAGTACATAAGGTAAGGCCACTAACACACCGAAACAGAGAGCTGTTTTCATGTGTACCATGAACTGCTCGGTAAGTCCTACGTTTACTAGATGGATGCTGAAATCGTCAGTACCCAATAGTTTGTAAGTGATGAAGTGGGCATCTTTCGGTGCCAGCACAATGTCGAAGAGCTGCTCTTTCAGGCAGAATGCGACAATACCAGCCACTACGGTCACGCAAATAACCTTGATTAGGCAGTTGCGAAACACGTCAAGATGCTCCCAAAAGGAGAGCTCTTCTTCCGCCATGTATCTAGTCGTTCTTCTCTTCCGTCTTCTTCGGAGCGTCTGGATTAAGGTCGTTCTCAATACCGTTTACTCCTTCTTTGAAACTCTTCACGCCTTTACCAAGGCCTCTCATTAGTTCAGGAATCTTCTTACCTCCAAAGAGAAGCAAGACAATAAGTACTATCAGAATAATCTCCGGTGTGCCTAACATATTGATACAGTTTTAAGTTATTGGTTTTGCAAAAATAAGAATTATTCTTGATATTCACCCATTTACTGTCTATTTTTTAGATACCGGTGTCTAAAGCAAATATTAATAAGAGCCTATTTATAGGAAAATCGGCGGGTCGTCTCGTTGAAGCGAGTGAGCGAATACATCAAGGTTGTGTTGGCATATCCTAGCCATGCGGCAATGTCGGAGTCGGTCTTGTTTCGGTCGATGCCCCTTAAAATAGCCATCAAGCAACGATTCAAACTTTTCCAAGACTCCAAGATTAGCTGTTTTACGCGTTACAAACTGCCGTTCGTAGAATCTCAAGCAGTAATCCAAGAGCAATTCGATATTCCGACAAATCAGTTTACGCGTGTGTTGGTCAATAGAATGCTCCAGTTCCTGTTGTATCTTGCTGAGACAATCTTTGAAAATGGCACGCTCGTCCTCACTCAAATGTAATGCTTCGCGCGACGAATAAGAAAAGAAAGCGTACTGTTTTATGCTCTGAGCAAGCAAAGTTCCGCGAATCAAGTCGGGGTGAAAGAGCAGTCCGATAGCGTTAGGTGTATAGTCAGGAGCCAGTTTTTATGTATCACCTGCCCCGGAGCGAACGATGTCACCGTCCCCTCTTGATAGTCATAAGGCTGCCGTCCGTAGGTAATATCGCCACAATAGGTCTGCTTCTACCATATACTATAGACACCATATTCAATCGTTCGCTCTTCGCGAGCGGCTTCCAAGTTAACCTTCGACATATCGACAACGGTCACCAAAGGGTGTCGCGTCTCAAGTCCCATCTCTTTATTGTAAGCATCAATGAAGTCTATACGCCTGATTTTTGATTCTGTCATAGTCTTCTTCTCTTTCTGGCGACAAAGGTAGCAAGTCTTTTTCGCATCGTCGTTAAACATATTACGGAATATCCAACCACAATTACCTACCCACTGAAAAGCTACTCTGCGATTGCAAAACATTCTAGGCAAAGATACAAAAATATTTCACTCATTTTCGTATCTTTGCACATAATATAATGCATACACACATGAGCAAGAAACAGATACTTCTGATCAACGATATGGCGGGGTACGGAAAGGTAGCTACAGCAGCCATGCTTCCCATCCTTTCGTACATGGGTTTGCCCACCTACAACCTGCCTACAGCGCTCGTTTCCAACACGCTCGACTATGGAAAGTTCCATATCCTCGCCACCACAGACTATATCAAAAATGTCTTTCCGGTTTGGAAAGAGCTGGGATTTTCGTTCGATGCCATTGCAACAGGATTCATCGTATCCGAACGCCAAGCTCGTCTGGTATCGCAATATTGCCGCGAACAGGCTGCCACCGGTACCACCATCTTCGTCGATCCCATCATGGGCGACGAGGGAAAACTCTACAACGGGGTGACGCCGGCAACAGTCCAAAACATGCGGGAAATGGTTTCCGTAGCCCATTTGGTATTCCCTAACCACACCGAAGCATGTTATCTGACAGACTCACCCTATCATCCGGAGGGTGTGGATAAGGACGGTGCGCATACCTTGATAGATGGTCTGCGCCATATAGGAGCCAAATCGGTGCTCATCACCAGTATTCCTGTCGGCGGACAGCCATCGGTAGTAGGTTACAATCATGAAACGGACACCTACTTCCAATTACCTTATACCGAGATACCAGTGCATTTTCCGGGTACCGGCGACATATTCTCTGCCGTTCTCATTGGTCATTTACTCAATGGCGAACAGCTCACAGAGAGTACCCGTAAGGCCATGGATGCCGTCTACAAACTCATCGATTTGAATAAAGACAACGTCGATAAGAATCGCGGTATACCCTTGGAGAAGTATTTGGATATTTTGTAAGACCTCACCCAGCCCCATCCCTTCCCTCCCCAAGAAGGGAGGGAGAGCTACCTTGTAATATCATATAAACTCTTTCCCTCATTAGAAAACCATCGGTCGTCGACCGATTAGTCGTTATCAGTGTAGCCCGTGCAACGGCAATCGAGGAAGGTAAAGGCTGGAAAGGGGCTTTATATAATCCCTATAACCTTCAGTATCGAGGGCGTCAGCAGGGCAGTAAAGATACCGTTGAGCGTGATGCCTAGACTGGCAAAAGCTCCATACTTGCTACTCACATCCATCGCTGTAGATGCTCCGACAGCGTGGGAAGCCGTGCCCATACTCAGTCCTTGAGCTATAGGACTGTTGACATGACCAATTGCCAGCATCTTAAATCCGAAGATAGAACCGATGATTCCCGTTACAATCACAATGGCTGCAGTGAGCGATGGAATGCCATTGAGGGCTTGAGTCACCTCCATAGCGATAGGAGTGGTGACCGACTTACTGGCCAATGACACGATAACAACCTGTGAAGCACCCAATAGTTTGGCTGTCAGCACGACGCTTACAACTCCTACCAAGCACCCTACCAATTGCGAAACAACGATAGGCAACCACAGTCGTTTGATGGCTTCAAGCTGCAAATACAGTGGGACACCAAGCGCCACAACGGCCGGTTTCAACCAAAACTCGATGAGTGCGCCATTGGTTCTGTAAGTTTCAAAGGGTACACCGGTCAACTTCAGATAAGCGATAATGGCTACTATCGTTATCAAGATGGGATTAAACAACACCCAACCAGTGCGACGTTGCAGGCGTCGCGTTAAGAAAAAGATGGCAAAGGTGAGTGCCAATGATACGTATTGATTGGAAAAAATCTGCAATAAATATTCGTGGTTCATGTGCGTTGCTTATTTTCTATTCTTTCTACAGTGTGACACATACCATCTCAAAAACGTACGCTCGCTGCCTATCACCAACTGGTGCATATGACCGGTAACCACCAATACGATGGCCGTACTCACGAAAGTGGCCACTGTGATAGGCACTATCTGCGGCTTGATAATGTCGAAATAGAGCATAATAGCCACCCCCGGTGGCACAAAAAAGAATCCTAGGTTACCGATAAGGAAGTCACACAGTTGGCGAACCCATTCCAATTTCACCCACTTGAGTTTCAAAAACAGGGTCAGGAGCAACATCCCTATGATGCTCGATGGCAACTTGATGCCGGTGGCCCACACTGCAAACTCTCCCAATGCCAAGCATCCGAAGATGATAAAAAACTGTCTAGCCATGAATACAATAAAACTTTTCAAACGTCGAAACGCGACCGCAAAGGTATCACTTTTCGACTATAGTAGCATGATTAACACCCTTTTACTTTAAAGAATACATACAAAAAGTGATGAATATCAAGTCTTTCTCCCCAAAATTCAACAACTCATCAGCTTCAAAACTAAAGAACTTATCAACTCAAAACCATCTCCCTCTCCTTTTGGGGAGGGCGGGGGTGGGGCTACAGAGGGTTGAGGAGAGGTTGCTGCAACGGCTCCTCAGTATTGCTGCCAAGTCCATTCAGCATTACTGCAAAGTCTTGTCAACATCGCTGCCTCGGCTTTGCAGCGAAGTAGTAGACAAGTTAATGAGTAAACAAATAGACAAGTTTAGGTTTTAGTTTGTAAGTTATTGAGTTGATGAGTTATTAGTTGAGTTTATAAGTTCATAGGTTTTTGAGTTGAAAACTATTGGGGTGGGATTGAAAAAAAGGAATTTACTGCCTGAAAGGCAGCCTTTTCATAGCCGGATGCCCTTAGGCTTACGCTCATTACAAAGGGCTGTCCTTTAACCAAGATAGCTACTCGGAGTGAACAGAACACCCACCACTTCGCTATGAAAACAAAGAGTTTGGAATTGGCAAGTAGACTAGATAACAGACAGAAAAAGGCATGCGAGTGAAGTCACCATTTTCCATCTATTCACTTTGTAACCATGGTTACTGTAACAACGGTTACAAAGTTGCTTTCCGATTTTCCCACTCATGGCGCGACAGAATCAGAAAATATCATTATCTTTGCATAAGAAAGGCTGCATTCGGCTATTTGAAAACAAGTTTTCATTGCGCTCAATTGCACTTTCTTTGCATAAGATGAAGGTACCATCGTGTATCTCCATGATACGAATGAAGCCACCATAACTCCTCAAAGAGGAATTTCATTCTCTAACAAATAGTGTTCATGAATGCAACCGAATTATATGCTTTGTACCTAAAACAGGGACAAGCTACCACCGACAGCCGCGATTGCCCTGCCGGCTCTATCTTCTTTGCCCTCAAGGGCGAGTCGTTTAATGGCAACAAGTTTGCTGCTGCCGCGTTGGAAAAAGGATGCGCTTATGCCGTTGTAGACGAAGCCGAGTATGCTGTAGAGGGCGATATGCGCTATATATTGGTGCCCGATGTGCTGCAAGCATTCAAGGATATGGTACGCGAGCACCGCCGTACGTTCAACATTCCTGTGATAGGTATCACCGGAACCAACGGCAAGACGACGACCAAGGAACTCATTGCTGCCGTATTGGAAAAGCGCTATGATGTGTTATACACACTCGGCAACTTCAACAACGACGTGGGAGTGCCCAAAACTTTGTTGCGTCTTAAGAAGCAAAACGAGATAGCCGTCATCGAGATGGGAGCCAGTCATCCCGGCGACATCAAAACTTTGGTGGAGACGGTGGAACCTACTTGCGGACTGATAACGAATGTTGGCAAGGCTCATTTGCAAGGTTTCGGATCGTTTGAAGGCGTGATGCGCACTAAAGGAGAGTTGTACGACTATCTCCATGCTAACCATTGCGAGGTGTTTGCCAACTTAGATAACCCCTATCTGGAAAAGATGCGGGAGCACGCAGGCATCACTGAAGCCATCTATTATGGGCAAAGCGAAGATGCCAAGATTACCACTCGCGGAGAGTTAATCGACTGTACGCCGTTCTTACATTTCCGTTGGCAGTCGAGCAATGGACAGTGGTACGAAGTCAAAACACATCTCATCGGAGCCTACAACTTGGATAATATGTTGGCAGCCATTGCTGTCGGTGTGCGCTTCGGCATCGCTCCGGAACTGATAAGCGAGGCACTTGCCAACTACATTCCGAGCAACAACCGCAGTCAACTAGACGTAACGGCGCACAACAAACTCATCGTCGACGCCTATAATGCCAATCCTACAAGTATGGCGGCAGCTCTACAAAACTTCAGTCTCATCCCAAACGAGCATAAGATGGCCATTCTAGGCGACATGAGAGAACTGGGAGAGGCGAGCATGGAAGAACATCAGAAGATGGTAGAACTCATGGCCGAGAAACAATTAGGCACTGTATGGCTCGTCGGAGAGGAATTCGGGAAGACTCAATGCAACTTCCGGAAGTTCAAAGATGTGGAGGAAGTAAAAAGCGAGATTGCAAAAATGCAACCTCGCGGATATTATATTCTCATCAAAGGGAGCAACGGCATCCATCTAGCACAGTTGAAAGAACTGCTGTAATTACATCAAATCGGCCAATACGGAATAGCGTTTGATAGCTTCAGAGTCGCTGAGAATGCGGTAGAATTCGCGGGCAGAGTTCTTCACATACGTATTCTTACGCACATGAATGCAACCTTCCATCAGGTCTTCACAGTTCTTCAAGGGCACTCCCTTTATTCCTTCTAGACCGTGAATGGTAGTCTCTGCCAGTACCGAAACGTAATTACTAAGCTGCACCAATTTCAATAATATCTCCACATCGTTCAACTCTATGAGCACATGGGGATGATGGTCGCTGTCAGCAAGAATCTTGTCGAAGGCATTACGTGCCTGTAATCCCGTAGCCGGCAAGGCCATATCGTAGTAGTCAAGCTCCGATAACGACACCGAAGATAGCTTCGTCAAGGGATGACCGGTACGTACCACGGCCGTCAGATGCGTGCTAAAGAGCACATGGCTATCTATATTGGCATAGCGTTCGGAGGGTTTGAAAGCCAGCACAAAGTCGAGTTCACGCTGTTGCAGCATCTCCATGAGTTCGTTCATCGACTTATAGATGATGTTCATGTGGACATGCGGATAATGCCGAGTGAAGTCGAACAGGGCGTCGGTAAGCAGCGGACTGAACGTATAAGTGACTCCGATGTTCAACGTCCCGGTCATGATGGCCTTTAATTCGTTGATGCTTTCCACACAGGTATCGGCCGATACAAGCGTGGCACGAGCGTTGGGAACCATGTGTTCGCCAGCTTCCGTGAGTTGCACTTCGTGACTATTGCGGTGGAACAGTTCCACACCAAGCTCGTTTTCCAGATGTTTTATCTGTTGCGAAAGCGTACTTTGCGTGATAGACAAAGCCTTGGCCGCCTCCGAAAATGAGAGCAGTTCAGCTGTCTTCAAGAAATATTTGAGTTGTCGAAGTTCCATCATTGCAAAAATACAAAAAACTATCAAAAGACACAAGGTTATGACTTTTTATTGCTACTTTTGTCAAACAATGCGATGGGACAGACTCCCAGTCAACCTATAAAAGACGCTATCAGCACATGAACTGGCTACAACTCATATCCAACAAACGACTAGGACAAGAATATAAACATGCCAATCGGCACGACGACCGCTCGGAATTCAAGCGTGATTACGATCGTCTTATCTTCTCGGCTCCCTTCCGTCGACTGCAAAATAAAACACAGGTATTCCCTCTTCCGGGCTCGGTATTCGTACACAATCGCCTCACCCACTCGCTCGAAGTGGCCTCGGTAGGCATGTCGCTAGGCAACGATGTGGCCACACAATTGAAGCGACGCCATCCCGAACTGGTCGGTACGCTTTTCGAAGAGATAGGAACCATCGTCAGCACAGCCTGTCTGGCGCACGACATGGGGAATCCGCCATTCGGTCATAGCGGTGAGAAAGCCATACAAGCTTTCTTTGAAGAGGGGGCCGGAGCAGCTCTCAAGGCTCGCTTGAGCCGTCAATTTTGGAGCGATATTACCCATTTTGAAGGTAATGCCAACGCTTTCCGACTGCTCACCCACCAGTTTAATGGTCGCCGTGTAGGTGGTTTTGCCATGACCTACGCGACACTTGCGAGTATCGTCAAATACCCATTTTCGTCAGGACAAGATGGTCATCACGGCAAATTCGGGTTCTTCCAATTTGAGCAAGACACTTATTGTAAGATTGCAGAAGAACTAGGTATCATTCGCCACTCGGCTCCCGACGAACCGTTGGCATACGCCCGACACCCGTTGGTATATCTCGTTGAAGCGGCCGACGACATCTGTTACGAGGTCATGGACATTGAAGATTCGCATAAACTACGCATCCTCTCCTACGAACAGACGAGCGACTTGCTGCTCGGTTTCCTCTCTCCGGAGGAACAGGAACGTGTAAAACAACGTATCGAAGATGAACATATAACCGACGAGAACGAACGCGTGGTCTACATGCGAGCTTGTGCTATCGGCAAACTGGAAAGCGAATGTGTGGCAACCTTCGTTGAACACGAAGACGAGATACTTGCCGGAACGTTCAAAGGATGCCTTGTCGACCACATCAACCCGCTACAACGCGATGCCTATCAACGATGTGCCAAGGAGTCGTACCGACTGATTTACACTAGCAAACCTGTGTTGGACATCGAACTGAGCGGTTATAAAATCATGGAGACATTGATGGATACACTCGTCGATGCGGTGGTCAATCCCAATAAATTCCATTCCAAACAGCTTATCAACTTGGTAAGCAGCCAGTACGATATTCGCAATGCCAACCTCGAAAATTGCATCATGGCCGTCATCGACTACGTCAGTGGAATGACCGATGTCTATGCCCTTGACATCTATCAGAAGCTCATTGGCAGTTCATTGCCGTTGGTGTAATTATTCAGGGCGAATGCAATTCGCCTGACAAGAAATATCTTTTTTATTAGTTGATATATAACCTTTTATATGTAGGGGAGTCTTTCAGACTCGATCTTTCTTTATCATTGTGCTCCGGAAGCCTAAAGGCATCCGGCTATGAAAAGGCTGCCTTTCAGGCAGGAAATTCCTCTTTTCTAAATCCCACTCCAATAGTTTTCAACTCAAAAACACATGAACTTACAAACTCAACCAATAACTTATCAACCCAAAAACTTTAAAACTAAAACCTTAACTCGTCTATTTGCCTACTCGTTCACTTGTACACTTGTCAACTTAAAGAGCGAATGCAGTGCGACAACTCAGCATTTACTGCAATCCCCAAAGATTGATATTCACTGAAGATTCTATTCGTTCTTCGCGGTCATCAGGCAGATTACAGAAGAGATCAATATCGAGTTTCTTCTCCAAATCGTTGATAGAAATGGCATACTTGGCCAAAGCTGTATCCTTGTTGTCTTCGTGCTTTACCCAGAAAGCGATGGCATTGTACTGTCCATCTTTCACGCGCAAGATAGCCATCCAAAAGTATTTAGGCACGATAAGGCCGCTAGACAGCCTCTTTAGGATATAGTCGTTCTTATCAATGGTACCACCTTTGCACACATAAAGGGTGTCGGCAAACCCATAATTATTTCGAGTCCCCCACTGGCGAACGGCAGTCTCCATGTTTTTCCACACTCCATCGTTGAACGCATGCGACTGCGGTTGCATGTTGGAAAGATAGAATGTCTCGATGTTAGCAGTCTGCGTATAGAGTCGGTCGGCAGAAGGACAGATGTGGCCGTGGTCGTATCCAGTTCTATAATATGGGTCATAAGCAAATCGGTACATAGCCGGAATAAGTTCATCTTGGAAGTATTGCAACTCACCTTTCCGCCTATCAGCCACATAACGCTTTACTCCCTTACCTGTAGCAAGGTTGCTCTTATAAAGTTGATAGCACGACCAGCGCTGCGACTTCTTGCTATCGTCCCACTCGGTACAGTAGTTGACACCGAAACCATCATTGCTTTTATGGATAAGGACACGATTGTTGGCTCCCCCTTTAAGCTTGGGAAATTCCAAACGGGCGTATTCCGGGAATGCAGAGGCGTCGTTGGCATTGGCGTTATTGGTTTCATTGTCGGGGATTATATCGTTGTTGCTTGAACACGCTACAAAGAGGAATACAGCCGTGCAGATAGTAAATAGTTTCCTGAACATGAAATAAATGGATAATAAATAAAAAGAAATAGGTGCACCAAAAGTGTATTTCTCTTGGCACACCTATATATGATAAGCTATTACTTAGCGTAATAGATAGTGACAGTTTGTAGACGAATCTGCTTCTTTGGGTCTGTCTTTGAATTGGTATATACTACCTTCTTGCCATCGTAAACAACAGAAGCATCAGCATTACCAACATTTGCACCTTGGAAATTATCACAAGTAATCACAATCTTAGCAATATTGTTCTTACCTGTAAAGGTGATAATACCACCCGCATATGAACGGATACCCTTACTCTGAGCATAAAATTTAGCATTGGTAGAAGCTGTTCCCTTGCTAAATTCGATGGTACTTCCATCGCTCAATGCAACTTGAGCAACTTCTTTCTTATCTGTAAGTCCAGCCTTGCTAAGATCTATTGTGACAGACGGACCGGCTGTAAACTTGCTGTTGGTCAATGTAACTGTGGTGCCTTCGATAGTCAAACCACTGCCCTCAGCAGGTTTTACATCGGGAGTAGTGGTGCCAGAGCCAGTCTCAAACTTCGTAATAATGCTGTTCTTGGCAACCTCCTTGGTTCCCTTAAAATCTATCAGTTTTCCTTTCACTGTTACTTTATCGCCCACCTTTAAGTCGGTTGCTGCCTTGAAAGGATTATCTTTAGTTCTCAATCCACTGTATATTTGCAGAGCATTCTCATTTTTACCGTTGTCTGAGATATAATAGGTGAGACTGTTATAACTCTTATTAAATTTATCAACTTTACAAACTACACCGCTCACATAAGAGTCGGTAGCAGTCTTCTCGTCCTTGGGATTCGCTGTAATCTCAGCCAAGGCACCGGCTACGTTGAAAGGTTTAGCCTCGCTACCATCGCCCTTTGCCTCTCCAATTGGGGTATCAGGTTTCTCCGGAGCGGTCTTGCCATCGACAGAATAGATGTAGTTTTTAGCAGACATCTCTTTCAGTCCCTTATATTCTACCAGTTTACCAACTACGACAACAGTACTACCTACAGGCACTTCTTTCTCGTTGTTGAAATTAGCTTTGCCCAAGTTCAGACCACCAAATATAATAAGGGTGTTCGTACCATCCTTGGTATCGGCAATCTGATAAGTAGCGTTGTGGTATTTAGCACTTACACTGTCTACCTTGGTAATGATACCCTTAACATAGACTTCTGCGTTTCTATCGTTTTGTTTTGCAGCAATAAGACTAGTAGCTTTCTCTACATTGTAAGGAGAATCTTTTGTTCCTTCACCCGTACCGGTAACAGGTGGGAGTACTTCTTTCTGTTCTTCAACTTCGCCTGAAGCCACTACGACATTCTTAATTTCCCATGTCCTAGAACCTTTTGCTGTGCCACTGTAGTAGAAAGCAATGCGACACTTGCCACCAAGATACTTAGCGTCGATGTTCTTAGCATAGTGTGCGAATGTAGACCATTCGCCCGGAGTGCCCGGCGTCAATGTTCCGGTGATGTCTTCCCATTGAGTTTCGGCAGGTTTTCCGGTATAATTCTTGGTAATAAGCACTTTGTCGGCTCCCTCATTATTGGCATACTGCAAGATATAATCAAATTGCAAGTTAGCTTTTTCGACTTTGGTAAGGTCTATTTCTGGCGAAACTAGATAGCTCTCGCTCTCGGTATTCTTCTTATCTACATATCCTGTAGCCGTAGCAGTGTTGTGACTGATAACCCATGCGATTCCTTTCGGAGTCTCAACGGTAAAGGAACCAAAGCTAGAAGCGAAGGTTTCTTTTAAAATAGCAGCCGTTTCTGTGTTTCCACTGCCGGGAACTTCGTATGGAGCGGGAACATTTTCGCAACTTGTAAATATCATGGCTGCCATAGCCATTGCGATCATTGAATAAAAAATCTTTTTCATATTATGGTTGTTTTTTGTTTACTTGGGTAATTGATATTTACTTCACGTCGGCTTCGGTACGCACGAGTATCTGCCATGTATTGCCGTATCGGGTGAAGATACCGGTGATGTCGACAGTCTTAGTAGGTAATTTTGAAGCAGCGAAATCAGCATAGGTGCTTGTGCGAACTACAAGATTGGACGCATTATAACCAGCAAGACCACGGTTCACACAGTTGGCTGCATCAGGCGTTCCGGTAGAAGCATAGGTGTCGGTACCGTTACCTTCATTGAACTTCACGCCTTTAATGGTCATCAACTTGCCACTATTAGACTTGAGATAGTTAGCATCTTTCATCTTGTTACCATCGAAATCTTCGACCGTAACCTTTGAAGCGTCGGCCGTACCAATGAGTTTAAAGTGCTCATTCCAAATATAACGGCTCATTCGACTCACGTAACTCTTGCCACGTGCATTGGTATATGGTATACCAATCTCGGCCTGCTGACCGTATCCACCGATGTAAAGCCCCTTCAAATCTATCAAGATTTCCTGACCTACGGGCAAGAAACCAAAGAGTCCATTCTGCGAGATACAGATGAGAAGAGCACCAGTTCCGTCGTCGACAGAGATTTCGCTATAGATGTTTCCACCCACATCGTTACCCGTAACACGAGCCTTTATCTGCACATCGTCGGTGATTTCGGTGTATGTATTAGTCGTTTGATAAATGTAATCGGCATACTGAGATTTGAGTTTGGCAATGGTTATGACATTGCTTTCTTGGATTTTCTCATTGCCAAATGCATTCTTGTTATCGGGATTATCCCAATCGTTGTTCATACAGCCGGTAGCCATGAAAGTCAGTACGGCCACGATGAAATATAGAATTTGTTTCATTGCGATGTCTGTTTAGAATTTATAGGTGATGTTAAGCATACCGTTCGTGCCGTAAGCATAGAACTTCTTAGGATTGGCAGAGAACTTATAGCCACGTGTATTGCCCGAAGCTGTAGCGTCTGAGCGGCTCTGTTCGTAACCACCGGTCACGATACGACGGTTGTTAAGAATGTTGGTTACCATCAAGTTGATAGAGAGTGAACCTTTCTTCAGATAGATGTTTCGACCAATAGACCCATCGAGCATGAAACCACCCTTGCCCTTATCTTGCGAAGATACGATGTAATTGTTGCTCTCGTCCACACGTCCGAGCTTGGCAAGTACCTTCTGATAGCGGTAATAAGGGGAATAAGAGAGATAGATTCGGTCGTAGTAGTTGCCGTTGAGGTCGACATACCAGCCACCTTGATGATAACTAATGCCTGCACTCAAAGCCGTGAGAGGAGTACCCGATTCGCGCATTCCCTTGTTCAACAACACATCTGTGTCGTAGGTTCCCTTTGTACTGTTGAGGTAACGAACGTTGGCATTGTTGGCATACTTGGCTTCGCTCACAGTTCCAAGGAACTTGAGATTGAAGGCAGACGACAACTTAAAGTCGAGTCCGGCTTCTACTCCGTAGAATCGTTTGGCGTTGTTGGTTAGCGAAACATAAGAGAATGAATTGATATCATCGAAGTAGATAGGAATCCATTCGGTCACACGGTCTACATAACTATAGTATGCACTGACATTGGCATGGAGCCAAGAAGAGAGGTATTGATACCCTATCTCAGAACTAAATACACGCTCGTTCTTCAGATTGGTGACGAAATCGTTGTTCATCTCGGCAGCTTGGAAAGCTACGGAAGCCGTAGGAGCATTCCAACCATAGCTTGCGCCCATGGAGAACGTGTGTCCACGACCTGCATTCAGCGTCAAAGCCAGTTTGCCGGTTGCCTCGGCGAAGGTTGCCGTACCGCTTCCACCAAATGAATTATTGGGGAAGAGACCATTGCGCATCTTGCCATCTCGACTCATACTAGTGCCTCCGGCCTTGATAGCTGCCAATCCATGAAGACGACCAAATGTGCGGGTGAAGCTTGTCCAAGCATACCCCTTATTGACAAAGATGTTGTAGTCGTAGGCGAAGATGTCGCCCTTTCCTACCAAAGCATTGGGATGGTTAAGGTCGTATTGCAATTCGTCAGCGCCCGGAGCGTATGTACCTAAAGCGTAAGTATTAATATTGTGGAACGATGTTGCGCCCAATAAATCCTCCATAGTCTTATAATGATGTGTTCTACTGGTAGCGAGAATCACACCCAAATTCCATGTCGTGAGTTTATTAATATTGGCATTAAGCGTCGACGCAAGGGTCAACATGCTTTGGTTACTGTGACGATTTTCCACATAGTACATAGCATCTGCGCCCTGAGCCGAGGCATTGGCGTTGGCTAAATACAAGCGATCCCAGTTGACTTGCCGATTGGCTTTCGATGCCGTAAGGTAATTATAAGCCTTTGTCCATCCCACCAACGAAGCCTCGGTACGATTACCGGTGTCGGCTGGATCGAACACATCATAGTAGCTACTAGGCAGAAGCTTATAGTAATCGGGCTGTGGATTGTCGGTGTTATTATAGTTGAGTTTGGTGCTACTGTAGTGGCCGAGCTTACCACCCAAAGTGGTTGTCAACTTCATATCGTTATCTATCTTCCAATCCCATGTAAATAATGCAGAAGGAGAGAACTCGTTTACCACGCGCGAGTTGCGCTTCTTACCATTCTGATAACCCCAATATGGATTGTACTGATAGTCGTTGGCCAACCAGTAACTTTCGTCTGTGGCAGCTCCTTGAGTACCACGCTCGGTGGGATTACCCCATGTGGTGAAGCTCAGCGAATGCTGCATGCGAGAGCCAAGCACCTTTTGAACACCCAAGAAATAAGACAACGAATTGTAGAAAGTACCTTCTACATAGCCTCGACTGGCCCATCTGTAAGTAAGACCGGCAGAGAATGCCCAGCCTTTACTATTGAGACCGCTGTTGTAACTGTACACTCCACGAGCGGTATAACTACGGTTGGCCGCTGCTATAGAGACTCTATGACCTCTCGGCATGTTTACCGGACGGAAATCGTAATTGGTAGAACCGGCCATGGCAGATACCATATAAGCATTGTTCTCAAACGGGAGTGATGTATCAGAATTACGTGTCTGGTTGTTCAATCCGCCAATCAACGAGAAGCGGAATTGACCACTTTCCATATCGTTCATGGGCATACCGTTGATATAGACCTCGTTGTATTTCTGATTGAAAGCACGGTATCTGAACCGCACTGGTGAGAAAAGATAACCCACACCACTGGCATAGACATTGGAATTGGAATTGATGATGGTCACATTCTGGGTGATATTGTCATCTTCTCCAAGCTGTGATTCGGTAAAGGTGAAAGCCGATTCGTTCTGAACTTCGTTCTTTTGGCCATTACCAACAGACTGTGCAAATGCCAACGATGAGTAGCATATCGCTATCGCAGCAAGTTTAATCTTCTTTTGCATGGTTGTTTTTAAATTTGACTTTGTTTGCAAAATAAGTACTTATTTTTGAATTTCCACCTTATAAAATTACTTTTATTCATAAAAAAGGGATATTTCTCGCATAATTTTACGACATTTGCAAAGACAAGTATAGTTTTAAAATATTTGTCGGTTAACGTAATATCAAAAAGCAAAAAAGCAAGTAATGAGAAAAACAACTTTGATGCTGATGGCATGTCTCTTTGTGTCTATCATGTCTACAGCGCAGAAAAAGTTCAACGTTTATGCTGTAGGATTCTATAATCAAGAGAACCTTTTCGACACTGTTCATAACGAGGGAAAGCGCGATTACGACTTCTTACCTAATGGAATCTATAAGTGGGACAAGCTACGCTACACACATAAACTTCGCAATATGAGTAGGGCGTTGGCCGATATGGGGACCGATGTATTGCCCGGCGTGGGCTGTTCGCTTATCGGAGTGAGCGAGGTGGAAGATTCAATGGCTTTGGCCGACCTCGTGGCTCAAGAACCTTTGAAAGCCCGCAACTTCCAGTTTGTACACATAGAAGGTCCCGATAGCCGTGGCATCGACTGTGCCTTGCTGTATAATCCAAGTTTGTTCACGCCTACATGGAGCCACCTTTATCAATATAAAGACGAAGTGAAAGGTGACACCGCATTCCATACACGCGGTTATCTCACCGTGAAAGGAATCTTGGGTGGCGATTCTGTGTGCGTTATCGTATGCCACTGGCCTAGCCGTTTCAACACTTCACCCTATCGAGAGACTGCCGGTAGACAGGTGAAGAAGATAAAAGACAGCTTGTTGCAAGCCAATCCCGACCTGAAAGTGTTTGTGATGGGCGACATGAACGACGACCCCATGAACGCCAGCATGAAAGTAGAATTGGCAGCCAAGGGCGACATCTCCGAAGTTGGACCGAACGATATGTACAACCCGTTCTACGCTATTCTCGCGAAACAAGGTACCGGTACGTTGATGTACAACGGCAGTTGGAATCTCTTCGACCAAATAGTTCTTTCACCGACACTGCTTGATAAGGACGGAAAGAAAGATTTCTCAACACTGAAATATTGGAAAAAACAGATCTTCCGTCGTGATTATCTGTTCCAACAAACAGGAAAATACAAGGGTGCTCCATTGCGTACGACAGCCGGCGGAGTATGGCTTGATGGTTTCTCAGACCACCTTCCGGTAGTCGTATATTTGGTAAAAGAACAGAAATAATTCTTTTCCACCCCTTTTTATCCCCCAGCTTGATATGGCGAAACCTCTCGCCAAGCATCAAAGAGAAATTATCGTATTACCTCGTCTTATGGTAATACGATAATTTTAAATTCTCCATTCTCATACACAACCATCGTAGGCGGATTGCCACCTTTAGGAAAAGTGATGGAACCGGTGTTACAAACAGTGAGCGAGCCATGCTGTTCGAGTTTATAGAGATGCGTATGCCCATAGACGATGGCGTCGTATGGACCGCGTGGCATATTCGTTTCGTTGTAGATATGACCGTGAGTAAGTAAGATACGACGGCCACTATCAACGAGCAACATACTGTCGGCCATAATAGGAAAATCAAGTAACATCTGGTCGACTTCGGAATCACAATTGCCTCGGATAGCCACAATCTCGTCGGCCATGGCATTGAGTTCGCGCACAATACCTTGTGGGTCGAGTCCTTCGGGCAACCCATTACGCGGTCCATAGTTCAATATGTCGCCTAGAATAACAAGCATATCGCAATGCTCTTCACGGTAAAATTTCAGTGCTTTTTGCAATGCCGGCAGACAACCGTGTATGTCTGAGATGATAAGATATTTCATACGTTGTGTTTGTTTTGACTGTTGATACGTGGGAGAGGGATGCCTTGGCTGCCTTTGATTTCGCCAATGACAAAGACACTGTTCAGACTTCCGATGCAATCTATCGTACCGAGCGTATTCAACATGAACGCTTGATAATCGCGCATATCGCGAGCATGCACCTTAATAATGAAGTCGAAGTCGCCACTGATATTGTAACATTCGGTGATTTGCTCTATATTTTGCACAGCATCCATGAACTCTTGAATATAGTGTTGGGAGTGCTGTTTCAACCGAATGTTACACAATACGATGATACCCGTACCAAGTCTACGGCTGTCTAGCTGCGCTACATACCGCTTGATATAACCTTCTCGCTCCAGTCTTTTCTGTCGTTCGAAGACTGGAGTGGGCGATAGATGCACCTTGGCAGCCAACTCTTTCACTGTGAGTCGGGCATTTTGTTGTAGTTCGCGTAGGATGCGAATATCGGTTTCGTCTAGATTTTCCATCATTATACAATTGCGATAAGGGACTTACAATAGCCATCATAACCATTGCGGAAGTCTCTTTTAGTTCTTTATTCACCTCTCCAATAACACATTTTTATAGAATAATATTCTACACAAAGCATTATATTCCCGACAAAAGTAGCATAATATTCCTATTTACCAAAATTATTTGCTAGTAAAAATAAAACTATTTACCTTTGCCTTCACAACAACGAAATAAGGTAAAACGAGATAAAATAGAGACTATGAGTAAGAGAGAAGAGACTAGAGCACCGTTTAGTGCCGACATCGTAGGGAGTTTTTTGCGACCGGAAGAATTGAAGACTGCAAGAGCCAAGTATGCCAATGGAGAGATTGGCGATGCCGAACTGAAAGCCGTGGAAGACCGGCTCATCAAAGAGTTGATAGAAAAACAAATAGCATCAGGGCTACATGTCATCACCGACGGAGAATATCGTCGCAGCTATTGGCACCTCGATTTCATGTGGGGATTGCAGGGAATAGAGCACATTGAACTCGAACATGGCTACTTCTTTCATGGCGAAGAGACCACAAAAGGGTCTATCAAACTGGTCGGAGAAATCTCCGGAGAAAACCATCCATTCGTAGAACACTTCAAATACGTGAAGCAATTTGAACGTCCGGGAGTCGTGGCCAGACAGACAATCCCTGCTCCGGCACAGACATTAGCAGAACTTTTCCGTGGCGACAATGCCAAGCAAACGGAGTCTATCTATCCTAATTTTGATGAATTGGTGGAAGATTTAGCAGCCGCTTATCGCACCGTGATTCGCGACTTGTATGAGGCCGGCTGCCGAAACATCCAGTTCGACGACTGCACTTGGGGCATGATAGTTGACGAAGATTACTGGAAGGCGAAGATGGGCGACGGTGCTACTATAGAAAGCGAGGCTAAGAAGTATCTGCACGTGAACAATCTGGCACTCGAAGGCAGACCTGCCGACTTGGCAATCAACACCCACGTGTGTCGTGGAAACTACCATTCCACCTACGCATGTAAGGGAGGTTACGATGCCATCGCGCCCTATCTGTTCGCCCACGAGAATGTGGATGCATTCTATTTAGAGTTCGACGACGAGCGTTCGGGAAGTTTCGAACCTTTGAAATACATACCCGCTGACAAGAAAGTGGTGCTCGGACTGATTACCACCAAGCGTGCCGAACTTGAGAATGAACAGACTATTATCGACCGAATCAAGGAAGCCGAGCAGTATATACCGGCCGAACGACTCTGCTTAAGTCCGCAGTGTGGCTTCGCTTCGTGCGAGATTGGCAACAAGTTGACAGAAGATGAGCAATGGAAAAAGATAGCACTGGTACAGAAGATTGCTGCCACGGTGTTTGAATAATAATTGTTGTGAGTTGGCGTCTGAACGATTTTATCGTTCAGACGTCATTTTTTATGTCCTAATCCGTGGAAAATCACTACCTTTGCAGACAAGTATGAACAAATTATTAGCAAAGACATACAACGCCTTCATACGGCAATTACGACGGATTTGGATAGATTGTTTCTGGACACATCCCGACAATTTGTGGGCTCTCAAGGTGACATTGGCTATCGCCTTGATGTTGATACCATGCTGTTTATTTGGCGAACCGTTCGTAGGATGTACGTTGGCACTAGGGGCAGTAGGCGCTGCCTTAGCCGAAAACGACGACCATCCACTCGGCCGCATGCGCAGTTTAGCCGTTACCATCGTGAGTTTCGTGATTGTAAGTACAAGCGTCGAACTGCTGAAAGACTATCCGTGGCTGTTTGGTATCGGCTTGGGAGCCACGTCGTTCATACTGATTCTACTCGGCGGACTAAGTACTCGGTATCAAGGGGTGACCTTTGGTGCGCTACTCGTGTCGGTCTATGCCATGCTCGGCGCGGGCATTAAACCGTGGTACTATCAACCCATTCTGCTGCCACTTGGCGGTTTGATGTACGGCAGCATCTCTCTCTTGCTACTTTCGCTACGTCCTTATCGATTGCTGAAAGAGCAGTTGGTCGTGGCTTATGGGCATTTAGCCGACTATCTAAGCGTAAAAGCCGAACTCTTCCCATGTACGAAAGACGAGTATAAAGCGGGGCGCACACAACTGGCCGAGCGCAATATTGCCGTGGGACGCGGCATAGATAGCTGCAAAGACGTGATTTATTCGTGCCTCGATGTACTTGGTGGAAAAAGCACAGAGGGGCTCGCTCCACTTTACCATCAATGGATATTGTTGCAACAACTGCACGAGCGTGCAGCCTCAACCCATCAACGTTACGATGTGTTGAGCCGTCGTTGCAAACACCCTTTGTTACTCGAAGGACTCGGGCAATATCTTTATTGCTTGTCGGAAGCTATTCGGCACTATGCCGACACGATTATTATGGGCGAAAGATTTGCCTTACCGGCCGACTTACGATGGACGAAAGAGGTGGTAGGACACCAATTGGAGGAGAGTACCGACGACCCCGAATACGCCGCACTGTCCATGCTTTATTCCAACCTGTCGCGCATTTCGCTGCTCTTGGAACACGCCGACGACAGCCATCACAGCGAGCCTGTACCCGTAGAAACACTACAATACAAGCCGGCATCACTGAAACAACGACTTCGGGCTCTCTTCAACGAGAACCATCCGCGATTCCGCCATGCCGTGCGACTGTCTATTTGCCTAGTGGCGGGATACGCCCTTGTCGAGGCTTTCCACATGAACAAAGGCGCATGGGTGGTACTGACGATTCTCTTTGTGTGCCAACAAAGTTACGTAGCTACGCGCCAACGCCTCTTCGAACGTATCTTCGGAACCTTTGTCGGAGTAGCCTTAGGCGTCATTTGGGCTCATTTGTTACCCACCGTAGCTGGTCAAATCGTACTTTTATTATTCTCTATATTCACGTTCTTCTATTGGGTTCGCAAGCGCTACACGTATGCCGTGGTCTTCATTACCATGTTCGTGATTGCCGCATTCAACCTACAGACTGGCACCGGTATAGCCGTCATGACCTACCGACTGCTCGATACGCTGCTCGGTTCTATCATGGCTTTCTTGGCCGTAAGGTATATTTGGCCCGATTGGCAATATCGCCATCTACAGCAATTGATGACTGATGCCATCACCAAGACGCTACGCTATTTCAACACCATCTACGAGAACGATGTGCGAGGAGCCGCTTATTATCACAACAGACGCACCGCTCATCAGGCTGATAACGCCTTGGCAAAGGCTTGGAAGGGTATGCATGCCGAACCCAAGAAGAAGCGGAAGTTACAGCGAGAGGCCTATGCACTGACCTATATGCACCACTCTTTGCTGTCGTATGTATCGGCTCTTGGGGCGCATTATTACAGCAAACCACTCACAGCAGAGGATATTGAGACATGTCGATACATCACTCGCGTGATAGAACAAGTGCAGCATAACTTCTCTCCCACTCCGATAAAGACCGACCATCCCGTCACAATAGATGAGGTAAAGGCTTGGAATACCGCTTTCGTCAAGCAACTCTCCACCACCGACAACCACAACATGGTCATCTTATACAACATCTCGAAAGTGGCCGCAGAACTGTTGAAAGAGAGCATCAGTAAAAACAGAAGACGCTAAGAAAGCAGTATACGCACTGTATCAATCTCGCGCATGCGTTAATTTATATAAAATGCACCTCTCTACTGCGCATGGGAGAATGCTATGTGCGAAATTTATGCTAACTTTGCATACATAGACAATACGAATATATTTGTATTTTATAAAATAAAGAAAACAACTATGGTAATTGAAAAAGTACATGCTCGTGAGATTATTGACTCTCGTGGCAATCCTACAGTAGAAGTAGAAGTAACATTGGAAAATGGTGTGATGGGTCGCGCTAGCGTACCATCTGGTGCTTCTACCGGTGAAAACGAGGCTCTTGAGCTTCGCGACGGCGACAAGAACCGTTTCGGTGGCAAGGGCGTTTTGAAAGCTGTAGAGAACGTAAACAACGTCATCGCTCCAGCATTGAAGGGCTTCTGCGTACTCGAACAGCGCAAGATCGATAACAAGATGCTTGAACTCGACGGTACTCCTACAAAGAGTAAGCTCGGTGCTAACGCCATTCTCGGTGTTTCTTTGGCTGTTGCTCAGACTGCTGCCAAGGCTCTCAATATCCCCTTGTATCGCTACATTGGTGGTTGCAATACCTATACTTTGCCCGTACCTATGATGAATATCATCAACGGTGGTGCTCACTCTGACGCTCCTATCGCATTCCAAGAATTCATGATTCGCCCTGTAGGCGCTAAGAACGAGAAAGAAGCTATCCGTATGGGTGCTGAGGTTTTCCACGCATTGGCAAAGAACTTGAAGAAGCGCGGACTCTCTACTGCTGTTGGAGATGAGGGTGGTTTCGCTCCTAGCTTTGATGGTATCGAAGACGCTCTCGACACTATCATCGCTTCAATCAAGGACGCTGGTTACAAGCCGGGTGATGATGTGAAGATTGCTATGGACTGTGCTGCTTCTGAATTTGCTGTTCAGGAAAACGGTCAGTGGTTCTACGACTATCGTCAACTCAAGAACGGTATGCCGAAGGACGTAAAGAATGGCAAGAAGCTTACAGCTGAAGAGCAAATCGCTTACTTGGAAGAACTTATCACAAAATATCCTATCGACTCTATCGAGGACGGTCTTGATGAGAACGACTGGGAGAACTGGGTGAAGCTGACAGCTAAGATTGGTGACCGTTGCCAGTTGGTTGGTGACGACTTGTTCGTAACTAACGTGAAGTTCTTGGAAAAGGGTATCAAGATGGGTGCAGCTAACTCAATCCTGATTAAAGTCAACCAAATCGGTTCATTGTCTGAAACTCTTGACGCAATCGAGATGGCTCACCGTCACGGTTACACCACTGTTACTTCTCACCGTTCGGGCGAAACAGAGGATACTACTATCGCTGACATCGCCGTAGCTACCAACTCCGGTCAGATTAAGACCGGTTCTATGAGCCGCACAGACCGTATGGCTAAGTACAACCAGCTCATCCGCATCGAGGAAGAATTGTGCTGCTCAGCTAAGTATGGTTATACTAAGATGAAGTAAAACAGCCCTACGCCTCCCTCGCCAAAGAGAGAAGGTATTGAGCTCTAATAAATAAAGGATAGTTTCATACCATGAAGCTATCCTTTTTTCGTTTACTTATGAAACAGAAATCGTATATCGGCCGATGGCTGGGCATCCTTTTGGGAACCCTAATCATCATCATCACAGCCGCATCGTGCTACATGCTCTCGTTCTCCCTGTCTCCTAGAGACAACCGGGAAACATATGTGAAGACACAATTACAGGAAGTGGTAGCTGCAAATCCCGAAATTAAACCGTGGATAGACAGCCTGCTGCATATTCATGCACTACACGACACCATTATATATAAGGTGAATGGTGAGCGTATGCACGTCTACTATGCCTATGCACCGAGCCGTACCCCACTCACAGCCTTGCTCATCCATGGGTATAAAGACAGTGCCGTGAAGATGCTGCATATAGCCTATATCTACGCCCGAATGGGATATAACGTGCTGTTGCCCGACCTCTATGGACACGGCCTAAGCGATGGCGACCATATACAAATGGGATGGGAAGACCGCAAAGATGTCTTGCGCTGGTCAGCGTTTGCCGATTCGCTGTTCGTCGGAACGAAGCAAGTGCTTCATGGTATATCCATGGGAGCAGCCACAGTGATGATGTTATCAGGTGAAAACACCCCGTCTTACATTCGCTGTTTCATAGAAGATTGTGGCTATACCGACGTGTGGGATGAGTTTAGAGGGGAACTTTCAAACCAATTCAGCCTCCCCTCATTCCCTTTGATGTACACCACGAGTGCACTTTGCAAGCTGCGTTACGGTTGGTCTTTTGCTGAAGCTTCAGCATTAAAGCAAGTTGCAAAATGCAACAAACCGATGCTCTTTATCCATGGCACGACCGATACCTACGTACCCACCCGTATGGTTTACCCGCTCTATACGGGCAAACCGCAGCCCAAACAACTCGCCCTCTTCCCCCACTCGGCTCATGCCATGAGCTATACCGACCATCGTCAAAAGTATACCGAGATCGTAAAACGATTCGTTGGAAAATATATGGAATAACAGTAAGCCTATTTTTGCTGATCTACTCCCCCTCTTTCTTCCCGTATTCCCGTTGTAGTTCTGCTATGCGGGCATGTCGTTCCATGGAGTAGGTACCGCTATTGGCTTCTAAATAATCCAAGAGCGAGAAGGCTTTAGAGAGCAGGATGTCACGTGTCGGTCCGGTTTCTATACAACCTTCATGGTAGTATAACTCTGATAACATTTCGAGTTTCATGATGCGTTTTTCCGGGGTTTCACCCTCAAGTGCCTGCATCACTTCGTCAATAGTGGCCGTACCGTAAAACGCATAAGGCCCTACATACTGCTCATATAGTTTATGCAGTTCTTCTTTTCGAGCCGTAAACTCTTTCTTTTCCAGTACTTTGGCCAGTGCAGCCATAAACTCTTGTATGAGTCTGAGGTAGTAGTCGCGTTGTAACATCGTTATGATTCGTTTTGAATACTTTCGTATAGCTTTTTATAAAAAGGATGCTTGGTGAGCGTATCTACGTCACCTAGGATGATGAGTTTCATTCGGGCACGCGTGATAGCCACGTTCATTCGTCGCAAATCATTGAGAAATCCTATCTGCCCTTCATCGTTACTGCGCACCAACGAAATCAGAATCACATCGCGTTCCTGCCCTTGGAATCCGTCAACGGTGTTTACCGAGATGAGATGTCGATAGGATTTGAAGAATTCGCGCTTACCGATGAGGCGTCGCAAATATTGCACTTGGGCACGATAGGGAGAAATAATCCCCACGTCGATACGCTCTTCCAACACGCGCTCCTTACCTATCTTATGATAATAAGCCTCCAGTTTTTGCAACGTCAATTCAGCCTCCTCCTTGTTAATTCGGCCGAAACTCTCTCCCACGAAAGTCTCTCCTGTCGTCACTTCCGTACGCTCCCACTCAATAGGATTATCATAATCCAGAATGCCACGGAACTTGATTTGCGGCGCACTCTCTACCTGTCCGCCATAAAACCAGTCGCTCGAAAAACGCATTATCTGCTCGTTCATACGGTATTGCACCTTGAGTAGCGTCACCACTTCGGGCTTGTTTTCCACAATTCGTTCCATGAGCGTCTTACCTAGTCCGGCTTTCAACGCCGCAATACTCTTGATGGTAGGCGGCAATTGACAATGGTCGCCAGCCAAGATGACACGTGTTGCCTTACGAATAGCTATCCAACAAGCAGCTTCAAGAGCCTGCGCTGCCTCGTCGATGAAGAGCGTTCCGAACTTCTGACGGTCGAGTAAACGGTTCGCTGCACCCGTTAATGTAGATACAACAACACGAGCTTCGCCAAATAGTTGGGCATTGATGCGTATCTCAAGTTCCGCTGCTCGACTCTTCAAACGTTCCAATTTCTGATGGTAACGGTCGTCTCGGCCACGCCGTTGGCCTCTCAACTCACGTATAGCTTTCCGTATAGCCCACAGCTGGGGATAATCCGGATGCGACTCGAAGCGTCTCTCATAGGTAAACGACAACATCTTATCATTCACACGCGATGGATTACCGATACGCAGCACATTAATACCACGGTCTACCAACTTCTCCGAAATCCAGTCTACGGCCATATTGCTCTGTGCACAAACGAGCACCTGACTCTCGCGCATCAGCGTTTCGTTGATGGCTTCTACCAATGTGGTAGTCTTCCCTGTGCCCGGTGGACCATGCACCACCGCCACATCTTTAGCCCACAACACCTCGTTCACGGCCTTCTCCTGCGTAGCGTTGAGCCATGGGAAACGCGTGGCTGCAAAAGTAAATCGTTCGGCTAGGCGATGCGAATAGAACAAATCGCGCAGATAGGCCAATCGGTTTCCATCGGCACGGGTCACCTTGTCAAGTGCTTCAAACATCAGTCGGTAACTTGTTTCGTCGAAAAATAGCTGCACACCCACCATAGATGTACAGGCCTGCACATCCGACAAGCAAGCCGAGTCGGGCACAGTGACAACCATGCGCTCACCTTCTACATAGCCCACCGAACCAGTAAAAGGGAAATAATGTATGCGTCCGCTCTCACCATCGACGCGAAAGAATACCACCGGTCGGCCATACTCGAAGTTACATTCTATCTCCTCATCGGTCGTACGAAACACTTCCAGCGACAGTTGGTTCAGCGAATTATAGTAGCTTTTGCCCACTCTCAGCGGATACCAAGCATCGCCACGCTTCACCTTTCGTTGCAATCCCATCGTTTCGGTTTGCTTCCGAAAGGCTTCTTTCTCTGTGTGGTATTCCAACTCCAGCAACAATCGTTGCTGTTTAAGACTTTGTATGGTCGACGTTTCACTCATAGCTGCATGCAAAAATAGCAATAAATATGCTAACAACAAAGCCTGTCGTCATCGCTTTTTTTGAGAAAGTTACGTTGTCGGTATCTATTTTATTTCGTAATTTTGCATCTATACAATATCATTCAATCCCGTTATAACCTAATGAGAGAAACGTTTTTATCCATGAGTATACGCATTTTTCTAGTTAGCTTGGCATGGAGTTGCATGCCCTTGAAAGCTGCACAGCCATCACCGACCATCCATCTTATCCCTCAACCACAAGAGATTCAAGTTGGCGAAGGTACTTTCCTGTTCTCCCCATCTACCACGATTGGCGTGGCTCACCCATCGCAACAGCCCGTCATACAGCTATTCGTCGACGCGTTACGGCGAGATTTTGGCTTTACACCCAAGATGGTATCGACCGACCAAGCCGACATACGCATCATCACAGATAGCAGTCTAGCGGACGAAAGTTATATCCTTGACGTCGATACCAAACATATCACAATCCGCTCGGCTGGTAATAGTGGAGTCTTCTATGCGATACAATCGCTTCGCCAACTCATGCCTACGCAATCACCATGGTGCGTACCTGCTGTTACCATCAAAGACTCGCCACGCTTTGGCTATCGTGGTGTAATGATTGATGTTGCACGTTTTTTCACTCCCAAAGACCATCTTCTACAAATCATCGACTGCATGTCGATGCTTAAACTCAACCGACTTCACCTGCATTTGACAGACGACAATGGGTGGCGTATTGAAATAAAACGTTATCCACGGCTCACGTCTGTAGGCTCTAAACGCGTGGTTAGGCCGGGCAAACTCTTCCCCGAACGACGCAATCCGGAGCCCGGTGAACCGGTTTATGAGAAGGGATTCTACACTCAAACCGACATTCGAGAGATTGTATCCTACGCTGCTGCTCGGCAAATAGAGGTGATTCCCGAAATCGACCTACCTGCCCATAGCAACGCTGCATTGGCCGCTTACCCGGCATTGAAGTGTCCGGTAGTTGACCAACCCACCGGTGTACTACCCGGACTGGGTGTTGCTCGTGCCAAGATTATATTCTGTGCAGGTAACGACAGCGTATATTCTTTCCTCCACAACGTACTCGATGAGGTGATGGAGTTGTTCCCCTCGCATTACATTCACATCGGTGGCGACGAGGCCGACAAAACTTATTGGAAACGTTGTCCGCGCTGTCAAGCACGCATGAAGCACGAACATATAACCAACGAAGAAGACCTACAGGGCTATTTCATGTCACAATTAGCACAATATATACGCAGCAAAGGGCGCAAAGTGATAGGCTGGGACGAACTGACTAACAGCCAAACACTACCCGAAGGGGCTGTCATCTTCGGTTGGCGAGGAATGGGACAAGCCGCTCTAAAAGCTGCCCGACAGGGACATCCCATCGTTATGACACCGGCTCAAAAACTCTATCTCATCCGCTATCAGGGTCCCCAACGCTTTGAACCGATTACCTATTTCGGCAACAACACGCTGAAAGATGTGTACGACTACGAACCCGTACAACGCGATTGGACGTCCGCCATCACACAACAACTACTTGGTATACAAGGCTCTTTGTGGACAGAATTCTGCCAGACCACTGCCGATGTCGACTATCTGCTCTTCCCTCGCATGCTAGCCTTGGCCGAAACAGCGTGGACTATGCCCGTACATAAAGATTGGAATCGATTCTTGAAAGCCACCGACAACTACTGCGAACAACTCGGAAACATGGGTATCGTACCGGCACGTTCGATGTTTAACATTCAAGAATCGGTCGTCCCGCACAATGGGAAACTACAAGTGGCACTCGACTGTATCCGTCCCGACGTGCAAATACGGTACACTCTCGATGGCACACCACCTAGCCCGACCTCTCCCCTATACACCTCACCACTCGAAGTGTCTACCGATGTCACCATTCAGGCTGCCACTTTCCGCGATAACCATCAGGAAGGTGAGACCTTGTCATTCCCCATTCATTGGAACAAAGCCACAGCTTGCCCCATCAAAACTATGGGCGCCACCCTACCCTACACATTGACCAACGGGGTACGAGGTACCATGAAGTGCACCGATTCAGAGTGGTGCTCGTGGAATAATACCGATAGCGCATCATTCATCATCGACCTACAACGCATCCAACCCATTAAATACATCCGTCTAGGATGTATCAATAACTATGGAGTAGCCGTACATCGGCCGGCTCAAATAGACGTTTTGGCATCTAAGGATGGGCGAAAGTTCCGTCCCATAGCAACCTACCAGTGCGATGAAGCCGACTTGTTTGCCGATGGAACTTTCCGTGAAGACCTTTCTTTCGCCTTCCAATCAAAGGCTCGATATGTCAAGATACAAGTGCGTGGAGCTGGTATTTGTCCCCCATCCCACGTCCGTCCCGGCCAAAAATCCCGTTTCTTCTTCGACGAGGTGATAGTGGAATAAAGATGAGAAGAATGGAATGTTCTTTTTCTACAGACTAAATATAAAGTTGTAGAAGTAGCCTAGTATCACGATAAAAAGTGTGACTGTCCCAAAATAAATACCAATGAGTCGCCACGTCATGACTTTTTTCAACAGTGTAGCTTCCGGTAACGAAAGTCCTATTACTGCCATCATGAACGCCAAGGCTGTACCCATGGGAATACCTTTAGCCACAAGCACTTGAATGACAGGTACAATTCCTGCGGCATTAGCATACATGGGGACAGCCAATATGACGCTGAGTGGCACTGCAACCCATTGATTAGCTGCCATATATTCAGCGAAAAAGCCTTCCGGAACTATTGCTGTCTGGTAAAACTTAAATAGCCTATAAATCCTTGAGGGTGTGTCAAAATTGATATACTCTCTTT
>NZ_KQ960609.1 GCF_001553265.1 Prevotella sp. DNF00663 | reverse complement strand
AATTTCTAAACTAAGAGTTTTGCAGAGTTCTCTTTCAGTGTACCAAGGGTGGCCGATTTCGATTCACATATTTTATGCTCTACACCATATATTATATGTAGAATTATGCGTATATTTGGCATACGACTCTGAAAGAAGAATAAACCAACAATAAAACCTCATTACAAGTTCATCATGAAAATAACACTACGAAGCCTCATCATCGCCACATTACTAGCAGTATCAACCCTCACCATGAGCGCACATAAAGTCATTGCGCACCGTGGACATTGGAAAATGGAAGGCGCAGCACAGAACTCTCGTGAATCATTACAGAATGCTCTGGACTTGCAAATTTATGGGTCGGAAACCGATATTTGGCTCACTGCCGATGGACATTTGATGGTAAACCATGACCCTACGTTCAAAGGAGTAAACATACAACAAGCTACTTACAAGGAATGCAAAGCTCTCGTGCTTGACAACGGCGAGCACATGCCACAACTCAAAGACTTCCTCAAAATGCTCAAAAAGAGCAAAAGTCCCACTAAACTCATCATCGAAATCAAGTCGCACGCCACCCTCGAACGAAACAGAGAGGCCGCTCGGAAGACTTTGCAAGAAGTAATGAAATATGGTATGGCCGACAGAGTGGAATATATCTCGTTCAACATGGACGTATGCAAGGAACTCATACGATTAGACAGTCATGCTAAAGTAGCCTATCTGCGTGGAAACGTCTCGCCCGAAGAGTTACACAAACTCCGCTTCACAGGTCTTGATTATCATTATAGCGCATTCCGACAACATCCGGAATGGATACGCCAAGCCCATGAATTAGGCTTGACCGTCAATGCTTGGACCGTAGACGAACCTGCCACCATTCAAGAGATGAGCGAGGCAGGTGTCGACTTCATCACCACCAATAATCCGATTGAAGCCATGCAAGGGGCACAATAATCCAAATGAAGTAGCCACCTTACTTCCACATGCACTTCACTTAATCCGTCGAAGATGTAAATATCTGATTTTAAGCACTTTATCATCACTTTACTGCAAAGCCGAGGCAGTATTGCTGTTCGGCTCATGCAGCACTGCTGCCACGCCCTTGCAACAACTTAAAACAGGCTCTTTTTGACATGTAAACAAACGACAAATACATAGGTTATTCATGTACTAACAAGAAGACGACTGAAGCCCAATCTCAAGATGACGGACTGATAACCATCACCTCTGAACAATTTGAAAAAGGTGGAATGGAGATAGGTCAAGTTAGTACAGCAACCTTTCTTGAGAAAGTAGAATGCAAAGGATATATTTTTGCTCCCACAAATGCCATGGCTAAAGTCAGCACTCCCATCTCTGGCAAAATCAACACATTGAGATGTAAGGTGGGAGATTATGTCACTGCTGGTCAAGTAGTAGCGACTATATCCGGTAACGAGTTTATGAATTTACAGCAAAGTTTTGCAGAAGCGGCCATAGCCTACACTAAAGCGAAAGCTGACTACGAACGAGCAAGCGCCCTTTGGGCTGAACAGATTGGAGCTAAAAAGGATTATCTAGCAGCCAAAAGCATTTACAATAGCACATACGCCGGCTATCTGTCCCTCAAAGCAAGTATTACTACGCTGCACATAAATCCAACTCTGATAGAGCAAGGGAAAATGTCTGCTTCTTTTCCGATAACCGCCCCCATTAGCGGATATATCACAAAAGTAAATACATTATTAGGGGAATATACCGATATGCAAAACTATATTGCAGAGATAGTCAACCCCAATGCTCTCCAATTGAGACTTGAAGTATTCGATACAGATATAAGGAAATTGCACGTTGGCCAACAAGTTATATTTGGAACTGGCGGTAATGACAGCAAGAACCTACGAGCAAAAATATCTAACATCGGGAAAATCATCAATCCAGATACCAAAGCCATTAATTGTATAGCTACCATCGACAAATCCAATGGAACTATGATTATCAACGACAGTTATGTAGAGGCCATTATCAATATAAGTTCCAAACAAGGTTTTGCACTCCCTATTTCGGCCGTACAAAAGCAAGGTGAAAACTATTTTGTCTATACCATTGAGAAGAAAGACGGAGAAGACTATAAATTAAAGAAAAATCAAGTAATCATAGGAGCCATAGAACAAGATTACATCGAAATTAAAACAAAACTCCCCAAAAAGAAAATTATGGTACGTGGCATAGAAAACCTATAAAAGATTATAATTACTGAAAGTTCTCTATACCGACAATACTCTAGCCTTATTGTCGGTATACCGCCTATATAAATATAGAAAATAAGAAATACAAAGAAAAACATTTAGAAGGATTTGGAAACTGCCAACTAGCTGTAATTAGTCTTCAATAATTATTTCCATGTCTTTAATAAACTCCTAATGGTTTTGTGTCATTCTGTCATATTATGTCACTTGGCACATGGTTTGTTAATAAGATGACGGATATTGGTGTCCACATCAAATTAGATAATAACAAAAATAAATATATAAGATTATGGGAAAGATTATTGGAATCGACTTAGGTACAACCAACAGCTGCGTTTCCGTATTTGAAGGCAACGAACCTGTTGTGATAGCAAATAGCGAAGGTAAGCGCACAACTCCTTCTGTTATCGGTTTTGTAAAAGATGGCGAGCGCAAGGTGGGTGACCCTGCTAAGCGTCAGGCTATCACCAACCCGACTAACACTGTATACTCTATCAAACGCTTTATGGGTGAGACTTACGACCAATCGCGTAAGGAAGCAACGAGCATGCCTTATAAGGTAGTAGACGAAAACGGTTTCCCCCGTGTAGATATTGAGGGACGCAAATATACTCCGCAGGAAATTTCTGCCATGGTATTGCAGAAGATGAAGAAAACTGCTGAGGATTATTTAGGTCAGGAAGTAACCGATGCTGTCATCACAGTACCAGCTTACTTCTCTGATTCACAGCGTCAGGCAACCAAAGAAGCCGGCCAAATTGCAGGCTTGAACGTTCAGCGTATTGTAAACGAACCTACAGCAGCTGCACTCGCTTATGGCGTAGACAAGGCTAACAAGGATATGAAGATTGCCGTATTCGACCTTGGTGGTGGTACATTCGATATCTCTATTCTAGAATTCGGTGGCGGTGTATTCGAGGTATTATCTACCAATGGTGATACTCACCTTGGTGGCGACGACTTCGACCAAGTTATCATTAACTGGCTGGCTGACGGCTTTAAGGCCGACGAGGGTATCGATTTGAAGAAAGACCCAATGGCCATGCAACGCTTGAAAGAGGCTGCCGAGAAAGCTAAGATTGAATTATCAAGCTCTACATCTACCGAAATCAACTTGCCTTACATCTCGGCTGAAGGTGGCGTACCTAAGCACTTGGTAAAGACTTTGACCCGTGCACAGTTCGAACAATTGGCTCATGGACTTATCCAAGCTTGTCTTGTTCCTTGCCAAAATGCGATACGCGATGCCAAGTTACAGACTTCAGACATTGACGAAGTCATCCTCGTAGGTGGTTCCAGCCGTATTCCTGCCGTGCAGACATTGGTGAAGAACTACTTTGGCAAAGAGCCTTCTAAGGGCGTAAACCCCGACGAAGTGGTAGCCGTAGGTGCTGCTATTCAGGGTGCTATCTTGAACAAAGAAAGCGGTGTGGGCGACATCGTGTTGCTCGACGTAACCCCGTTGACCCTCGGTATCGAGACTATGGGTGGCGTGATGACAAAGCTGATTGAGGCTAACACAACCATCCCTGCTAAAAAGAGCGAAGTATTCTCTACAGCCGTAGACAACCAGACTGCCGTTACCATTCACGTATTACAAGGCGAGCGTCCCATGGCTTCACAGAATAAGAGCATCGGCCAGTTCAATTTAGAGGGTATCGCACCTGCACGTCGCGGTGTTCCGCAGATTGAAGTTACATTCGATATTGACGCCAACGGTATCTTGAACGTAAGCGCCAAAGACAAGGCTACAGGCAAGGAACAGAACATCCGCATTGAGGCATCAAGTGGTTTGAGCAAGGAAGAAATCGACCGTATGAAAGCAGAGGCAGAAAGTAACGCCGAAGCAGACAAAAAAGAGCGAGAGAAAGTGGACAAGATGAATCAGGCAGACTCCATGATTTTCACCACCGAGAACTTCTTGAAAGACAACGGCGACAAGATTCCTGCTGACCAAAAGCCCGGTATCGAGAGTGCTCTCCAACAACTCAAAGATGCTCATAAGAGTGGTGATGTGGCTGCAATTGATACAGCTATCAACAACCTCAACACCGTGATGCAGACTGCTAGCCAGCAAATGTATCAAGGAGCACAAGGTGCTCAGCCCGGCCCCGACGCTTCTCAAGACTTCAACGGTGGTGCTCAAGACGGTCAACAATCCCAAGGTGGCAACGCCAGCGACATCCAAGACGCAGACTTCGAGGAAGTGAAATAAAAGTGCTAATAAACGCTAATTAAAAATAGGTAAATCCCAGTAACATAATAAGTTGCTGGGATTTTTATTTCTTAATAATGATTAAATCTTATTGTTTTTAATCGTTTTTGTGCTTATATTTGTACCATATTTGTGCCGCGACTTAATGGGAGATAAAGTGCGACTTAATTTAAAAGATAGATTGATAATCAAATAGATACAAATAGTATGGCAAGTGCAAAATTTCAAATAGAGCGGAAATGCGAAATTTGCGGTAAATCTTTTATTGCAAAGACGCTAACCTCCAGATACTGCTCTAAGAACTGTTCTCAAGCTGCATACAAACAAAGAAAAAAGGAAGAACTGTTAGATGCATTGAAAAGAGAAAAGGCTGCGAGAGTTCCGAAGAATCAACCTTATCTCTCAATAGCTGATGCAACTGCATTATTTGATATTGGACGAGATTCCCTTTATCGCTTAATCAGGAATAAGCAAGTTCGTTATTATAACCTCGGACGAAGGATGATACGTATTTGCAAAGCTGATTTACAAGAACGCTTTAATCTACGTCCTTACGATGAAAGAAGAAAAGAAAAACAATCAGAAGTAAAGACTTATCGGCTTGAGCCTGAAGATTGTTATACGATTGGAGAAATAGCCAAGAAGTTTGGCATCCATGATAGTACTGTATATCTGCATATTCGCAAATATTCTATTCCAACAAGGCAGATTGGTAATTACGTCTATGCGCCAAAATCAGAGATAGACAATTTGTATAAACCCTAACCCACGACATACAATGAGAAAGGAACTTGATAATACAAAGGCAACAGTACGATTGCGAAAGAGTGCTTATCGAAAAGAATGGTACCTGTATATAGAAAGCTATCCTGTGAGAGTAGCTGGAAAAGATTCTCCGCAAAGAGTGCGTGAGTATCTAAACCGAACTATCACTACTCCTATTTGGGATAAAAGTAGAACAGCTCGTACAACCGAAGTGACCCAAACTTTCAAACCTAAACGAGATTTGAATGGAATTATCTTGTGTAAAAGTGAGATAGACCAAGAGGCCTGTATTTATGCAGATAGTGTTAGAAAACTACGGCAGCGTGAATATGATAATGCAAGCTTGTATAGTGACACAGAAACCGCACAAGCAGAACAGAAAGAACGATTACAACAAAATTTCATTAAGTACTTTGATAAGGTGGCAGATAAGCGACACCGTAATAGTTCCCTTTCAATTCAAACAAACTGGGAGCGAGTACATGTTTTGTTAAAAATGTTTGCTGGAGACACGCTTCTTTTTTCACAAATAGACAACCGATTAGCTGAAGATTTCAAGTTCTTCTTGTTATCCGCTCCTTGTGGTGGAAGTAAAAAAGGGACAATATCACGAAACACAGCTTCTACATATTTTTCTATTTTTAAGGCTGCGCTCAAACAAGCATTCATAGACGGATATTTGACCATAGATTTATCTGCAAAAATCAAAGGCATACAGGAACAAGAATCCCGAAGGGAATACTTAACCCTTGATGAACTGAATAAGTTAGCTAATACCCCCTGTGAACGTGATGTACTTAAACGTGCAGCACTATTCTCAGCTCTGACAGGACTGAGACATTGCGATATTCAAAAACTAAAATGGAATGAAATAGCCATCGAAGGAAACCAAGCCAAACTTCTCTTTACTCAGAAAAAGACAAAAGGGGTAGAGTATATGCCTATCTCGGAACAGGCGTTTAAGCTTTGCGGAGAGCCAAGACAACCAGAACAACTCGTTTTTGAAGGGTTACCAAATCCTTCTTGGATTTCTCGTCCATTAAGGGCATGGATTGAAAAAGCTGGTATTCAGAAGCACCTCAGCTTTCATTGTTTTAGGCACACATTTGCTACCCTTCAACTTGCAAACGGCACAGACATCTATACTGTAAGTAAGATGCTTGGGCATACAAATGTCAAAACAACTCAAGTATATGCAAAGGTTGTCGATGAAAAGAAAAATAAAGCAGCCAATGCTATTCAAATAGATATTGAAAATGATAAAACTTAATTCGACAACATAATATGAATACCAAATATTTTGAACATATTGTAGTATATCTGTCCGTTCTTGTTGTTTGTGTCATCATTGCGTTGTTCGCAAGAGTGGTTGCCTTACGTTTAGGGGTTGATGAATTTACTGCACAAATAGTCTTTTGGAGTGTTGTTGCCATAGGCATCATCATTTATTCTATATTGTCTATTTTGGTAGAGGGACTATTTACGGCATTAGTCAAGTTTTTCTTTCCAAAGAAACAAGAAGATAAAACAAATGATAAAGCATCCGACGCTGAGGCTGGACAAGTAGTAGACGGTGTTGGCGGTTCATCTTCCGAACAACAGCAACAATCAATGGACTTTGACTCAATTCGGCAACAGCAACAAAAGTTAATGGACCAGAAAGTACAAGATAAACGTGCTATAGCTATTAAATATACTCAACAGCAATTCGCACCTTATGTTTCAGATAAAGATTTGCTCAAGCTTTGTGAATATATAGAGTTGTACTCCGCTAAGCTTCCCTTATCACACGTTGAACCAATTAATATCAAAGGTTTAGTTGCCTTAGACCTGTTTCATTTTGGTTGGAGTATATGGAATCATTTTAGAGTTGGCAAACAAGATGAAATTTCGCAGTTCCTTAAGCAGGTTTTTGCCACCACATTCAAAGATGTAGAAGTTGGAAGTATAAAAAGTCATCTCCGTGATGACGAGAAGAAAGGCACTATACCCATTGTACAAAGCCTTTCAGACCACCAAATAACAGAATAACACACAAACCTATTGTGTTTTTATAGTGTTTCTTCAGTGTCTTAGGACACAGAGGAAACACTTTTTTCATTTGCACCGTAAAAATCAATAACAAGTATTATGGTACAAAATGAAATCACTTTTGAGAACTTGCCAAAGGCAGTTGCTCACTTAGTCAGCGAAGTTGCTGAAATCAAGAATTTAGTATGTAAAGGACAAACCCCTATTGTCCCTCCCAAACGTATTCCTATTGGAATAGATGATGCGTGTAAACTTATAGGGAAAGCCAAACCCACGGTTTACACCTTAGTACGTAAACGCTTACTACCTTGTTATAAGAATGGTAAGCATCTCTATTTTTTTGAAGATGAGTTGTTGGCATGGATTGAAGGAGGTAAGAAAAAGACTGTTGCCGAAATCAACGAGGAGGCAAAAGCTTTTATTTCTGAGAAACATTCTGATTCTTCCATTTTATAAATATATGCATTATGGAAAAGGAAAGAACTGAAGGGCGAGCCAAGCAATCTAAGAATGAACGTATAGAACAATTCTTGAAAGAGCATTATGCTTTTCGTTTTAATACTGTTAAAAGTAGAACAGAGTTTCGAGAACAAGATTCTAATACTTCATTTCGTCCTCTTACTAAATATGATATTAACTCTATGCGTCGGCTGGTAGATGGGACTTTGGGAATATATACTCCAGCAGATAATATTCGAGCAATATTGGAGAGCGACTTTTGCAATAAAGTTAACCCAATTCGTGAGTATTTGTTGAATCTTCCAAAACCTAAAGGTGAAGATGAATCTGAAATTATAAGGTTGGCAAATTGTGTTGTGGTGAGAAATCCTGATAAGTGGAAACACTACTTTGTAAAATGGTTGGTTGCTGTCGTAGCCAATGCCATGGATGATTTACAGTGTCGTAATCATACATGTTTAGTTCTTACAGGTGAACAAGGAAAATTCAAAACAACTTTCCTTGATTTACTCTGTCCAGAAGAACTGAAGAGTTATCTTTTCACTGGAAAAATAGATCCACAAGGAAAAGATGTACAAACACTGATTGCGGAATATCTTTTTATCAATATTGACGACCAGCTAAAGGCACTCAATAAGAGAGATGAAAATGAATTGAAGAATCTGATAACGACACCAAGAGTAAAATATCGTAGACCATACGACACTTACATTGAGGAGTATCCTCACTTAGCAAGCTTTATGGCATCTGTTAATGGTAATGATTTTCTAACAGATCCGACAGGCAGTCGTCGCTTTCTACCTTTTGAAGTTGAACACATTGATATTGACGCAGCTAAAGGGATTAATATCAACAAGGTGTACTCCGAGGCAGTTGAATTGTGGAGAGTTGACTATCATTATTGGTTCAATGAAGAGGAAATAGCCGAATTGCATCAAGAGAGCGAAGGGTTTCAAGTGCAGACTGTTGAGTATGAAATGCTTCTTAAAGGCATGGAAAAGCCAGCAGCAACCGAAGAGAGTTATATGACCACTTCTGAAATCCTAAACTATTTGCGTGGATATACAACGCTAAACCTAAGTGAAAGGAGAATGGGAGAAGCCTTGAAAAAGGCTGGTTTCTTGCGGAAATCCAAAAGGATAGGTGGCAATCCAATGTATGTCTACCATATACGCAAGATTGTTCCCAATCCCTTTATTCAAAGTTACAATACTAATTATTAATACTACTTTACTACAAAGAGGGATAAAGCATTGAAAGAAGAAAGATTAGACCGTAGTAAACTATTAGATAGGGTGTTACTACCTCATTACTACCAGCCTATCATATGCAATGATTACTACAAGAAAAGTAAGTACTACATATTTTCCTTTCACTGTCAACGACTTACAAGAATATCACATTGTAGTAAGTAATAAACTTAAAAGTTATAAGTATGACAATAGATGAAATTAAAGCAATATCAATTAAAGATTACTTAGGTAGTATGTCTATATACCCTATAAAGAATTATGGCTATTACGGAATGTATAAAAGTCCATTCCGAAATGAACATACTCCAAGTTTCAAAGTTGATTATAATCAAAATCTATGGTATGACTTTGCACTTGATGAAGGTGGGAGTCTTATAGATTTAGTTATGCAATTACATAATTGCAGTTTAGTACAAGCTATAGAGTTGTTTAATGGCAAACAAAATAACCTACCAAAATTTTCCATAGCTAATAGCAAAACAATTTCTCCAAGCCAATCACGTATAGAGGTTGTCGGCTCTACTAACTTATGCCATCCGAATCTCATAGAATATTTCACACATAGAGGAATCAATCTGAACATTGCGAAAAAATATTGTAGAGAAATCCATTATAGGATTGGTGATAGGAGTTTTTACGCAATAGGATTTCCAAATAATTCTTATGGGTATGCGTTGCGCAATCCATACTTCAAAGGGTGTTTGTCTCCTTCCGATGTGTCGTATGTTCCCAATCCCTCAGAACAAATCAATCTGTTTGAAGGTTTTATGGATTATCTTAGTCTGCTTACGATGAGTCCAGAGGAAGAGAAGAAAGCTGCACTGATACTTAACTCGATTAATAATATCAAAAAGTCAATATTTTTCCTTTCAAAGCACAAACTCATCTGTTCATATTTAGATAATGATGAAGGAGGAAAGCGAACTTTAAAACAACTTAAAAGAGATAATTTTGCTGTTCAAGACTGCTCTTTCGTCTTCCAAAACTATAAAGACCTAAATGAGTATTTATGTGCTGAATTCAAGCATTCAGAGAAAGCAGA
>NZ_KQ960608.1 GCF_001553265.1 Prevotella sp. DNF00663 | reverse complement strand
CCAATATTTTGCAAAAAAACGAGATTTTAAGCACAACATTGATATAAATCAAGGATTATACAAAGAAATTGCCATAATCTTACGCAACAATACTCCCCTATTCTGTCAAGGAGTACTATCTTTATACTATATTTTAGATACTGTAGACCAACATCATTTCACTTTCACAAACCAAGGTAAACGATCTATTGGTACATCAAGTTGGTAAACTTTGCCACCATTATATATAGTTCCTTGGTCATCTCGCCATTTCCCTTTGGGCAATTTTACGGTTCGATGATTAACAGCCGTTGTTACAGGAGCTACCAGATATTTATCACCAAACATATATTGGTCGCTAACACTTTCAAAACCTTGATTGGGAAAACTATAAGCCATGTGACGAACTATAGGTTCTCCAGTTTGAGCAGATTTCTTCGCCTGTTCCAAAATATACGAACCTAGTTGTGTATGCCAGTGTGCGTATTTACGAACTATGGACAAATTTTCTTTTGATAAAATACGCCACGGGGCAACAGAGAATTGCATCATAGGCATCATTGCATGGATTTGACATGACCGAATGATGAGTGTTTGGTCAAACTTATCTTCATCTACATTGTAGAAGCTACCATATTCACCGCCACCAATCATATCGGGACAAGTAAAAGCATAACCTAACAATCCTGCCGAAATCATATCAGGCACCAATTGACTCACACCCACCCACGAATATTTCTTATCGCCTAAACGTTGTACCAATCCTTCATTGCCATGCCTCCAACAAGCACGCATTTCATTATATTGAAATTCCCTACCTAGCGCTGCCCACAAATATGTTTGCGCAATATCAAAGGATTTTCCATCATACACATCTACATTCTCTTCTAAATAACTATAAGAATCGCCTGCATCAAATTTAAAACCATCGATACCATATTTCTTTTGCAATTCTTTTAACTCTTCACGAATCTGATTATAAGCTTCGGGATTACTTAAATCATAAACGAAACTATATCCATTCCACCACCGAGCTACTGCAGCTTGATTTGTACCCTTTGCTTTAACAAAAAGTCCTTTAGCCTCAAAATCTCGACTCTTTTTACTATCAGGCGAAACATAAGGGCATACCCACAACATTACTTTAAATCCTAAACTGTGGAGTTCATCTATCATTTGCTTAGGATTTGGGAACTTTTCGGCCCGGAATTCCCATTCGCCATAATCTTTTTGCCAATTATCATCAATGATAAGAATGCCCGGTTCAAAACCATTATCTATAATATTATGAGCATATTTTAATATGTCGGCTTGGTTTTGATTATAGAGCAGCTCTATCCAGCTATTATAAATAGGACGCTCAAAAAATAGAGATGGTGGAATTTCTCCTGTTGCTGGAAAATGCCTATTCATTGCTCCCAAGTAAGCATCACGCAAGGTCTTACCATACGTTTGAACCTCCACCCCACCTTGCGTAGGCTGAAAATTCATCACGCGATTGGTAACCTTCAAATGGTAAGCAGCATCTAACCAAATTGCTCTTCCTTGATTTGACAATAACAAAGGTGCTGTTTGATTATTAAAATTCTCTATGCGCGTATTTACTTCTAGAGATTGGTTACTTATTGGTAATTGAGTTCCAATACCAGTTCCTACTCCCCACCAGCATTCATTGGGTAGAATATCAACCTGTTGGGCATGTACATGGCATAGTTCAACAAACAATAAGCATAAAATTATTACTTTTTTCATGACAAATACTTTTAAAAATATCTCGTTCCTTAAAAGAAACGAGATATTATACAACTTATTGCTTTATATAATCTATTAATCACATCTAACTCTATAGGAAATAATTTTTAGAAGTTTTAGTGTCGTTATTATGCTAGCAAAAAGACTTATAATCAACCATTTTACACTGCAACACATGAAAAAGAGAGAAAAAAGAAACTTTTTAAAGAAAAAACCTCCGAAAAATTTGGTTACAATTATAAAATTTCAGATATTTGCAAACATTGAAAGATTAGTATCACCATTATAATAATTTAGAATCTATTATTTATGGGAAGCAAAACAAAAGATAAGACAGATTATATATTGCAAGAAGCATTTAAACTCTTCTTGTCAAAAGAATATGTAAATGTAACAACTGGAGATTTAGAAGAAGCCACAGGAATAACTCGTGGCTCTATTTATTATCGAACTAAAAATAAAGAAGGATTATATAAGGCTGTTATCGATAAGTTTATATTTGATTTCATATCTGATACGTTGAATGCGGATATTCCTGCTTCAGAGAAAACTCCATTCTGGACTTATATTGACTATGAATTGAATAATACAGAGAAACGAATGAGAGTGATGAAAGAAAACAGAATTGATAAAAACATCTCTGCGCAATATGTGAATTTATTGGCATCTGCATCTTTTCATTATAATGGATTTGTGGAAAAATATAATGAAATAGAGATACTAATTCATAATCAATGGAGGCATTACTATGATTTAGGTGTCAAATGTGGAGAGTTGAGTGGTAATGTGGAGTCTGAGCTGGCAATATCATTGTTCCGTTCCTTGTATTACGGAGACTCCTTTTTACTTGCTATTACGGGTGATGGATTGAGTATCCAAGAATTAAGAAGGAAATACATGTTAATCTATAATGCTGTAAAATAATGAGAGGAGTTTATATAACAAGAGTTTCTTCATTTTTGCCTAATAGGGTTGTAGAAAATGATAATATGGAACAATATTTAGGACTTATCAGTTTATCATAGAATAATAACGACATTTTACAAACCAATTCGGTAACGAGATTACTTTCGTACCGAATAAAAACACATGAGTTACTATGACAAATTTCTTGCAAAAAACATTATAGTAACTCGTGTGTTTTTTTAATATTAAAAAAAATGCAAAAAAGACACAAAGATAGATTTCGTTACTTTCAAGAGTTGGCTTGTACAACCAAAGACTTCTATATAGAATTACTGCGTTCCTATATAAATATAGGAGTAGGAACAAAAGTCCTTGAAATAGGATGTGGGGAGGGAGGAAACCTGCTACCTTTTGCTCAAATAGGATGTTTGGTAACAGGTATAGACATATGCGGCTCACGCATAGAACAAGCTGTAGATTTTTTTAAGAGAGAAAATCAGAAAGGTACTTTTATATGTGAAAATTTTATGTTACTTAATAATTCAAAAGAGGGAATAGGAAAATTTGATATTATAATACTTAGGGATGTGATAGAGCATATAGAACCTCCTTGTAAGAAAGAATTTTTGTCTCATATAAAAGAGTTCATGACAGAAAAAAGTTTAGTTTTTGTATGCTTTCCTGCATGGCAAAATCCTTTTGGTGGACATCAACAAATCAGTACTGGCTTTGTTTCTAAAATTCCATTCATACATCTTCTTCCTAATCCTCTTTATAAAGCTTTCCTCACACTCAATGGAACTAATAGTGATACTATTCAGGAACTGTTTAGTATAAAACGCTCACAAGTGACTGTTGAAAGTTTTGAAAAACTTATAAAAACAATTGGTTTTCGGATAGTTAAACGGCAATTATGGCTTATCAATCCTCATTATAAGCAAAAATTTAATTTGACTCCACGACTTCTCTCGCCTGTTTTTTCGAAGATAAAATATTTACGAAACTTTTACACGACTTCTTGCACTTATGTGCTGAGAAAATAATTTTGGTTCATCAGGAATTTGGAGTGATAGATATAATCAACGTTGTCGTAGAAGATAACAAACCTCCATTATAACAGCTTTATATAAAAGGATTTAACGATGTCGCACAGCAGTTCGGCAACGCCGACTTTAGAAAAGCTTGAATTATGATTTTTTGTTTTTATAAAATGGCTTTTTATAGGCTTTTAGCGGAGGCTATTACTTCGTAACTATATGAATATAAGAGCTTATGGTTCATCACTCCAAATGTCGGATGAACCACAAATAACTTTCAAAATTTGCATCACAATCAATACTTTCATGATGATTCCAAACCTGCACAAACACATCTTGGGTAATATCTTGAGCTGCAGCTGCATCTTCCAACAAGTCGAATGCGAAATTATATACCCATCTATTATAATGATGGAATACCATTTCAAAATGCTTCAATTGACCATTTCGAAGTCCTAATAAAATGCTCTTATCTAATTGTGGCATATCAGACTTATGAGGTTATTTATAATTTGTATAGTAGAATCAGCCCTAAAACTGCTACAGTAACTATTCAGCGACACCTTGCACCTTAATC
>NZ_KQ960607.1 GCF_001553265.1 Prevotella sp. DNF00663 | reverse complement strand
GCTGAAATGGCACTGCGGCGGTCGCTTTTTTTTTGTGTCCAGACGGAAGCGCAAGAACGGGGTAAGGGAAAATAAGGGCGTACAAGGTGCGAAATGTTGGGCGGTGGGTAAGTGTGCAGGAAAAGGAACGAAAGGCGACGACGTGGGCTAAAAAGTGGCAAAACGGAAGTGTGGGCGTTAAAAGAACGTGGAAAGACTGGTAAAAAACACGAAAAAGGGGGTAAAATGGTCGGCAGGACTGCTGGAAGACTGGCGCAGGGGCATTTTCCTGATACCACGAAAATGATAGGAAGCGACAGGGGCGTGTAAATGGCAGTTAAACGGTGTTCAAACGGTTGTTTAATGGCATTCAAACAGTGGGCATTCTGGCGGGGCTATACGGCTAAAAATATGCCTGCCAGCTACTGAATGGCGACAAAAAATGGAGGTTTAAAAAGTGCCATTTTACACGTTGGGCGGACTGTTGGACGGACAAATGGGCGGACAAAAAGTGGTAGAATAACCCCCTTTAATGACTTTTTGAAGCACGAAAACACTCGTTTTTAGCGAGAATACACCCCTTTAATTCCTATTTACTGAAATAGTGGTATTTGTGTGTAAGTGGTTTATATTCAGCAGTTTTATAGGTGTTTAATGGGTGTTTAATAGATTTTTAGCGTGCAGAATTTTTGTGTACCTATTATATAAGGGTACTACT
>NZ_KQ960606.1 GCF_001553265.1 Prevotella sp. DNF00663 | reverse complement strand
TTTAACAAAAATTTGAATAGCGAACTCGAAAATAACCTTTTTCTACCTACTAATAACGGTAAAGGAAAACGTTATAGAAATCGTAAAGGTCGTCTTTCTGAAAGCGAAATTATGACTATTCTTGTGTGCTATCATTTCGGTACATACCGTAACTTCAAGGAGTATTACCTCAACTGTATTCACAGACAACTCAAGCATGAGTTTCCCGACGCTGTATCCTACAATCGTTTCGTGGAACTAATGCCGCGTGTTTTCTTCCAGATGATGATGTTTATGAAGCTTTATGCCTTTGGTAAATGTACGGGAATAACATTTGTAGACAGTACAATGATACCTGTATGTCATAATGTACGGCGTTATTTTAACAAGGTATTTGCCGGTTTCGCGAAGAACGGAAAAGGTACTATGGGTTGGTGCCACGGCTTCAAACTGCACCTGCTCTGTAATGACTCTGGCGAGGTTATAACCTTCTGTCTTACAGGGGCAAATGTTGATGACAGAGATAAACGGGTGTGGAGCGTTTTTACAAAAGTCTTGTATGGAAAAGTGTTCGCTGACAGAGGATATATCAAAAAGGAACTTTTTGAAACATTGTTCGATCAAGGCATACATCTCGTACATGGTCTAAAAGCGAATATGAAGAACAAACTTATGCCTATGTGGGACAAAATCATGCTTAGAAAGAGATACATCATCGAATGTATCAACGAGTTGCTCAAGAACAAGGCTAACCTTGTACATTCACGGCATCGATCAATACATAATTTCATCATGAACTTGTGCTCCGCTCTTACAGCCTATTGTTTCTTTGACAATAAGCCGGAAGCACTGCCGGTACACGTAGAGAAATCAAGGCAATTGGAACTT
>NZ_KQ960605.1:21346-24036 GCF_001553265.1 Prevotella sp. DNF00663 | reverse complement strand
ATAGTCATTAAATTTTTATGAAATACGTTTTGTTATCTTTTGGCACGGCTCTTTCATTTAAGGACATTGTTGTTTTACAACGAATGAAACAAACGACCTTTTAAATGAAAGTGCCGTGCGAACAACAGAGTTGATGTTAGTGTGAAAGGTGGCTTATTTTGACTATTTACTAAGAGTTGATGAAGATTCATGATTTTTAGGTATTGTAATATTTTTATTTTTTTAATACCTTTGCAAATTAATTTAGTGTTCATCAAAGACATTAAAATGAATCTCTTAATTTATTATTTACAAATATTATTTCACATGAAGAAAAAATACTTAATCCTGAGTATGATTGTTATGATGTATGCATTTGGTAATGCCAAAGAGCATATTAAGACAGATTCAACGTATCTTTTAAAGGAAGTTGTTATAAACACTACGCGTATCCCTGAAATAAAGTCTAATGCTGCTGCAACAGTAACAATTATAGATCAAAAGCAAATTGCAACAATGAGTAAAGCTGAACCTGATTTATCTCACCTTTTAGGTTTACTCACTCCAAGCATGGCGTTAGCAAGCAATACAACAAGTTCACGCTCCCAATCTCTTCGAGGCAGGGGCGCGCTCATATTAATAGATGGAATTCCACAATCCACTCCATTAAGATCTACAGACCGAGACATACGTTCTATAGATGTTTCTGCTATTGATCACATTGAAATAGTAAAGGGTTCGACTGCACTATACGGAAATGGTGCTATTGGAGGTGTAATAAACATTATCACAAAAAAGAATACAAAAAATAAAAAGATTGCTGGTGCGTCTTCTCTCTCAGGTTCAACTTATAATTTTTATCATGGAACACAAGGAATGGGCTATCGTGTCAACCAACAACTTTATGGTTCTATAGATAAATTAAACTATCTTGTTAGCGGTTCTTTTGTAAAAACAGGTAGTAGTATTGATGGTTCTGGTGAATATATCTCTCCACGCTATGGATTAGGTGATACTTATACGTCAAACGCTCTTATTAAATTAGGTTATGCATTATCAGCCAAAAATAAGTTAGAATTTATGTATAATTTCTATCGGAGCCTGCAGCATACTGCTCTTGTTCAGCAAAAAGGAAAATATCTAAAGAGTCCAGCTATAGGTATCTTCGGTGAAAAAGACCCACAGGCTGCTGATGAGGGTACACCTTATAACCATAATGCGTATTTAAAATTTTCCTCTCGTAAATTATTCCCAAATACAGATTTTGAGGCGTCTATATATGGTACAAGTTTATACACAATATTTGATTTCAGAAAACATAACCCGAAAAAACCGCGCTGGGAAGAAAAAAGCGGACAAGCTACCATCAAAGATCAAAAGATAGGTTTCCGTTCTCAATTTAATACATTCTTGTCAATATCTGAAAATCTCTTCACTCGTCTTACCTATGGATATGATTATCTTTTGGATGAAACCTCCCAGCCACTTGTAGATGGACGTTATTGGGTTCCTAAACTTCAGAGTAGTAATCATGCTCCATTCTTGCAAACAAAGACAACTCTTTGGGAATGTCTTCATGTAAAATTAGGAGGACGTTATGACGTTATAGATGTCAATGTACCTGATTACGATATATTGCGTACAAAACTCAGCAGTCCTGAAGTACATGTTAAGGGAGGTAAACTAAAATATAATAATTTCTCATTTAATGCAGGCATATCTTTCAATAAGTTGTCGATATTTCAACCTTTCGTTGCTTTTTCGCAAGGTTTTTCTATTTTTGATTTAGGACGGACGCTGCGTGCAGCTAAAGAAGACGTTTTATCCAAGATTATTACTAATCCAGTAAAGACAAATAACTTTGAGTTAGGTGTATACTCTGATATCAATCATAGGTTACAGCTAAATGGATCTGTTTTTTATACCTATTCAAAGTTGGGTAGCGACCTTAAGATTGATGAAGCTGGTTTTTGGGTAGTCAACCGAACACCTCAAAAGGTATATGGAATGGAATTGAATGCAGATGCGCAAATATTAAACAACTTAAAAGCAGGTGCCAATTTCTCATGGTTTGAGGGGAAGCTCAAGTCTACTTCAGAGAAATGGGATACCTATATGTCTAACATATCTATCCCAGCAGCCAAGTTTGCTGTATATATTGATTATGCTCCTATTAAAAATATGTATATGCAGCTACATTACGTTCATACAGGAGACCGTAACCGCTTTGACACCACAGATAAAGGTATATATAACGAGGGTGAAGGAAAAGTTAGTAGTATAAATTTACTCAACTTTTCAACAGGAATAAGTTTAAAGGATTGGGAACTTAATTTAGGTATCTCAAACTTGCTTAATAATACTTATTATACGCCAGCTTCAATGTTAATGGCAAGAGATGCAGAGTATGCGCATGCTGATGGACGTAAGATAACATTAACTGCAACATTTAAATATTAAAAACAGAGGTCACAATGATGACCAGCAGTAAATATATATTGGCTGGTTCTATAAATTAGCTTTGTTAGATTTTGAGCTTATTTTTGAGGTCAAAATGCAAGAGGGTGAAGGAGTGTAGCGAGCTACACGACTGAACGAACTTACATTTTGAACCAAAAACGGAGCAAGCCGAATGCAATTAAACTTGTTTGAATTGTTGAGGCGCAGCCTGTTTTATATAAAAAGAAGCCAAAAGATAACAAAACGTATTT
>NZ_KQ960605.1:11961-21246 GCF_001553265.1 Prevotella sp. DNF00663 | reverse complement strand
ACTATGTGCGGTGGTAATTTATAGAACCAGCCTAAAAACTATATTTCAGTTTTACCCACGCCTCCGAGTTCTTCGCATACATCTGGAACTTGCCCTTGTTGGCATGAAAATAGTCGTATCCGATAGCGATTGCTGTTTGGTCGTTGAGTGAATAGGTGGTGGACAGGCGATTGAAGATGCCGCCATCTGCCACGTCTATATAGGCAAAAGATGAAATTTTCACTGTGTTTTGCAACAGATCTTTGGCGAGTCGTACTGTGGCTATCCCTGCATGGCGATAGATAGGCAGTTTTTCGAGATTGCCCGATGTGTATTTGTGGCAATATTGCAGGCTTGCATTCCAGTCGTTGCCAGGGTACCAATCAATGCCGATGAGCGCATTGAGCGCATTGCGGCATTCCACTTCGCATCCCATTGCTGCATTTTGCGCCTCATTGATGTATTTGGCAACCTCTGCTCGAATGACGAATTGTCCTATGGGCAACGAACAGTCGGCTCCTAACATCGTCATGCGACGATAGCGTCCATCGATGTGTAGTGACTTTCCGTCGGTTGTCATCCCCATGTGGAAGGCTGGCAACTTGTTCCATGTGCGCAAGGCACTCACAGAAAAATCCACACCGCTAAGGTTGACGGAGATGCGTCCGCCGTATTCCATGTTCTTCAGTCGCTTTTCTGGTTTTCCGCTTTCCAAGTCTATGGAATAAGGGAGAGAGGTGAACGGCAAACGCATTGCCCACGGATTGCACAGATCGGTAGGTATCACAGCGAAGTTAGTTACTGGGTTGCACACTGCTTCTGCTGTAATGACTCCCAAGGTGTATTTGGCACGTAAGCCATTCACAGGCATACGTATGTCGTCATAGTCTTGGGCGAGAAATTCGGTATAGTCGATGGGCGACACACAGTCGGTAAGGCGCAGTGCGTCTGCCACGCCCCATATCACGATTTGCCGTCCCACACGCAGGTCAAGGTTGCCTTTGGTATATGACAGATACGCCTCACGCAGTTCTATGCCTGTGCGTTCTTTCAGTATTCCGTTGTAAATAGCGTTCAGTGAGACAAAGAGAGCCGTCGCTCCTTTTTCGAGTCTCACTTCGCCCCTTGCCCGAGTTCGCGACGCCATCCAATCTACATTCCCTGTTGTTCGGAGTGCGTGATAGGTGTCAAGAAATCCCTTCACCCGAACTTGTAATGCGTCATCGCTGTCTTTGCTATACGTCTCCTGAAGAGTCTCTTCGGGTATTGTCTCAAGACTGTCAATAGTTGTTGTTGGCGTTTCTACTTGGGCTGATGCTTGTGCCGAGAACATCGGCACAAGCAAGAGCATCGTCCATAATCGCAGCATTCTCATGGTCAGAGTCCTTTCTCCAATTTGGAAACGGTGAAGAGGTTGGGCGCAACCTTCACGTTGAATCGCTGGTTGTTCATGCGGATGATGGTCTTATGCCCTGTCTGCACATTTTCCATTTGCATGAGGTGCATCGTCCAGAATCCCTGTACTTTATCGATGTTGGAGATAGAGAGTCGGCGGTGTAGCTTATTCAGTTTGTCGTAGTATTCAGCCTTGACAGCCATCAAACAGTCTTGTCTTATCCACGTTACTCGACGTGTATAGATTTCGTCCTTGTCATTGGGAATCGACTGTACCACCCAGCATCGGTGTCCGCCTAAGTTTTCTTCTCGCAGGAGCTGATGTTTTTCCTCGTCCACATTGCGCATACTCATGTCGTTGTAGGTAAAGTCGCTACCCATGAAGTAGTCGGTCTTCGACGACTTACCGCTGATGCGTCTCGTCTTTTTCATGGCAGGCAGATAGAGCCACTTGTCGTCCACCTTGCGTGGATTGTCGTAGTCCCAGGTGAGAAATCCTGTTCCCTTCACATCTCCGGGATAAGTGAAGAACATGATTTTCTTTGTGTCCTTGCCCACGTCCATTGCCCATGACTCGAGTTTTCTGATGCGTTTGTGTCCACTTCGCTGAATGAGCGTCATCTCTACGGTAGCGTAGCGTGTGTCGCCATCAGGTCGGTTCTTTACTTTTTGCATAATATCCCTACCAGACAGTCCTGCTGCCTGTGCGCTGCCAATTGCCAACAGAGCGATGAGCAGCAATGTAAAATTTCTTGTTTTCATTTAATTGTTATTTTGAGTTGGTAATGTTTGCTTTTTCTTGCTTGAAGATGTGGAGATAGTCTATGAGGATAGGGGTGAGGAAGAGGTCAGCCAACAAAGCCGATACCATGCCTGCTACTGCCAGTATGCCCCAGTTGCTCATCTGTGTGGCATCGGAAAAGACGAAGCCCATGAATGTAGCCGAGATGACAACCGTGGACATCACAATGGCAAGTCCTTCGGTGCGGAAGGTGCGGTTGATGGCTTCTGCATAATTGCCGCATCTGTCGTATGCCACATGACTGTGGTTGATGAAATGAATGGTGTCATCGACTGCGATACCCAAGACCATCGGAATGAGCGAGGCGGTCATCATGTCGAGTGGATAGCCGAGCCAGCCCATCATTCCACCTACGATAATGGCAGGGGCTATGTTGGGTATCATACCTACGAGTCCCACTTTCCAGTTTCCAAAAATCAGAACGAGGATAATGCCGATCACCAATACCGATAGCATCATCGACCACATCTGTCCTCGCTCCACATACTGCTGCATGACGGTGAATTGCGGAATATTCCCTACCACCGAAACGTGTGCATCGGGGAAGAGACGGCGTGCCTCTGCCTGAAGGTCGTTCATTTCCTTTTCCGCTTCGTTGGAGTTGTAGTCTTTCAGTTCTATTTGTAGCCTTAGCCGTTTATAGTTGTAGTCCATCCAGTATTCCGACTCCGTTCCTCCAGCGTTTTCGTAGAGCAACAGCAACTGTGCCACCATATCGGCATTGTCGGGAATGGTGTAACATTGCTGCTTGTTTCCGTTGAGTGTGCAATTCATGTCTTTCACGATGTCGGTAATGGAGTTGTGGCGTTTTGTCAGTTTGTAGCCATCAGCAATTTTTGACAATTGGTCGAGCTTCTGTAGATTTCCTGGTTTCTTGGCATCGTTGTCGTGTGGCAGCGTAATCATCAAATCGTAGGCATACATGGAACCGAGTTCCGTTTCACAAAGGTTGAGGAATTTGTTGACGTAAGGCACTTTTCTCCCCATCGTCTTCTCAATGTCGAATGCTGGCTCGATGAAGAAGAGTCCGATGCCACAGAAAATCGTCAGCACCACCGACAACGCGACAATGCCCCGATGATGGCGTATTACAAAACTTCCGAATTGCTCAAACCTATTGCCAATATAGCCCTCAAAGCTCTTCGACATATTGACGGTTGGTTTTCTATCCTTGCCAAACGACAACAGAAGGGGAGTGATGAAAAGGCAGGTAATCAATACGGCGAGCAGACTGATGGATGTATTGAGACCAATTGCCTGCATGGGTACGATTTTCATGGAAAGGAAAGTCATCATGGCAGCCACGGTGGTGAGTGCTGAGAGCGATACGCCCCAACCTGTCTCGCCCATCGCATCGATGATGGATTGCCTGCGCCTACCTGTCTCTACGAAGCGCGTCTTAAAGAAGTTGTACAGGTGGATGTTGTAGGCAATGGAGCAGGCAAAGGTGAGAATGACGGCTATCATTGTGGTTGTCATGTCGATGTAGATGCCTGTCCAGCCGATGATGCCAAAGCTGATGAGCAGTCCTAAGACAGAGGTGAGTAATGGCGCTATTACTCCACGTAGCGAACGAGTTACAATGAGCATTACTACAATAGAGATGATGAATGCGAAGAGGAACAGTCGTCCCATTTCACCCTTGAGATAGACCACCTTCTCATAGCTCAGATAAGGCATTCCCGCAGCAGCGGGCGACAGTTCTGCATATTTCTCCTTGCCTATGATATGTCCAGCTTCCCTACCGGTAATCATGTCGGGAGCCATGTCGCTCGTCTTCTTCCACACACTGTCGGCAGGGAAGGGACGCAGCTTTACCATGATCCATGTCATTGTTCCGTCGGTCGATACCATTTTCTTCGCCAGATAAGGCTTGCTGTAAGCCTTGCGCTTGATTTCTTTCAGTCCCGCGGCATCCGAAGGAATTTGCTCGGGTACAATCTGCTCTATGGTCATACCTTCTTCCGTACCAGAGGCAAACTCAAGGTCGGTGAGCGATGTTACCTTGTCGGCATACGACAAACTATCTTTCAGTTCGTTGCTCAGCTCACGAATGAGCGTGAGACTGCGTTTGGAGAAGATGTCCTTATTCTTCACCAGCACTGCCACGTAGTAGTCGTTACCAAAGATAGACTTGAACTCGTTGGTCTTGAGCAGTATAGGGTCGTCGCTCAAAAAATAGTCATCGAACGAAGTTCTTATCACGATGCGCTTGGCTCCAACGAGAGAGAACGCGACAAGCAGGGCGAACAGCGCACCCACAATAAGCCGATGGCGCAAAATCCAGTTCGCCAACTGCCTGAAAAGGTTGTTGATTTTTTCGATTTTCATGATTGCTTTCTTTTATGGCTGGTTCTATAAATTACCACCGCACATAGTCATTAAATGTTTATGAAATACGTTTTGTTATCTTTTGGCTTCTTTTTGGTTCAAAATGTAAGTTCGTTCAGTCGTGTAGCTCGCTACACTCCTTCACCCTCTTGCATTTTGACCTCAAAAATAAGCTCAAAATCTAACAAAGCTAATTTATAGAACCAGCCTTATTTGGTTTCTGTTTTTATTTTTGATGAGATATTTGCCGAAGGAGTATCTTGTTGCAGTCTTACCATTTGTGCAAAAGTCCCATTGTGTGCCATTAGTTCTTCGGGTGCGCCCTGTTCTACGACTGTTCCGCCCGAGAGTACTATGATGTGGTCGGCACCCAATACGGTGCGCATACGGTGGGCAATGATGATGACAGTTTTATTGCGCACCAGTTCGGAGATACCAGCCTGAATCTTTGTCTCGTTCTCGGCATCAAGGCTGGCGGTTGCTTCGTCCAAGAGTATCACAGGAGCATCTTTTAAGAGCGCACGGGCTATGGAGATACGCTGCCGCTCCCCACCCGAAAGGGTTTCTCCATTTTCGCCTATCACCGTGTCGTAGCCTTGTGGCATACGACGGACGAATTCATCGCACTGTGCCAATCGTGCCACATGCCTTACTTCCTCATCGGTGGCGTCGCGCTTTCCTATGCGTATGTTGTCGGCAACAGAGGCATTGAAGAGCATCACGTCTTGAAATACTACGGCGTAATTTTTGAGCAACGTCTCTGGCTCTATGTCAGAGATGTCGTGTCCGCCCAGTGTTATCTTCCCGCTATTGATGTCCCAAAAACGTGCAGCGAGCTTGGCTGCGGTGCTTTTTCCTCCTCCAGATGATCCAACGAGTGCGGTTATCTCGCCCTGTCGGGCAGTGAATGAAACATTGTGAAGCACCTGCTTGTCTGTTTCGTAGGAAAAGCTGACGTTGTGGAACTCAATGTCATAGTTTGAAACTTCCACCTCTGTGTTGCCCGTCTGTATGGGCATTGCCTCCATCTCTTTCATTCGCTTGATGCGTACATCGAGAAAAGTAAGAATGGCAAGGTGATTGCATACTTCAAGAATAGGATTATAAACCATTGCCGAAACAAGGAGGAACGCCAAATAGACGAACACCGACACGTCGCCACGCTGAAGCATCCATGCACCTACAACGATGACGGTAGGCATGCCCAATTTAAGCAATACAGCAGAGATATTGACAAACGCACCTGTCAAGAGTTCACCAGCAACAAGTCCTTTTTCCAATATTTTTAATCGCTGGTCGAACCGCTGGTTATATTCGTCCTCGCCATTGTACGATTTGATTTCCTGCACACACTCCAGTCCTTCCTGTATCTGTTCGCTCACTCCTCGTTTGATGTGGTAGACATGTGTAAAAGCCTTGTCCATTCGATTTCGTGAAATCAATAGCACTACCAAGGCAAAAGGTACTACCCAAAACAGTGCGATAGCTAATCGCCAGTCGTAACAGAACATTCCCGCTGCGATAATGACAATGCTCACCACAGAAGCAAACAGTTGGGGAATGGCGTGCGAGAACGTTGTTTCCAATAGTGTGCAGTCTTCCATAATAGTGGCAGTGAGGTCGGAGAGATTGCGCTCACCAAAGAAGGCGAGAGGTAAACGGCGCAGTTTCTCGGCTAAAGAGATACGGCGTTGCGCACTCTCATTATATACGGTGGTATAGGTGCTGTCGTATTGCCGACGAGTCACGACGAGCATCACGACCATAAGCCCTGCTGCCACGAGGAGATAAAACCACAACGTATGAGGGGCATTCATTGGCATATTATCGAGATACTCCATCAGGAAGAAAAACAAATAAGTGGGTGGCAGCATCAGCACAAGGTTGAGCAGTGTCGAAAAGATGATGCCTTGCCGCAAGTCTTTTGCCCCTTTTTCCGTAAGAGCGAAACGGTTTTGAAAATATTTAATCATGACTTTATGACTTTATGACTTTTAATAGATGATAGTTTCCACGAAACGGATTGTTGATATTCATTCCACATACGGTGGTAATACTTTTCCTTACTCAATAGTTCCTCGTGCGTTCCCTGTTCGACAATCTCGCCGTTGTCCACAACTACGATGCTGTCGGCATCCTGCACAGTGGTAAGTCTATGAGCTATCATTAGCACGGTCTTTCCTTGGGTGAGATGTGACAGTGCCTTACGGATAAGCTGTTCGTTTTCGGGGTCGGCAAAGGCGGTCGCCTCGTCGAGCACTACGATAGGAGCATCTTTCAGAATGGCACGAGCAAGAACAATTCGCTGCTGCTCACCTCCCGAAAGATATGTACCTTCGGCACCGATAATGGTATCCAATCCCTGTGGCAGCCGGTCGATAATCTCGCGACTTTGTGAGAGGTCGATGGCACGGTTGATCTGCTCGGTCGTTGCATCAGGATTGCCGTAACGTAGGTTTTCGATGAGCGAAGTCTTGAATAGACGGGTGTTCTGGAAGACGAACGACACGTTGCGCATCAGCTCGTCCTTGCGCATATCCCTCACGTCTACACCTCCAATGGTAACGCTGCCATGACGCACGTCCCAAAAGCGTGGTATCAATCTTGCTATCGTGGTTTTTCCGCTGCCCGACGCTCCTACGAGTGCAACCGTCTTTCCTTCGGGAATGGTCAGGTTGATATGACTCACTGCATCTTTTTCCGCTCCCTCATATCGGAACGAAACATCGTTGAAACGAATGTCATACGCTTCTGCCCGTTTTGGCTCGTCATGCTGCGAGAGCGGTGCAATATCAGTGAGCTGCTCTAATCGTTCCACAGCCTCGTTTGCCATGAACAGGTCCTGACTGAGATACATGGCTTTCATCACGTTGGAAGCGATGAGCGGTGCAATCACCACATAAAGTATCACGTTGGCAATAATTGTGGTGGTATCTCCACCGTGTCCTATCAGGATAATAGCAGTAGGAACGAGGATGAAGGCAAAGGCATTGATAGCCAGTATATAAAATGACATTGGCGTGCGCCACACAAGCGTACACTTGATGACAAGGTCGCGGTAGCTGATAATGCTATCGTAGAAGCGTTTGAACGAGAAGACCGTCTGTTGGAACACCTTGACCACGGGAATACCTCTGACATATTCCACTGCCTCTGCCCCCATCTTCTCCTGCGCATCAAGGTAGAGCCTTTGAAACTGGTTGTTCTTCGGGTTCATCATATATCCCATAATGCCTATCGCACCAATGAGAGGTATTATTGCAGCCGCACCCAACTGCCAATCCACAGCGAATAACAGTACGATAACACCTATCGGAGCAACGACACAGCTCGCCACATCGGGTAGCAGGTGCGCCACAAAGGTATGGGTCTGTCCCGAATCCTCATCAATGATTTTGCGCATACGCCCCGTGTTTTGTTCATCAAGATAGCCCAATGGTGCACGCATTAGCCGTTGCATCGCTTTGCGCCTCATGTTGGTTTCGATACGGAATGCTGCAAGATGAGAGAGCATCAGTGCCAAAAAGTAGAGCAACAGGTTTGCCACCGATATGACAAAAGCCCATAGAGCATAGTCTATAAGGGGTGTGTCTGAGAGGTTACCTTTGGCGATTAGTAGTGTGCGCACCACGAGCCACAAAAGTATGAACGGGACAAGCGACAGCAGTCCGTTGACTGCCGACAGTGCTACGGAGCATGGCAACAAGTATTTGCGCCCTCCCATGTAAGCTCCTAAACGTTTGAGAGTCTTCATCATATATTATCGTCTTTTAATAATTAGTCTTTATGGTTTCAATAATGCTTTCCAACCAGCCATGCTAAAGTCCATGTACTGCTCCAAGGCAACTTTGATATCCTCGTCGCTGTAATCTTCGTGTTCTACAATCTCGCAGAAAACGGTTATCCATGTAGAGCAAGTGATGTGAACCAAGAATGGCGAAATGTTGGCGTTGAGATGTGGATAGCGTTCTTTCATCAGTCGCAGGTATTCCATGCCCACCTTCATCTGTCTGTCCACCATCTTGTCTTTATATCCTTGTAGCGACGTACCCTCCGAGTTGAATAGGAGCAGTCGAAGCTCCGGGCGGAAGTCTTTGATGATGGCGAGCATGGCAAAGATGTAATCTATTTGGCGTTGCCGCATGTTGAACACGTCTATCGACAGGAACTGTTCGTCATTGTGCGACAGGATGTGTTTGTTCAATGCCTTGGTGAGAGGACGCAGCACCTCGCAAAACAGTTCGTCCTTGCTCTTGAAGTAATTGTATAGGTTTCCTACAGCGACACCTGACTTGCGAGCCACTGTGCGGATGGAGGTGCAGCGTACGCCATGTGCGATAAATTCTGCACGGGCGGTAGCGATGATGCGCTGCCGAATGTCATCTTTCAGAGTTTGCATGATGAGGGTAAAGGATGAATAGTGAACGTTGTTCTATTTTGTTCAAAAAAAAAGCGCACCGCTCATTGCCTGAACGGTGCGCCTCGCATGGGATGGCAGCTTCCTGCTGCCTGATATGTCGTTTTCTCCTTGTCATGTCATGATGGTTGTTGATGGCGACAAAGGTAAGGATAAAGACCGGGACGGGCAATACCCACTAATGGGTATTTGTGCCGCCTCGTGCGGGCAGACGACAAAAAACAGGCAGCACGCTTGGAACTATCGGACAATTTTTCGTATCTTTGCCCCAATTTATCAACTCCGTGGCTCGCGCCACGTCATAAGCAATGTGCAGCGTGTGTAAAATGCGAAACTTTTTTGATGACAGCGTAATTTTTCC
>NZ_KQ960605.1:8143-11861 GCF_001553265.1 Prevotella sp. DNF00663 | reverse complement strand
TGACAGCGTAATTTTTCCGACAGATTATTTGGCAGTTCCAAATAATTTGCTAACACACACACACACACACACACACACACACACAGGCTAACCGCCAGTTAACTCTCTTTTTTAAACATACGCATACGCGCGCGAGGCGCACGCATGGAAACATAGGCAGGACGGGGATTCCACAGGAATTTCCTTCCTGCCTTTTTCGTATCCGCTCGCCAAGCGGACGGCGGCGGCGTAAGCCGACCTATCAAGCCAAAACTTAATACAAAATATTCAATTAAAACGCAGGAAAAAATGAAAAAAAGAAAGTATGTAAAGCCCGCCATCGACGCTATCCGCATCGAGATGGAAAGTTTCATTGCGGTGTCCGCCGACCTCGACAACACCCTCCAGCCGGGCGACTCCGGCACGTTCACCCCGACCGACCCCGACGACGAGGACTACCCCACGCCGGCCAACGCCAAGCGCAGCATGTGGGACGACTAGTCGGATCCGGACGGAGAATGACAAGGAAACCAACGAACAACCCAAAAAAGAAAAGACAATGAAGACAAGATTATTAGAAAAGACAATGAAGACAAGATTATTGACGGCACTTGCGCTCGTCGCCACGTTGGGCGCATTGGCCGGATGCTCGCAGGACAATCTGCCGGGCAAAGAAGATACAGGCGGCTCCACCGCTGGCAAGGACGTGGTGATCACCGTAGGCACCGACTTCGACAGCCCCTCGGCAAGCCTCACGCGCGCCAACATCAGCACCGGAGAGGCGCTCACGCGCGCATCGTTCAATCCCGACGGGCAGGGCGGCGCCACCATCGAATACAAGACCGGCGAGAAGGTGAAGGTCTATGTCGTGGCACAGCAGGGCACTAAGAAGGCGACTCTCGGCGAGACCACGATGACCATCGTCGGCAAGCGCGGCGACAAGTATCACGGCAGGTTCCAGATCACCGTGCCCGCCAACTCGGACATCGACTTCGGCAAGGCCGAGCCGGTGATGATTGCTGGCGCGGCGGGCGTGGCGAGCCTCGATGGCGACGGAAACGCCGTGGTGGAATGGACGCGGGAGGTGGACACCAGCGGCGACCAGTACACCATGCCGATGTACTTCCCCCTGACCACCGTCACGAAGGACGGCGACCGCTACAACGGCCTCGCCCACTTCCACCTCTACGGCTCGCTGGTGGGCATCAATCTGACCAGCCATCTCTACGACCCCTTCGAGCCGCGGCAGCTCGTGTTCCAGACTTCGGCGTTCACCTCCGAGGGCAAGATGGACCTCTTCTCCACCGCCGGCGGGCAGGCGCCCCGATGGACGACGACACAAACGTCGGACGTGCTCAGGAAATACAACCTGAAGCAGGGACTCGTGACGCGCGACAAGCCCGTCAAGTCGTTCTACGTGTGGGCCAAGCCCGCCAGCACTACGGCCACCGAGCAGATGACCCTCACCGTGCGCGACGGGGCCTACTCGCTCGACCCCAAGCACCGCTCCGAGCCGGTGCAGTCCCGCTACACTGTGAAGCCCATGCAGGACGGCAGGCTCTATTCGCTCAACGCCAAGGTCAGGAGCGACCTCATCATCACCGAGGTCTATCACCCGGGCCAAGCCAACAGCGTGATAGAGCTGTACAACCCCACGACGCACTACATCCGCCTGTCCGACTACTACCTCATCACCCGCCCGTGGAACAAGACCGCCACCGAGGGGCACGCGGTACGGCTCGGCAAGGAGTTCGGCAACGGTGCCGCCGGTGTCAACGCCAAGGTGAAGGGCGACCGCAACAACGTCTGGTTCGTCGACTACTCCAACGAGAGCGTGCCCTCTCCGAAGAAGGACGCCTCTGGCGAGCTGCTCCTCTCCCCGGGCAAGTGCTGCCTCTACGCCGCCTATGGCTACTCCGACGGCGGCCTCACCACGGCGGTGAGACCGAGCCTCGAGATGACCTTCCGCTTCTGGGGGGGGGAGCGCACCAAGACCGCGAAGGACAACAACACCCAGGAGGCCCTGTTTTTCGGCACCGACGACGTGGTGATGATCGCCAAGGGCACGCCCGACGAGAACCACGTCGTCGACGCCCTCTTCCGGCTCGACCCTAACAACATTCCCCCGGGAAATCCGCTGAAGATGCTGATCGAGGACTACGCCCGCCGCCCCGACCGCAACTTCCCCCACAAGTTCATGATACCGAGCGAGAAGGACACATTCTCCGACTGGATGTTCCGCACCCTCACTGGCGGCGACCTCGGCTGCCGCTTCTCATGGAGGTGGGATAACGGCACGGTGGCCAAGCTCTACCCGCACGAGGTTCCGTTCGTCTATTTCAACGGCGGCCAAGCGAGTACCCACGTCTACGACGTGCCGTTCTTCTGGAAGAAAGATACCTGGCACTGACACACTTCTTGCCCCGTCGGGACTTCCCGACGGGGCAAAACAACAGTGCAAAACGCAATCCGCGCCCACGGACGGGGCAAGACACCGCCGTGAAACGCAATCCGCACCTGCGGACGGGGCAAAACACCGCCGTGAAACGCAATCCGCACCTGCGGACGAGGCAAGACACCGCCGCAAAACGCAATCCGCACCTGCGGACGAGGCAAGACACCGCCGCGAAACGCAATCCGCGCCTGCGGACGAGGCAAGACAACACTAAGTATTAACATTTAACAAGCAGAAATCATGGGTAGATATATCAAGATAGAGAACGTCAGGTCAAGTTACATGACCAATGCCGAGTATGCAACATTCGTCGCCGCCACGCTGGCACGGCTGGGCGCGAAGAGCGGAGAGAAGCTCGTGGCCGACAAGCTGGGCGTGACCGCCGACTGTGTCGCCCTGCGCAAACGGCTCGACACGCTGGAGGACATCGTGCGCCGGCTCATGGCCGCCGGCGAGACCAAGGAGCTGGAGCAGGCAGACCGCCGCCGCGACCAGCTCGCCGCCTACATCCTGCAGACCATCCGCAACGAGCGGAACGCCATCATTGAGGACCGCGCCGAGGCAGCCCGCAGGCTCATGCCGCCCGCCGACCTCTACCGGGGCGTGACCCGCCTGCGCGACGCCGACGAGACGGCCACCATCCGAGGCATGGCCATCGACCTGCGCAAGCCCGGCATGGCCGAGAGCATGGCGAAGCTCGGCCTCGTCGCCGTGCTGGACGAGCTGGAGAAGGAGAACGAACGCTACGCCGCCATCGGCGAGCAGCGCCGGCTCACACGGAACGCCAACAACCTCGGCGCCGCCAAGCCCCTGCGCCGCGAGATGGAAGAGCTGTACGAGGACATCGCCGACCGCGCCTTCGCCGTCTCCGTCGTCACCCCCGAGGTGACCGAGGCCGCCGCCTTCATCGCCGCCCAGAACCAAGCCGTGACGGAGGTCCGCCACACCCTTGCGCAGCGAAAAGCCTCTCCCAGCCCCTCCCCGAATGGGAAGAAGCCACAGCCCAACCCGCACGCCGAGGAGCTGGCGAAACTCAAGACATTGATTGCCGAGTACGAGCAGAGTTCGCACTTCACCGCCGGGGCGGTCAAGTTCACCGGACTGGCGGCAGGCACGGGTGCGGAGCGCGCCTACCAAGTCTATCTCGCCGACGAGCCGAAGGAACTCTACTGGCTCACGGTGAAGGACGGCAAGCTGACGGAGGCCGACTTCAAGATAGAGCCGGGCCAGCCGGGCGGACTGACCGTGGAGAGGATCAAGTAGATTCTCTCAGCTTTATTCCCC
>NZ_KQ960605.1:0-8043 GCF_001553265.1 Prevotella sp. DNF00663 | reverse complement strand
TGAATATCTGTTTTTTTTGCAGCCGTTGTTTTATAGTTTTTTTATGCTTTGTTTTCTTGTTGCAGTCTTACCATTTGTGCAAAAGTCCCATTGTGTGCCATTAGTTCTTCGGGTGTACCCTGCTCGCTGACTGTTCCGCCGTCAAGCACCACGATGTGGTCGGCACCTAATACGATGCGCATACGGTGGGCGATGATGATATATGAAATGTAAACTCAATGAGGGTATCTTCTATATATCTTCCAGCCACTCCAAAGACACCATAAGCAAGCCACGCCCATGAGGAAGATGTAAAAAAGAGAAGCCATGCCCAAAAAGGTAAAGATTCGCCCTGTGTGCACTTCTATGCAAACGTTGCGTAATGACATGGGTAGCATTGTCATGCTGTCAGGCATGCGAAGAGATGAAGTACCCTTCTTGTACTCCACCGCCATGTCCTTATCGTCCAAGTCTGATGAAAATCCTGCAATGGCATGACTTCCAAAAGGATTCCCACTCACAGACTGCACCTTTTGATGCGTGAAATAGTCGGTAACGGACTGATGCACTCTATCCCATACATACATGCCGCTGAACGAACCTACCAGCCATGTGTTCTGATGAGTGTGTTGCTCGACATTGATGCCCATAACGCTCACAGGAGGTTGCACTTTTTCTTTCTCTGGTGTGGCGGTCAAATTCCGAAGAGAATAGAAACCGTCCGACGTACACAACAGCCAGTCGGCTTTATCCTTATCATACCGCAGCGAGCGCAGACAACCATTCCATGGGTTGTCGCTGTCCATGGAAGAAAAAGGTATGGGCGGTATTTTGCCAGAGGCTATGGCTATGAGCGCAGGCGGACGTAGCATCCAGCCTGTAATGGTCAGCAGCAACAGAAAGAACATCGCACCTCGTCCCAACTTGTCGTGCCATGTTATCAGCCTTCGCTTCGTACGTGTTCCCAACAATGAACGGGAACGAGGCGCAAAGGAATAATATAAGCCTGATAGGGAGAGAAACAAGAGGATTAGTCCCACGGCATCGACAAAGAGCTTGCCAGCCATACCAAACAGTCCGCCTCCATGGAGAAGCCATATCGTTCGGAAGAGCGAAACCTTCCCTTTGTCATTGTCTGTTTTCTTCAAGGTGATTTTTTGGAAGTCGTGGTAAGGAAAGTGAGACTGATAAACGTAAGACCGACCCGTGATGATGAGCGAGTCGCCCTTCTGTGTAATATCACTCAACTTTTCGTGCTTACCCTGAAGGATATCAACTTGTTCCCATACGCCATGGTTGTTCAATTGATACAAATGACGTTGACTCATGGCGTATAAACAGCCATTGGGCATGACCGTCATTCCACGAATGTTTCTCAGGTCGGCACCCTTGGGCAACCCGCGGTTAAAGTCGGTTATCGTGTCCACATCCTTCTCTTTCGCCCAAATGCCAGCGTTGCCGTATATCAACACCTTGTTTCTCCATTTCTGCGTACCACGAAACAATCCTTGGTTCCACTGGCTATATCGATATTCTGAGGGTAACAGTGTCCTGCTGATATCGATGCCTTGAAACAACTTGGCATGATTGAGTACTATTCCCGATAGACAAAAGAGTATGACGAACGGAGCTAAGATAATTCCTAACCATTTATGGTGTCGTTTCCACGTTGTTTTCTTCATCCCAATTCCTTTCATCATTGCTCTGCTCTCTTTCGTTGTTTGCCTTTGAACCAAAGATAAACACCCAACAAAATAAAAGCCATGAGGATGACAAGCATTTGCCATGCGTATTTCTCAGGCTCTACCCAAAACTCCTTAAAGAAGTTGATGCGCCCAAGTATCTCAACAGGAGTCCAAAACACGATGACCGTAGCGATTGCCATGCGGATGTTTGCACCCCATGAGGCAAGACGCAGTTGGCGATGCAGCATAAAGAACGAGCCTATGAGGCATCCCACTCCTACGAGGAACGTAACGGGATGGTGGTCGCCGAGGAAGCGTTTGTCATAACAGAACATCAGCAGCAGGTACAGTCCCCACAGCATCATGTTGAGTTCCATGAACGTCACGATACTTGTATGGCGTGTCATGGGCTGGGCAGCGATGACCTTGCGGCGGCTGCGGAACACCACCTTCTGTATCCACGTGATGAAGTCGCAGCCGTTCTTGGTGCTGAAGATGTACATCGTCATCACCATCATCCACAAGCCAAACGAGGCAGGCATGATAAGGTATTCGGGCTTGGTCACCACCACGCCGTTCTCTATCTCTGGTTGTACGCCATAACGTCGTGCATAATAGAGGAAAAGAAACTCCACCCAGCCCGTCCAGAAGAGCAGACCGCCAAAAAGTCCCCAAAGAGTTTGACGGGTGTCGCCTTTCACGAACACACCGATAATAACAAGGATTAATCCTACAAAGCCCATCGCAAAACCAGCAACGTGCATGGCTCCTTCGTTCATGAACTTCTCCATCAATATCATCAGCGCATGACCCAAGGGCATGGCGAAAAGCACCAATAAAAATGAGGCGATGGTACGCCAGATATATAGATTGTTGTTTGTTCTCATTTTTTTCTTATTTCAGTTCATCACAATAATAACTTGTTTGTCCGCCCGTATCACCTATTTCAACATCGGCTTTGTACCAACTGATAATCTGTAGTTTGAAATATCGCTGTCCATCGGCAGTGCGCACCACGTAGGTGTGAAACGAGGGAGCATAGACAGGCGGTGGACCTGTGAAGGTCATTGCTTTTGCCAATGTGGGGTTAGCATCTGTCTGTGTCGATGCGGGACCGCGATTGGGGTCGAACCATGGATTTTGCTTAAAGTCAAGCTTGTTGGCGATGAGATACTTGTTCCAATCATTTTGCGACATTGTGATACTCACTGAATGGTCGTCCACCGCCCATTGTAAATTGGTTGGTAGTTGTTTTACCGTTCTCCATGTATCATAGCTGCCGTAGCCTAAGTCGGCGGCTCCGCCTTTTCCATTGCCCGATGTTCCGCTATTCGTTCGCATACGGTAGCCGCAAAAGGCAATGTCCCAGTCGGTACGCTCCCGCTGTTCGCCCTCTTTAATGTCGCCATTGGGCTTGTCAAGGTTGAATATTTTTCCTGTGCGCAAATTGATGTACAGCCAATCGTTGGTAACGCCAGTGGTGTATCCCGTAACTCTTGGCAGCGTTTTGCCCGTAAACTCCTCCGCATCGTAACTCACGCACGAGGACAATGCTGTCGTTAAAGCGAAAAGTATGAATATGTATTTTCTCATTTTTTTCTTTTTAATGATTTTACGATGTCATCAACAAGAAACTCCACTTGCACATATCCCTTTGCACCGCTGGTGGCAGGAACATTGAACATAGTGATGCCCGATCCCAAGGTGTGGGGCACATAGTTGAAGATGTTATCTACTCCGAGCGTAACTTTCACTTTGTTGTAGAATGTCTGCACCACTGCCAGATTACAAATCGCATAGGTAGGCAATGTGCAACGGAAATAGGCATCGTAACTCTTGCGGTCTTCTTCCACCCACACACGATCTTGCACATCAAAGTTTTTCTCGCCCATGAGCGATGCACTGAAGATGGTTTTCAAGCGGTAGTTAGGCTTGTTATATACATAGTCGATGCTTGCCGTGGCAGCGTGTGGCGATGTGGTGTTCACCTGTATGCCGTTTTGCTTGCTTACGTTTACATAGCTGTATGTTCCATTCAGGGTAAACCGGTCGAGGAAGTGCCATTTCAGGATAGCCTCAATGCCCAGCATACGCTGACTGCTGAGGTTGGTGTATTCAAAGTTATACTGCATATCATAGATGTGCCATACTCCCTCAATCTTCTTTCTGAAAAAGTTTCCATAGGTGTTTACGTTGATGAAGAATCCGTTATGACTATACTCGGCACCCAGCGAAAAGTAATGATTCTTCTCGGGCTTCAAGTCTTCGCTACCCCTGATTTGAAACATCCCTAAATGGTCCCAATTGAAAAAAAGCTCCTTGATGCTCGGTGCCCGGTAACCCATGGAGTAGTTGGCACGTATCGCCCAGTGGTCATCGGGAGAGTATTTTACCGCAATTTTGGGCATCCACATAAATCCGAAAGCTTTTGAAAAGTTGGTTCGCACACCTGTGGAGAGCATCCAATGGGCATTTGCCGTCCATTCGTCTTGTACGAAGTACTCCGTCTCGTGCAGGGCGCGCGTGGTCATTTTCCGATTCACGAATCGGTCGCTGGTAAGCTCGTCCGAGGTATGCTCCACGCCCAGTATCATACTGTGTCCGCTGAAATAGTTACTGGTCAGCGTGAGGCGTGGCTCGAATATCTTGCTCTTATAAACCTTTTTGCGTTCATCGATACGCTCGTGCCGTTTGAAGCGGTCGTAGAAATCATTGTGAATGCTCAGGTTTACGCTAAACCAGTCTTTTACATTGTATTTCGCCTTAACGCCTGCCATGAAGTCGCGACTCTGCGAGAAGGTCATGTCTTGTATCAAGTCGTATGAGTTCATGAAGAACATCGAACCATACACCTGTACCGACAGGTTTCTGTTGGGCTCGTAATAGAACTTCTGCGCTGCTGAGATATGCTCCGTTCCCTCAATGCCCATTGGCGAACGTGCCGCCACACTGGTGAGCGTGATGTCATGAGGCAGAAAGGGGTTTGCCTCCTTTGTGTAAGTCTTGCTGTCGTTCTCCGCCTGATACATATAAAAGGCATCGCTCTCGCTATACCATACGTCGGTTTGTGAGGTGAAAGCCTTGTGCTTCACTCCAGCAGAGAGCCACGCCTGCAAGTTAGGACGGTCGCTGTTCTTCTCAAACATATATAGAAAATCTTTTGGAGACGGTGTCTTGTAGTTGCGCTCGTTCATCTGTGCCCAGCGCATACCTGCCTGAATATCCAATGGTTTGGTCGCTTTTTTAGAAATAAGATTGATGACCGCACCCGAAGCACGACTACCATACAGAGTACTGCTGGCACCCTTTACAATCTCCACACGGTCGATGGCGTGCAGGTTAAAGCGTTCGTAGTCGAGGTTGCCTGCCATATCGCCCGTCATTCGTTCACCGTCTTGCAGAAAGAGAACGTGGCGCGCATCCAGTCCCTGCATTGAGATTTCGTTGCCGAAACCCACTTTCTGAATGTTGAGTCCTGGTGTCTCTTGTTGCAGGGCATGTTGTAGGTCGCTGTACCCTGCATCAACGAGTGCCTTTCCGCCCAATACCTGTGTGGTGACGGGCGACAGTTTCACGGGGCGCTCTGTTCGTGAACCTGTTACAACGACATCGTTCAGGTGCAGCACGTCTTCGCGCATAACAATCTTTATGTTGTTTTCCTGTGACGGCACACTTCCTTTTACGGGGACGAAGCCCGTTGCATGGACATTATAGTATAGTTCCTTTCCCTTTTCTATACTTAATATCACCTTGCCATCAATGTCGGTAATGGTATTCTTAACATCCAACATCTCTTTGCTCGTGGCATATTGCACAGTAGCCCCTACCAAAGGTTGCTGCGTATCTTTTTCAAGTATGGTTATCCTTACCCTGCGCTGTGCCTGTGCGCTTATCGCCAAAAGCAGGCAAAGGAGTAAGAATAAGAATCCTTTCTTCTGCATCGTTTCTTTTTATTTTTGAAAAAGGAAGTGAAAGCACTCACAGCCCCTCACTTCCTTTATTGCCATATTTGTAACGTATTACAATCCGTGTTACTTCTTATAGGCTGCCAATTCCTTCTCGTATTGGGCAAACTCGGCTTCGTAATTGTTGATACGGTTCTTGTCGATAGTCTGCAAGAAACACTCGGAACGCACGTTCATCATGTTATAGTCTACAATGAATTCTATTTCATGAGTTTTCACATTCAGATAGCCTTCTACACCTGCGCCACTTCCTTGCTGTACTCCAGAATCATCTTTAGGATTTCCCGTAACGCTACCGTCCTTACCCTTAAACTTTATCCAGCCATCCCCTTTATATGTGTCTTTTTCCCAAGAGTTGAGTTGCATAAACTTACATTTGCATGAGAAATACACAATCAATGGCATCTTGCCTACGGTAAAGCCATCGAGCCTCAGACGAAGACTGTCCTTCTCCCAACTGAAATTAAATTTAGTAGGACATCCTTGGGGCAGGAGGGTCTTATCGACCGTGTTCATTGTCGCTTTTGTGGAAAGGACAATATCTCCTGACAAAATATCTTTTGCCTCTTTTAGGTATTCCAGAGCGGGGGCTTTTTGTTCCAAATTGTCATCACTGTTACAGGAAGATAAACCCAATGAGAACACTGCCAAGAGGCAAAGGATACACTTTACTGTTATGAAATGTTTCATCTTTTTTATGTCTTGTTAATTTAGTGATGACCATTGAACTCCATCTATGAATAACCCACCACTGGACAAGACCTTGAGATACTTCTTGATAAAGTCTTTTGTTTCCTGTCTGTCAAACACGTCTTGCGTACACGCAAAAGAGGTTTTTTTCTCGTAGGTATGAAATTCCGTCAATTCTGGATAGGTAACACGACAATTCGCAGATAAACCGCCAAGTTCCAAATCAGATATCATCTTAAATTTGGACAAATCTACCTGCTCTAGACTCTTCATATTCGAAAATGTTATTATATAAGATCGCAACCCGCTTTTTTCTGGTAAAGCTATCTTTTTCAAATCTGGGCAGTCTACAAAAACAAGTGAGGAACCATCGGGACCATTCTGTTCCAGCTCAATCGCTCTCTGACCAAACAGGGTACTATGACTTAAATCTATTTCGCTAATACCGCTAACCTTTACCCATTGGAAACCTGTCATGTTTGTAGCATCCTCAAAATTGATGCCTTCAGAGGCATCCACGTCTGTCAATGACAAGGTCCTGAGACCGCTACAGGGTCTCAGATACGGGAGTTTCGCTTTGTTTGTCAGGTTTACAGTAAGAAGTTTGCCATCCCAATAAGGATTGTTCACAATATATTGTACCCCTTCCAGTGTTTCAGCAGTGGCAACTCCATTCCACTTATTAAATACACACTTATTCGACCTATCTTTATTGCTTAACCGCTTGCTGATGTCAATATGAATACCGTCTTCATCAAAGATGCTGGAAAAGTATTTTTTGAAATTAGCCCTTATATTCTCATCAGGTATCTCGCGAATGGTATTGTATTTCTGCAAGTCGCCTTTTGCTGTTTCCATCTTCACGTCTATACTGCCAGACTCAATCTCAGCCTTCTTCTCTCGATAGAAACGCACAAGGTCTTTGATATTAAACTTTGCCGTCTGTGGCAAGTACAATTTCGTGATTTTGTGCAGCTGTGTTACGGTTTCATCACCATTCTCTTCCGTTTTTACATTCACCAGTCCTTCAAAGTCATAAATGTCGTTGCCTGTCAAATCTACACCAGTAATTTGTGCTGGCAGCTGGGCGAAGTCGAAAACAGGTCCATACCCGTTATTGGAGAGTTTTACGTCTTTCAGGTTGGGCAGAATGTCAAGTCCGCTGAGATCTTTGAGTTTGGTTCCGCTTAAATCCAATGCGGTGGTTTTCTCCGCCAAGTCGTTGAGTTCCAACTTGCCGTCTTTGTCAAACTGATAGCCTTTCTGCTTCAGTATGTTCATCAACTCCGTGTTCTTTAGGGCGTTCGCGCTGTACTTAACTACATCGTCGTCACTGCTACATGAGGCAAGTCCCATCACAAGGAATACCAACACTGGTAATGTTAAATTCTTTACTATTTTCATTTTCGATAATAAATTAATTGTTTTGAGTTGCAAAGGTAGGCGTCTTGTTTGGATTTCACAATACCTATTTTTTATGATTTTATTTTTGTTTTTGCAATCCTTATTTATTAGGATTTTGCTGTTTGTGAGAATTTTTATCTGTTTTACTTTTGGTAAGGCTCAAACGGTATCGCAGCGATACGAGGGCATAACTATGTATCTGCGGTCGGAAACTCTCGTGATAACCATATTCTGTAACAATAGGGTAAGGTCTGTCTAATTTGATAATCGAACTTGTCATCATATTATATATTATGAGACCTCTGCAAAACCTTCATTTA
>NZ_KQ960604.1 GCF_001553265.1 Prevotella sp. DNF00663 | reverse complement strand
ATAACGTAGACCTTACCCCACTGAAAGAAAATATCAGTAAGCGACAACATCTTGCACGCCACCAAATCGCCCGAAAAATAATGCGGCTGCATAGAGTCGCCCCGCACAGTAATGAGAAAGTCGGCATTACGGAAAGATGGCACAATAAATCGCTCGCATTCGGACAGCATTACTGTTTGGCTGCCTGCAAACAAGCCTGCCATTGCTTCCGTCGGTATCAACGGAATACCATCACTGCTATTTGTCGGTATCAAACTATCCTCTTTATACATGCTTCCTTTGCCTGTTAAAAGCCATGTGCCTGACAATAGGGGATAATTTTCAACTATAATGCTAAGCCATTTTGCTTGTATGTCCGTATCATTCTTTATAGCGCGTGATAAAACGCCTTTACTTGCACCTATCTTCCTTTCTAACGCACCGATAGTTATACTTTCTTGTGCAACAAACGCCTGTATTCTTGATAATATATTTTGCATGAGTTGAAATTTATCACCGTATTTCTTGTGCGGGTTGAAAATTATCCCTATATTTGCACCGTGTTTAGTATAACACAGCGCACAAATATACTAAAAATTGCGCAGAAAGCGGAAGTTAAACCAAATAAAACAGCGAATTATGGAAACAGTAAGAAGACAAATTGAAGTAACCAGACAGGCGCGCAAGGAAATCAAGGCTGCGTTTAAGTGCAGCAATATGGCACTTTGGCGTGCATTGACATTCTGGAACGACACGGACATGAGCCGTAGCATCAGAAAACTGGCAATGGCAAAGGGCGGCATACTGCTTTGCCTTTCGCCAGCGGAGGAAACCATACACGACCACGAGGGCTGTATGCGTCAGTATTTTGGCAACGGCGCAATGATAGAGGCCGACACAAAGACAGGCACGGCGCAGGTGTTCGACAAGAACGGAACAGTGCGCCGCACCATTGAGGGCTGCACGATTACGCAGCTGACAGAGTTACAAACGTTTGCCAACCAATTAAGCTAACAAACTATGGAAAAGAGAAAATTTAATCGTCGAGGTGGTATTCAAAAACAACGTCAATCCCTCGCTTATAAGCTAAATTGCGAAATAACGATTGCAACAAGTCTATGCGCAGGTAAGCCTGTTCAAGAAAAGAATACTGAAAGGAGAAAGGCAATAGCATCGTCTCTCCGTCGGGATATGAGGGCAGTAGGTAGTTTGGTTCAGGTGCTAAAGACGAATAAGCCCATGCCACACAGAAAGTATGACACACGACTTGTAGACTGCCTGTTATATCAGACAGAAACTCTTCTAAATACTTGCGAGCGTTACGTTTGCCCTCTACTTGAGCAGACAGATAACAATAAAAATTCACGTGCGTAGGAAATATGAAAAGTAAGAATGGAAAGATATATGGGAACTCTCATATAAGGACTGAAAAACTATATAAACGCCTTATCGGCGTAGCGTATAAAACCAGCGGCGCATTTACCGAAGCAGACAGGGACACATTCAGACGAACAATGTGCAACCACCTGACCGACGGCGGCTTCCTAATCACCACAGGGACGGACGAATGGGGGCGCGGTATGCTCTTCTGTTTCGACATATACGTTGTCGAACAGCTCGGCATCTGTAAACGCCTGCGCCACTCTCTGCGCGTGTTCTTTGCAGCAGTAGCGCGTTATATAGGCATTCGTTCCCGCCTGCGTGTAGTCGTGCTTGAATAGTACCTTACGTTTGTGAACTGGGCAAACCAAAGTGCTTTTCAGTTTGTTTGCCTTTGGAACATTAACGGCGAGCGACGTTTCGCCGTATTCGCACAAATCTTTTATATCCATAAAAATGAAATTTATAACACGGTTACAAAGATAATAAAAAATATGGAGTATTACGGCAATAGACTATGTATAAGCTACACGGAGCTGACGATGGGCATTATGTCGGTTGAGTGCCTAAAATCAATGGCACGCCGCAAAAATGTGGAATGCGTGCGCCGTGGCTGCAACGGTACGCCTGCGCTTTTTGCCGTGGACAGCCTGCCCGTGAAATACCGCACGGAGGTTTACAAACGCTATCCCGACGAACAGGAACAGGCGGAAAGCAAGCCCTTTGTGGAAGCGATAGAGGAAGACGGCAAGGCCATAGCCTTTTACAGCGACTACGTTCTGGACGACGGCCGCCACCTGCCCACAGACAAGCAGCAGGAATATGCGAACAACGCGGCGGTAATGCGCGCCTTTTGTCTGTGCATAGAGCGGGCGAACTCGCACCGCATAAGGCAGAGCAAGCCGAAGATAAAGCTGGGCGAATTTTGGAGCAAGGCGGCAGCGGCACTGCCCCGCATCGGGGACAGGTGGCCCAACAGCCTGCCACAGAACGCCCGCAGGTTGCAGGTAAAGTGGAAAGAGTACCAGAAAGAGGGTTACAGCTGCTTTATCTCTGGAATGTGGCAGCAGAAGCACGCCGCCAAGATAGACACAGAGGAAAAGGAGGCCGTAATGATTTACATCATGGCCAACAAGAACAACCTCGACAGCGTAAAAGTGGCAGACTACTACAACAAGGTGGCAAAGCAAATGGGCTGGAAACCCATTACCCCCCGCACCGCTGGGGAATGGCTGAAGAAGCGCGACCTCGTAACTGCGGCAGGCAGGCGCGGCGCTACGAACTTCCGCAACGAACGGGCTATGCAGGTAAAGCGCAGCCGCCCGTCGGCCGCTTTCCTTATGTGGAGCTTGGACGGCTGGGACGTGGAACTGCTATACCAGACCGTGAAGACGGACGCACAGGGCAGACACATTACGACATACAGCAACAGGCTTGCCGTGGAAGTGGTACTCGACCCCTGCTGCAACTACCCGATAGGCTACGCCATAGGCACGCACGAAACGCCCGAACTGATAGCCGCCGCCCTGCGTAATGCCGCACAGCACAGCAAGGAACTGACAGGGCAAATGCTTCGCTCCAACCAGCTGCAATGCGACCACTACGCCATCAAGGCAATGACACCGCTGTACAAGATAATGGGCGACAAACTGACCCCTGCCCGCGTAAAGAACGCAAAGGCAAAGCCCGTGGAGGCATACTTTAACTACCTGAACAGGGAGTATTGCCAGCGGTGCAACAACTGGTCGGGGTTCGGCATCACTACCGACCCAAAGAAACAGCCAAACAGCGAAGCGCTGAACTTGGTACGCCACAGCTTCCCCGACTTTGAGGGCGTAAAAGAGCAAATAGGCGCAATGATAGCCACGGAACGCCAGCGTAAGCACGCAGAATTTATGGGCTACATAGAGAAGCTGCCCGCTGAACGCACGCTGCCCCTGTCGAAAGAAAACTACCTGCTCTACTACGGCAGCACCACTGGCAACACGAATGCGATATGTGGCGGTGGTCTTCGCCCGACCCTGTTAGGCGTAAAACACGAATATGATACGTTCGACATCAGTTTCAGGGAACACGCAGGCGAAAAGTGGACGGTGCTGTTCGACCCCGACGACATGGGCGAAGTGCTGGCAGTGAACGAAAGCGGCACGCTGCGCTATATGCTTCAAGAAAAGTATGTGCAGCCTATGGCACTTGCCGACCGCAGAGAGGGCGACGCAGAGCAGCTGCAAAAGGTGTTCGACTATAACGACCGACTGGAGCAGTATGTTACCGACCAGCTGGCAGACAGCAGCAAGCGCGTGGAGCAACTGATACAGGACAACCCACAGCTGGGCAACGTGCTTACACGGTTCTGCCTTGTAGACAGCAGAGGACAGCACAAGTTACCGCGCGAACAAAAACGCCTCGGCATCAGCGAAGCCACCCGACCAGCTGCACAGGCAGCCACGGTGGAAACAGACGATTATTCAATTTTCTAAAATAAACGGCAATTATGAAGCAAGAAGAAAAGGCATTGATAGCAGAACGCCTTAAAAGTTTCTGCGCACAGAAAGGCAGCCAGAACAAGGCCGCAAAGAGTATGGGCATAAGCTCTGCCACACTTAGCAAGGTGCTTAACAACGACTGGGAAACCCTTAGCGACGATATGTGGCGCAGCATCGCCGCACAGACAGGACACGACGGTGCGGCGTGGCAGGTGGTGGCGACCCGCGGTTATGAGAAAATGACCTTTATACTGGACAACGCGAAAGCCGAAAGCCTCGCAATGGCTGTAACGGGCTTCGCAGGCTGCGGAAAGACGGAAGCCATAAAGCGGTACACCGCCGACCACCCCCGCACCTATCATCTGTGCTGCTCGGAGTATTGGAACAGAAAGACATTCATACAAAAGCTGCTGCGTGCGCTGGGCAAGGACATGGCAGGCAGCGTGTCCGACCAAATGGACACAATCGTAGAGGAACTGCAAAGCGTTGAAACACCGCTTATCATTCTGGACGAAGCCGACAAGCTGGGCGACCAAGTGCTGTACTTCTTTATATCGCTGTATAACCAATTAGAGGGACACTGCGGGCTTGCGCTCTGCGCTACCGACTTCCTGAAAAAGCGAATAGAACGGGGCGTGCGCTTCAACCGCAAAGGCTATCAGGAAATATACAGCCGCATAGGCAGGAAGTTCGTACAGCTGGAAGTAGTGAACGACGAAGACATCGCCGCCGTGTGCGTGGCAAACGGTGTGAATGACAAGGCAGACATCGCCGCCGTGATAAGGGACAGTGAAAACGACCTGCGCCGTGTGAAGCGTGCCGTCTGGAAGCTGACGAAAGGAGGCAGGGCATGAACGGCGTAAGTTACGACGTGGCGCAGCGCATCACACTGGGAATGAAAGCGGCGGACTGCCGCTTCATTATGAACGAATGGCTGCACCGCGACGCACCCTGCACGCTGACGGTGCGCCGTGCAAAGACAAAAGGGCTGCTGTGTGTGGTGGCCGACATAACCCCTAACGAAAACCCCGATGGGCTGTACTTTTTAAGCTGGTGCGTTCAGCATCTGAACAGCCGCGTTAAGGTGGATATAAAACGATTGTAACTATGGCACGGGCGATAAGTAATAAAAACGTATTGCAGGCGAAGTTTGAGGTCGCCGAATTCGAGGGCAGGTGGCTGCACAGCTTCGGCCGCCCCGAACTTCGCGGCACGTGGCTTGTCTACGGCGGTAGCGGTAGCGGTAAAACGACTTTCGTACTTGAATTGTGCAAGTACCTTACGAAGTTCGGGCGCGTGGCCTACGACAGCATCGAGCAAGGCTTATCACTATCGCTGCAAAAGGCGTGGAAGCGCGTCGGAATGGTCGAAGCTGGCACTCGCATCATACTGCTGGACAAGGAGGGCGCAAAGGAGGTGGCAGCGCGCTTGAAACGCAAGCAAAGCCCCGACATCATCGTAATAGACAGCGTGCAATACTGGCGACGCTACACGATAGAAGACCATTTGCGGCTGCGGGGTCAGTTCCCCGACAAGCTGTTTGTTTACATCAGTCAGGAACGCAAGGGCGAACCGAAAGGCAGCACGGCGCAAAACATCAGGTACGACGCGGACATCAAAATAAGAGTTGAGGGGTACAAGGCATTTGTAACGACCCGCTACGAAGTACCCGAAAAACAGGAGGGCGGCGCGGACTTCATCATCTGGGAGCAGGGCGCACGCGAATACTGGACAAACCTAACGAAATAAATAGAGCTATGACAAAGGAAAACAAGACAATGGACGAAATACACAGGGGGCTTGTGAAGAAGTACCACACCCTTTGCACCCTGCTGGGCATTTCGGACGACGAAAGGAAGACCATCGCCGCCAGCTACGGCGTGGAAAGCAGCCGCGACATCGACACGCACGACCTTATAGACATCTGCGGCAAGCTGTCGGCACAGCTGAACAAGAAGCAAGGCGACGACACCGACAAGCTACGCAAGCGTGTAATGGCGGCGATAGGCAGCTGGCTGCGTTCCACTGGCAGGACATCGAACGCCAGCGTTATAAAAGGCATAGCGTGCAGGTGTACGGGTTACAGCGACTTTAACAAGATACCCCGCGAACGCCTGCGCAACCTTATCGGGCTGTTTAACAACAAGCAGACCGACGCACGACAGGCGGAAGCCGTAAAGCAGGCAATGTTAAGCGAAACGCTGGCAAGGTATGCAGGCGGCGACAACGTGGCACAAGCATAAGAACAACAAACAATAAATATAAAGGAAATGAAAAAGTTACAAGATTTTTGGCAGGCAATCTGCCGCAAGTGGTGCAAATATCGCGCGAACTGGAAAGAAAGACAGCATAACAGAGTACGCAGGCAGGCTGTCAGAGAAAGCCGCCGCGCCGTACAGGTACGCGAATTTGACGGCGAGGTCTACATCTGCCTGAACGGTGTGCCAATGCTGACGGAAGCCGACACAAAGGCGGACATCTTAATGGCCTTAACCGCTGCCCGCAGAAACTATGTTTTTTATAAAATATCGCAGTATGAGTAAAGCAATAGACCGACTGGGTGGTCGCATCAAAGAAGAATTTGCGCACCTGAACAATACCGCCTACTATTACTTTATGAAAGAGCTTTCAGAATGGGCGGAGAGTGAGGCCGAAAGCGCGGAGCTGGGCTGGCGCAATCACGGTATGGACGAACTGGAAAAAGACGATTAACAGGTGTTTGAACACCATTAAACAAGTAATAAAATGGATAATGAAAAAAAGGTGGTAGAAATGACCACAGCGGAAGCCGAAGCGTTTGCCGCTTTCCAGAAGCAGCAGGAAAAGGAACGCATCTCACGGCAGAGAAAAGCAAACCGCGAAGTGTATGCAGAACTGGTGGACGACGAAATCGCCACGGCATTGCCCGAACTTCGCGCCCTTTCCGACCAGATTAAGGCGGTAAAGGCAAAAGTGTTTGAGAACTTCAAAGAGGTGCTGCGCATGAAATCGGAAGTAATGCAGCTTACGACCGACACACAGCGCACACACACCTTTACCCACAGCGACGGCAGTATGCGCCTGACGCTGGGCGTGAATGCCGTAGACGACTGGCGCGATACGGTGGAGGACGGCATCACAATGGTAAAGCAGTACATCGAAAGCCTTGCCACTGACGACAAAAGCAAAATGCTGGTTAATACCGTGCTGCGCTTGTTGAGCCGCGACCAGAAGGGCACGCTGAAAGCCAGCCGTGTGCTGCAACTTCGCAAAATGGCGGAGGAAACGCAGGACGACACCTTTATAGAGGGTGTGCGCATCATTGAAGAAAGCTACCAGCCCTCGACGACAAAGACTTTCATTCGTGCAGAGTTCAAGGACGACAAAGGCTGGCACATCGTGCCACTGTCGGTAACGGAAGCTGACGACTAACCCCAAAAAAAGCGTGCAGCCTGCGGAACCGCAAACCACACGTAAACTTAGCCGTTTACAAAGGTACTAAATAAGCGGACAAACAGGCTATGAAACACCATAAAAGTACGATAGAGCGCACGAAAATGCTGCGCTCCATAACAGAAAGGTACTACGAAGCTGGCAATAACAGGCGGTGTTATAAGGCGATATGGAAAAGGTTCATTAACCCGATTTATCCTATGTGTTACAGGACTTATCTTAATTACCTGAACATACCGACCACACCGCCGAAAGTAGACGCGTTGCAGCTAACCTTGTTCGACTACTTCGATAACCAATGAAAAGCCCCGTGCAGTGAAATGACCTGCACAGGGTTTTTGTTTTTATTGTTTTTCTGCGATATGCAGCCCTGCACCCACAGCCTTTTGCGCCTGCCGCATCGCCGTGGCATCGGTGGCACGGCACTGCCAGCACTCTATGCTTTCGATTATTTCGGCGTGGTTGTGGTTGGTGGCGGACTGGGTGTGCAAAAACGTGGAGAAGCCGTCGCCTCGCAGCGTCGCCATAGCCTTGTTTACGTTGTCTATCAGGTCGAAGTGTTGCAGGGCAATCTCCATACGCTTGTCGCGGTTGTCTACGAAATCCATAGCCCTTGTAAGGATATGCAGGCGCAGTGTAATGTCTGCCTCCTGTGCGTGCATAGACAGCTGGCGTATCTCGTAGGGTTCAAACTCGATAAACACGGCAGGCAGGACGAATGGGCGCGTCTGCTGAACCATAGCCAGCTGTTCGTTCCAGAAGCCTACAAGGCGAAGTTCTGGCACTTGTTCAAGCTGCTGGCACACTTTCAGATAAATTTGCTTTCTCATTGCTTCAAAAATTTAGTGAGTGAAAGGTTGAACGCTTGCAGGTTGTCTTCTATCACGTCTTTAATGATAGCCTGCGTTTTCTTGCCGTCGCCGATAAACTGGCGTTTGGGCATATTGAATTTACGGTTGTGCGCCTTGACCTCGTAGCGTTTCCCGTTCTTGCCGGTACGGTAGTGCTGTCGTACAGGCTTACTGCCCTTTCCGCCCTCGTTGTGTATGGTGGTGTATGGCAGCGACGACGTGAAGCTGACCCCGTGGTCTTTCACGTCGCTGCGTATGCTTCGGCGCATCGCACCAGACACGACCAGCAGAGAGCCCCGCGCGTTCTTGTCTTTTCGGGCTTTCCACTTGTCGGTAAAAAACGCTTTTCGCTGAAAGTTCTTATCAAATTCATCTGTCAGCTCAACGCGCATATCCTCTAAAATCTGTCTTTCAAGTCGGGCAGCATCTAAAATATCAGCCATTTATGAACTTTTTTTGTGTTAAATGTTTGATTTGTTGTAAAATCGATGTATATTTGCAAATATGAAGAAGATACCCACAGCCATAACAGAAGCCTTTGCCTACGAAGTAGAGCGATACGGCAATCATATTACCTATTTGGGTAATAGGGCTGGTGTGGATTATTACCACTTCCTTTATCCAGAACCTATGGAAATCGGCTTTCCCGAAGTTTACGGCTACAAAAACGGTAGTGTCGTTATAACCACACACGAGGAAGCCTTTGAACTATTCGCCCTATTTATTAAAGATTGAAGCAAATTTCATATTAAACAGTTTGTTGTCTACGCGTAAGACACCACGCTTGTAATATGGTCTTGTTTCTCCTTTTTGGCAAACTCCAGCTATATTCCTTTTTGCCCCTTTGTCCTCGTCATATTCCTGCGGTTCAATGTAAGCAAGTGTGCCATCGTTGAAACGCTGTAAAACAGTGGCGTGCCCGCCCCCGCCTTTCCAGCCTATCGTAAGGACATACACACCCTCGTCCTTACAGCATTCGTCGAAAAACTCCCTGTACCTTTTTTCAGTCATCTGCTTATAGCCTTTTTTATTCAGCCAGTCGCAGTATAATGTAGGTACGGCAGGCGACCCGTCTGTATTTGTCCACGCTTCAAAAGAACGCTGCTTTGAAAGGTATTCGGACAATGACCCCGACGTATTACCCTTTGCCGTAACGTCAAAGCCCATTAGACGCAGTGCATAGGCAGGCGCACAGGTTTGGCAGTTGATAGAGAACGGCTCGTCGCGTTTCCTGTTGTAGTCAGGGTTTAATTTGAACCTGTTACCTGCTTTATCTATATATGTACCCTTTTCGTCTGGCAGGAATTTAAGCACATGTTTTGGGTTGGCACTTTGCTTGTCTGCTTCTTCCACTGTCATAGGTTTACCGCATTTTATTTTCAAAGCCTGTTCAATCTCGTAGTTATTGGCAGCCTTTGCGTCTTTCTCGGCATCTGTCAAGTTGTCGGGCAGCTGCTTGCGTAGCTGTTCGAGCCTTTGTTCCTTTGTCAATTCCTCGACTGCTTCTTTTGCCTTTTGCGGTGCTTTGAAATACGGGTGCTGCTTTGAGAACAGGCGCATCGTCTTACCCGTGTTGAAGCGAAACATTTTCTGCTTTGCTTCCTCGGTGGCCGCGTCGCCCTGCTTCATTGCCTGCGCTGCGTCGCTCCGCGGGTATTTTGAGCGTCGCACCTGTACAGCCTGACATCGGCAGCCCCAACCGTTAGGCGGGTAGTATTTATCCCAAAACGGGTCGTCGGCTGGCAGGGTAATGCCATTCAGCAGCGCGTGGCTTTCCCTTACCTTTTCGTCCTCTGCCGTTCGGTACTGCAAAAAATAGCGGTCAGTGTTCTGTGCCAGCTGCTGCCATTTCACGGCCATAAGCGAACTGCCGAGGGCGTGCTGGTATTCTGCACGCAGGTAGTTGGTGTTATACTTCGCGTTAATGGCCTGTACGTCTTTCTGGAACGCTTCTAACGGCTTAACGTCGCCATTCTTGTCCAGCATAGACAGACCGACCTCCCGCAGACTGTGGAACGTCTTAAAGCCCGAAAAGATAAATGCGTTTTCTTCCAGCGCAATGCGTAGCGTCTGCGGCACGTCGTGCGGCACTGCCTCGTTTATAGCTGTGGACAGCGTGCGCATCGTTTCATCGACCACGGCACGGGCGCGCGGGTCTTTCAGCTGACTGGCATCGAAGCCGCCCGCCTCGTAGACCATATCGGCAGCGGTGGCAAATATGGCGCTGTCATATTCAGGCTGTCGGTCTTCATCTGCCGCAAGGTTCAGCGGCTCGGAGTACAGCGACAGCAGCGCAGAGTTAAAAGCCCCGTAGGCGTTGCGCAGTTCTGCTGTTTGCGCGGGGCTTACTGGAAAAAAGCGTCGAGTGCGTCTGGCTGCGTCTTCGCCTTGCGCACGCCCGTTATATTGACATTGTATTTGTCCACGAAATACTGCGGGTCTATCTCGTAGTATTCCAGCAGCACGCGTTCCATTTCGCGCTGCTCGCTGGGCGAAAACGTAGCTGCGTCGTTCCACTCGAAGCGCAGGCCGTCCACCTTGAAGCCGTGCGTTTGCATAAATGGCAGCAGCTTGCCGTTAATGTTGTAGGCAAGCATAGTCTTGTCGTCCTCGACCACGTTCTCGAATACTTCGAGGTGTGTTTCAGACTGTGAAAGGCTGCTGCCGCTGTCTATGGTCATAGTCTGGTTAAGAATGCCCTTGGACATTTCGGAGTTACAGCGGTCTATGCGCTTGTCGAAGACGTTGTAAGCATCGCCCCTGCTGCTTTCCTTAATCTCAATTTCGGTGCCGTCAGGGAACAACCCCCAAAAGGCATTGCCCATATTTTCGAGTGCGTCTTCAATCTTTCGGCGTTCGCCGTCGTCGGTGGTGGTGGCTTTGGCTATACGCATAGGCGCGCCGAAAATCTCGCCGAACATATCCCAAAAGCCTAACATATTGCGCTTGCTGATACACTGCGGGCTGCACGACAGCAGCAGGCCGAGGTCGTCTTTCTTGCCCGCCTCAATTACCCACTGGGAAAACTCGCCCTCTCGGTAGTCTATGCCATTGCGCCAGTCGTCGCCCACGGTGCGCAGCAGTACGCCGTGCTCAGGGCAGACGTGCTTACGCGGTACAAGTTCCACGCCGCTGAACTTCAAGCCCTCGGCAGTCTTAATGGTATCGCCGAACTGTATAAGGCTATGCCCCCAAAATCGTGCATCTAACACATAGTCGCAATAGTCGCTGAACCATTCCTGCCGCAGTATGTCGGTAGCCTTTTCGTCTTCCTTTCCGTCGGCCTTTACCAGTCTGAACTCGCAACGCTTTGTCATACCCTTGCGCTGGTTAATTGCGCCCTGCAAATGCAGGTCGATTAAGTTGTCGGTGTAAATGTCGTAAAGGCGTGTGCGCTGTGGGTTGTCCACGTTAATGGCCAGCTGCCACGCCGTGCGCCACATACCCACGTCCTTTTTTGTAAGCGTGTCGGTCTGTCGCATCAGCTCTGCGGTCAGCCTGCGCCCTTTCTCGCTTCGCATCAGGCTGACGACGCGCTGCATATCTGTCTGCGTATATACCCTGTTGCCAGACAGTGTGCTGTACGCACTTTTTATTCTCTGTAAAATATCCATTTGAATGCTGTTTAATCGGGTGTTTAATACTGTTTAATCGTTTACCACGTCGGGCGTGTAGGTGGCTGGCTTCCATATCTGACGGGGTTGTTCGTGTCTGTTTCCTTTCCGTCTTCGGAAACGTAGGTCGGCAGGTCTGGGCTTGCCTTGCTTGCCTGTATGTCTTTCAGCCACTTAATGCTGTCGTTGTACAGGCATTCGCGCCGTTCGTGCCCCATGTTGTCGGGCAGGCGGTGTACCATTAGCCACAGGCATATATTTACGCAGCACTGCACCAGCATAGGGTTGCGGTCTTCGCCCTTTGCTCGGAACGCACGGCTCATATCGTAGCGGTGGCGTGTGTAGCTGCTTATTTCCTCAATGGCTGCACGTTCTGCACGTTCCCGCATATCTGCGTCAGCTTGCAGCGCGTCTATCTCGTACATATCGCATACAGCCTTGTAATCTTCTATATCCAAAAACATTGCTTACCGTGCTTTTGGGCACGCCTCGAAAATAGCCAGTTTGCGCGCCTTTTCGGCTGTAAAGCCTTTTGCGAAGCGGTGCTGACGTACCAGCTTGCGCACTCCCTGCATAGATATAACCACGGGCTTGCCGCCCCATACCAACACCAAAAACTTGCGACGGTGCAAATCGGCACTGCGCTGCGCCTTGCGAATGGCACGCTTTTTACGCCATTCAAACAGGCATACTTGAATAAACTTCTTAATCTTTACCATGTTACGTTTTTTGCGGTCGTCCGCTTGCCGAACGACGGTGTGAAACTTGTTATCTTTGAATGCTTCTGCAAAATTGATATTGCGCTTTCGTCTGCGTCGGGTGCGTCGTCGTGTCCTCTCATTCCCTTTTGGAATGCGAGCGTTTGGTCTATGCCCGCCAGCATATCGGGGTCGTCTTTCTGGCTGTCGTCGTAGAAGACAAAACCACGTTCCCACAGGGGCGCAATGCTTTCAATGCGCAGGAACTTGTCGGGCTTCTTGCGCTTATCCCCCACGATAGGCAGCTGATAGCCACGCAGCACGCCCTCGGTAGTGAAGTCGTCCAGCAAAGCGTCCTGCATGAAGTTGGCCTCCATATAGTATTTTATCGCTATGCCCGTCTTTTCTGCCCATTCGTACAGGTCATAGCACCAGCGCACCATTTCCGCCACCGTGGCTTGTCTGACGAATGCCCGCAAGTGCCACAGCTGTGTTTTCTTTGTCTTGCCCCACAGCTTCGCCGCCTTGTAGTCGTTCTTTTGGCTTGACTTCCACGACGGGTCTATGTACAGCACTATTTCGGTAAAGTCGCGCCACGCTGGGCGTTTAGCCCACCTTATCCAGTCGGCGCGGAACACAGCCCCGTCAACGATAGGGTTATTCATATATTCGCGCTGAAACGAACGGTAGCCCGTGAAGTCCTCAATCGCCTGCACTTCCTGCCGTGTCCACTTCGCAGCCCACGACACATTACCTTTTGCGTCCAGTATATTGACCTGTGACACCTTGACGCTTTTGATGGCACACACGTTGGCCAGCACGCTGTTTTTCGCTATCAAGTTACCCACCATGATAAAACGGCCACGTCCGCCGTCCAGCGCGCCGAATAGTGCCTCCTTTACCCAATCGGTCAGTTTGGTAACGCGGGCAGGGCTTTGGCAGAGTTCGTCGTCGTCGAGGTCGTCTATGACAATGTAGTCGGGTCGGTGGCTTCGATAGCGCAGACCACGGGGCGACTGTCCACGGCCGCGGGCAAAGAATGCCGTGCCGTCCTTAGTAACGAACGAGCCGTCTTCCCACGTTCCATTATTGTGCTGCTGTCCAAAGTCATTTATGTAGCGTTTGTTATACTGTAACTCCGCCTGCAAGTCGGCAAGCAGTGTTTTCGCGTTGTCTTCGCTCTTTCCGACCAGCACCATAACCCAAAACTGGCGAAGCTCTGCACCGCCATATATCTGCGCTTTCAGCCACATAGGTATAAAAATATCTATGTGGGTGGACTTTGCCGCGCCTCTGTGCCACTTATATACGGCTTTCAGGTTCTTGTCGGCTTTAATCTGCTTTGCCGCCTTAATCTGGAATGGCGCGCAGGGTGTCTGCTTTCCTGTCTGCGGGTTGCTGGTGTAGTGTGGGAAATAATAATCGACAAACGCGCCGTAATCAGATAGCAGGTGTTTGATACGTTCTTTTTTCTGCTTCTCTGTTTCGTGCGCGTTTGTCGTTGTTGCTTCCTCGACAGCCTCGCAGTGCGCCTTCCATTGCAGGACGGCTTCTTTCAGCGTAAGTTTGTCGTAATTTGGCATAGCTTTTTACATTAGCTTGTTTTGCATTAAATAGTTGATGTACTGGTCTTGGTACTTCATTATCTTTTTCATCAGTTCTGGCGTAATGCTTTCGTCGAACTGCGCCTGAAATTGAAGCCATTTACCAAATGCCATAAACACCTCGATAGCGTCTACCACGCTTGCTTTTTTATCCAGTTTCTCAATGGTGGCGGCAATCTTCGCCAGCTTGTCGCCCAATCCGTTTGCCACGTCTGGGTTTTCTGACACGTCTACGCTGTCGATCATCTTGTCTATTGTTCGCAGGAGCTTGTTTACCAGTTCAGGGCGTGTAATGTTCTTTGCTGCGCGCTGTTCCTGCCAGCCGCCTGCATTGACCCATTTTGTTACCGTCTGGGGCGACACGCCCACTTTTTCTGCTATTAACTTCTGCTGGTCGCCTTGCATATACAGCAGGCGTGCGTACTCTCGTCGGTCTTCGAGTTCTTTCTTGCTAATCATTCATAAGTTTGCTGTTATATGGTTATTATGATGTTAAAACACTGCAAAGGTGGACAAAAACGGCCGTCCGTGAAAAAAGAGTGTAAGGTTTTTACACTGTTTTTGCAGGGAGCAAAGAAATACTGCAATTTTGCGTCGGAAACATCGCGGCGTAGAGCAGCTGGCAGCTCGCGGGGTTCATTCCCCCGAAGTCGCAGGTTCGAGTCCTGCCGCCGCAACACAAATGTTTTTTCATAGTATTAGTTTTTAGGTTAATAGATTGTTTACAAGTGGCCTGCTGTGAAGCCCGCCACTTTTCAAACAAACAAAAAAACAACAAAGAACAATGGCAAAAGAAGTAGTGATAAATACCAGTGGACTGAACAGCTACGGCAGCCGTGTGCTGACCGACGGGCTGGACACGACACAATATCAGAAAAACCCTGTGCTTCTATGGATGCACAGGCGTTACGGCGATAACAGCGCGCCTATCGGTCGCATGGAAAACCTGCGCATTGACGGCGACCGCTTGATTGGTACTCCAGTATTCGACCTTGAAGACGACTTTGCAAAGAAAATCGCGAACAAGTGGGAAAAAGGGTTTTTGAATATGTGCAGCGCGTCTGTCGAAATACTGGAAACCAGTACCGACCCACAGCACCTTATACAAGGGCAAAGCCGTGCCACCGTTACGCGTGGCAAGCTCTTAGAGGTCAGCATTGTGGACATCGGCAGCAATGACGACGCATTGAAGCTAATGAACAGTGGCAAACTTCTGGAACTGTCAGCAGGCGAAGCGTCGCCCTTGCTGCCCCTGCTGGAGCTATCAAACACCGACAATTCGGTAAATTCAAACATAATTCAACAAACAAAAATGAAAAAAGAAACATTGCTTATTCTCGGACTTCCCGAAACGGCAACCGAGGAACAGGTACACGACGCAATCGTAAACCTGAACAAAAAGGCGAAACAGGTAGAAACCTTGCAGCTTGCCAATGTGACGGCAGCCGTGGACGCAGCCATTGCCGACCGACGTATCACGGCCGACAAGCGCGACCACTTCATCAATCTGGGCAAGGCGGCAGGCTTCCAGAGCCTTACGGAAACATTGAACCTTATGCAGCCCGCCCGCAAGCCTACCGACGTGCTGGACCTGTCGAACGACAACGCAGGCAAGCAACAGCCAACAGGCAAGCAGGAGTATGCGAAGCTGTCGGACGTGCCAGAAGACAAGCTGCTCGAACTGCGCAAGGACAACCCCAAAGAGTATGCGCGCCTGTATAAGCAGGAGTATGGCATTGAGTGCCCTGTAATCAAAGAATAACTAACAAACTTTTTAAGGATAATGGAAAACAAGAAAATGACAAAGAAAAGTGCTTTGCTTCGACTGCTCTGCGCTTTGTGTTTTAACAGCGTCGTAGGTGCAGCCGTCAGTGTCTTAGCTTTCGGCAGTTCTGCGCTTGTCGGTGCAATCGTGGCGAATGCCGTTGCGCTTATCGTGGGTGCATCTTTCCCAAAGTCGGCCTTGCGCTCTGGCGTGTTGGTAGAGGTGTGGACGGGCGAAATGATTAAGGCATTCCGTACACCCCCGTCGGCCGTAAGCTGGTTTGACCGTGTGCGCTCGTATGACCAGTATGTGGAAAATGACGTTATACACTTTGCAGAGCTGGGCGGCGACCCGAAAGTGTTAATCAATAACACCACCTACCCGCTGAACATTCAGACACTGGAAGACGCAGACAAGCCTGTCAGCCTCGACAAGTTCGACACAGAGGCAACGCCAGTAACAGACGACGAACTGCACGCCCTTAGTTACGACAAAATGGGGAGCGTTCAGGAACGCCACCGCGAATCGCTTAAAGAGGCGACGTACCAAAAGGCATTGCACGCCTATGCGCCCGACTCGAACGTGGCAAAGAAAACCCCTGTTTTCGTTACCACGGGCGAAGCTGTCGGCGACCGTAAGAAAATGGTTGTAGCCGACCTTATTGAACTGAAACGCCAGTGCGACTTAATGGGTATGCCGCAGGAGGGTCGTGTGCTCGTATTGTGTCCAGACCATAGCAATGACCTGCTCGAAACCAGCAAGAACTATGCGGAGCACTACAACATCAACGACACCGAGGGCAAAATCACACGCCTGTACGGCTTCGATATTTACGAATACAACAACTGTCCGTTCTACACTGTTAGCACGCTTAAAAAACTTGCATTCGGCAAAACTCCAGCAGATACAGAGCAGCAGGCTTCCGTGGCGTTCCACGTCGGCAGTATGATGAAAGCCAACGGCTCTGTGAAGTTCTACCATAGCGAAGCAAAGAACGACCCTTTGTATCATCGCAACCTCGTGAACTTCCGCAAATACGGCATTGCCTTGCCGCTTAAAGCGAATTGCACCCGTGCTGCTATCGTCAGTGCTACTGCCTAATGGGAAAGCAGCTTAAATACTTAGTGATACACTGCACTGCCACACGGGCAGGTCGTGAGGTGTCCGCCGCTGATATTAGGCGGTGGCATACTTCGCCCCCGCCTGACGGCAGAGGCTGGAAGCAGGTAGGATATACCGACCTTGTACACCTTGACGGGCGCATTGAACGGCTCGTAAGGAACAACGAGGACGAATGGGTGGACGACTGGGAAGTAACCAACGGCGCAGCAGGCTATAACAGCGTAAGCAGGCATATCGTCTATGCTGGTGGCTGCGCAGCTGACGGAAAGACACCCGAAGACACCCGCACACAGGCGCAGAAAGACGCGCTGGAACGCTATGTCCTCGACTTCCACGCAAAGCACCCTAACATAAAGATAATTGGCCACAGACAGCTGAACGGGGCAAAGGCGTGCCCGTCTTTCGACGTTCCGGCGTGGCTTCAAAGTATTGGTATAAAACAGTAAAAATGAATGGACAGCGAAGTAACGACGCTTATCGTGTCTTCTGTCGCTGCCGCCCTTAGTGCGCCGATTGGCGCGTGGGTGGGCAGCCGACTGCAAGCCGCGAAGTATAAGGCAGAAATAGACGGCCTGCGTGCAGAGGTACAAAACAAGCTCGCTGGCGTTAAAAACAGCGAGCTGGACAACGTGCGCAAGGCAAACGACATTCTTGTCGAAAGCATCGTTACACCGCTGAAAAAAGAAATCAACAGTTTACGCCGTGATGTGGATAAATTTAGAAAAGCGGTTGAGAAAATACCGTCTTGCAGCTATGCTGATAATTGCCCTGTTTCTCGTCAGTTGCAGAAGTACGAAAACTGCGACACTGGAACAGACAACAGCGACTGCGTTAAGTAGCAGCCAGCAGACGCAGCGCGACAGCCTGCTATATGCCCGTATGGACGCAGAGCTTGAGCGCGTAATGCAACAGGCCAGCAGCTTCGACATGCAAGCCGTTATCTTTGACACCACACAGCCTGCCGACAGTGCCACGGGCTTGCCGCCAGTCAAAGCAGCCATTAGGCAGCGCAGACAGGTAAGAACAACGGACTGCACGCGGGAACGTCAGAAGACGGCGCAGGCGGCAGAGGTCAGCACAGCGACAAAAGCCGCCGAACATAGCAAAACGGCCAGTACCTTACAGGTAAAGAAACGACAAAAGCCCGCCACGGACAGCTATCTGGTATGCGGGCTATTGTCCGTCATGCTCGGTGCAGCGGCCACAGTTACAATTTACATTAAACGAAAAAGAAATGAGTACAGGTCTAACCATTAACAGACAGAACGGCAACGTTCCTAAAAGCGTGGCAGGCAAAGACCATGTTAGCGGCCTTATCGCTTATCTGTTGTCTACCGAAGTGCCAGAGGCTTTTAAGACAGCCCCCGTGCAGGGCGTTTCTACCATTGACAAGGCAGAGCAGCTGGGCATTACAGCCGACGCAAAGGCTGCGTGGTCTATCAGGGTGCTGCATTACCAGCTTTCTGAAATCTTCCGCGTAAACAAGGGCATTACCCTTTATCTGGGCATCTTTGCGAAACCAGACACGCACACGTTTGCCGAAATCAAGACCATGCAGCACTATGCACTGGGCGAAATTAGGCAGATTGGTATTTGGGACGGAACGACCGCCCTAACCCCGCAGAACATCGTAGCCATTCAAAAGGTGACCGACGGTCTGGACGAAGAAAACGCCCCCCTTTCGGTGGTCTATGCGCCAAAAGTGGCAGACTATAAGAAGCTGCCCGCCAACCTTGCGGCTGGACAAAGCCGCGTAAGCGTCTGCATTGCGCAGGACGGTGGCGGAACAGGTGCGGCATTGTTTGCCCATACAGACAACAGTACGCGTGCCAGCGTGTCGGCTGTGGGCGTAATGCTTGCCACTATGTCGCTTGCCGCCGTGCATCAGTGCATAGCGTGGGTTAAGAAATTCCCGTCAGGCATCAGTCAGCCTGCATTATCGGACGGCGTGCTTGTGCGCGACATCGACAAGGCAGAGCTCGCGAAGCTGGACACTGGCCGCTATTGCTTCCTTATTACCCACGTTGGCATCGCTGGCAGCTACTGGAACGACAGCCATAATATGGACTTGCCCACAAGCGACTACGCCGCCATTGAGAACGTGCGCACTATGGATAAGGCCGTGCGTGGCATTCGCGTGTATGTAACGCCAGAACTGGGCGGCAACGTCTATATCGACCCCGTTACAGGCAAAATGCAGCCCTACACCGTGGAGCATTTGCAGAGCACGGCAAACATCGCCTTAGAGGAAATGGAAAAGGCAGGGGAACTTAGCGGCTATTCTGCCGAAATCGACCCTGAGCAGAACGTGGGCAGCACCTCGGAGGTAGAAATCGTTATCAAAAACGTGGCTGTGGCCGTGGCGCGTAAAATCAGAGTGAAAATCGGTTACGTTAAAACAGTATAGCAATGGAAGCAATAAACAACGGAGTCCCTTTCATTAACGGGAAACTGTATGACTGGGCAGACATCGTTACTACTATCGCGGGCGTGCCCGTTACTGGAATAGTAGCGATAGAATACAGCGACGACCAAGAGGTCGAAGTTAAGTACGGCGCAGGTCGCTACCCTGTCGGCTATGGTAAGGGGCGCATTAAGCCTACCGCCAAAATCACGCTTTATCAAGAGGAAGTGGAAGCCATACAGGCGCAGAGCGTGAACGGGCGTTTGCAGGATATTGCACCTTTCAATATCAATGTAACATATATGCCAGACAGCGGCATCGTGAAAACCGACAAGCTGCGTAACTGTATGTTCAAGAACAACAAGCGCAACTGGAAAGAGGGCGACACGGGCAAGACCGTGGAACTTGACCTGCTTTTGTCAAATATCGACTGGGCAAAATAAACAGTTAAACAGCATTTAATAACCCATTAAACAGTTTATAAATATGGATAAAGACGCATACAAGGAGTTTAACGGCGGTGTTACCGCTGAAAACGTAGAACAGTGGAAAAAGCAGCACGGTAAGGTCTTCTGTATCGAAGTGGAGGACGGCGACGACCTGCACAAGGGATATTTCCGCCGCCCGTCTATCGACATTATGGCCGCCGTTACGAAGTTGTCGAAGACAGACGAAGTTAAGAGCGGTAAAACGCTTTTCGACGGCTGCTGGCTCGGTGGAAGCGAACCGCTTAGACAGGACAGCGTGCTGTTCCTTACCTGCTTGCAGCAGCTTAATGTGTTGCTTACCAGTGCGACGGGTCGCGTAAAAAACTTATAACGTCGCACCTGCTTGAGGTTGATGTGGAGGGGAAAGAGGATAAAGACGGGTTTGTCAAAGCCTGTGCCCTTATTCGCTCAAACCTACACATTGACCCAACGGCAGGCAGCGACGAAGACTTCGCTTGGTGGTATGCGCAGGCTCTATGGCTTGAAGAAATACGATTGAAAAATCAGGCAGACTTACTGGCGCGCTTGTTTCTTGAAAAGAAATCGTGAACAAAGGCACGAATAAGCAGCAATGATATATATAGAGGTAATAACAACATCCCTATATATATGAATGCGGTAAGCACTTGTCCTATAAAAATTAAAACACTTTCCATTCTGTTGCATTTAACACGGTGCAAGTATAAGTAAAAAAAGTCGGATATGCAAAATTTTCAGTACAATTTTAACGTAGGCGGTAATTATTCCGCTGAAATAAACAACATAACCAGTGCGACAGGCAGATTTTCTGCGTCTGTCGACGGAGCTATGTCTACCGTTACGAAATTGGCTGGAAAGTTTGCCGTGTTCGACCTTGCATCGTCTTATATGTCAAAATTCGACTCGACCATTCAATCACTTTCAACGGCAGGCATAACGCTGGACAGCCAAATGCACGACCTCTCTGCCGTAGCTGGCGTTACGGGTAAAGGTCTGAAAGAAATAGAGGGCTACGCCAGAGAGAGTGCGCAGGCATTCGGTACGGACGCAGGCGTTGCGGTGGAGGGTTACAAACTGCTTTTGTCGCAGCTCACGCCCGAACTGGCTAAATGCCCCGAAGCTCTCAAAGCTATGGGCAACTCCATACAGACCACCAGCAAGCTAATGGGCAATGACGGCGTGGCAGCCGCCGAAGTTCTTACCACAGCTATGAACCAGTACGGCGTTTCATTGGACGACCCATTGGAAGCCAGCCGTAAAATGGCCGATATGATGAACGTAATGGCGGCAGCTGGGCAGGCAGGTAGTGCGGAACTTCCAGCCATTAAGGCAGCCCTCGAACAGTGCGGTATGGCGGCAAAGTCGGCTAATGTCAGCTTTGAAGAAACAAACGCCGCCATACAGGTGCTGGACAAGGCAGGTAAGAAAGGCAGCGAGGGCGGTGTGGCTCTGCGCAACACGCTGGCCATATTGGGGCAGGGGCGGTTCTTGCCAAAGGACACGCGCGAAGCTCTGGAAGCAGCAGGCATTAACGTGCTAAAACTGGGCGACAAAAGTCTGACGCTGAAAGAACGCCTCGATATGCTGAAGCCTATAATGAAAGACTCTGCACTATTCAGCAAGTTGTTTGGTATGGAGAATGCCAACGCCGCCCGCGCACTGGTACAGGGCAGCGACCAAATAAAGGCTTTTCAAGACCAGATAACAGGCACGAAAAGCGCAGAGGAACAGGCAGCCGTAGTAATGGACAGCTACGCAGAACGTCAGGCACGCGTGCAGCAGCATTTTGAAGATATGAAAATATCTATCTTTCAAGCCACAGGCGACCTGTCTATCTGGGTAGGTACACTAACCTCTGCACTTGTACCACTTTCGCAGCTTATGCCGCTAATTCAGGGCGTAGGAAGCGTAATGGCATCTGTCAAAGGTTTGCAGTGGGCAAGTATGTGGTCGCGCATTCAGCGTTTTGTTTTCGCATCGCGTCTGCAAATGGCTTTTATGAACCGTGAACTAATAACAGGGCAATTTGCTTCAAATGGTTTTATGCTGAACATTACACGCGCTACGCTTGCCGTGCTACGGTTTGGTACTGTTGGGATATTGCAGGGCATCAAGGCACTGGGCGCATTCCTGCTTTCACTCGTTACCACTGGCGGAGCTTCCGCAACATTTGCGGGTATTGCATCTGCTTCATTCTCTGCGTTCAAGCTGTCGGCTGTAACAGCTTGCCGTGCCGTTGGCATAGCGATTATGAATATCCCTATTATCGGTTGGGTGGCTGCTGCCATAGCTGCGCTTATCGCGCTGGGCGTGTATTTCTGGAATACATCTGTAAAATTCCGCGCGGTACTCAAAGGCTTATGGGCGGCGTTCAAAACGGTGTTTACTGGCATCGGTTTAATGGCAAAGCAGACATTTGGAGCTATCGGCGACCTGATTAAAGCAGCTTTCAAGTTGGACGCTGGCGGAATATCTGCGGCACTGGACAGGCTCAAAGGAACTTACAGCGACTTTGGCAAAAAGGTCGGGCAGGCATTCAGCGAAGCGTATAACGCCGAAATCAAGGCGGGCGAAAAAAAGAACGTCAGCAAGAAAGAGGCAAAGGCACAGGCTTCTGCGGTAGTTCCTGTTGTGGAACAGCCGAAAGTTCCCGACGTAACGGGCGGCACGGCAGGAAACACCAAATCGAAGAAGCACGACAAAAGCGGCGACAGCAGCAGTGAAAGCGGAAGCAAGATAAAGAATATAACCATTAACGTAGACAGACTGGTAGAACGTATTGAAATACATACGGCAAATATGAAAGAGGGTGCAGAACGTATTAAAGACGTAGTAGCAGAAGCCCTGCTGTCGGCGTTGAATGACACTAATTTAGCAACGGACTGAAATGTTACCTGTTAGTTTCAAATTCGTGGCCGCCAGCGCGGCACAGCAGTTGAAAGGCGTACTGTACAGGTTCTCCCCTGCCAGAATTGCGGCATCGCCCGACTGGAACGGCGACGGGGCAACCTTTCAGGCGCAGAACGTCGCAAGCCCTTACACGGACAAAAGTGCGTGGGCAGACCGTTACGCCCTGTGCGAGCTGACGTTCAGAAAGGAAAGCGGCGAAGAACTGGTAATGAACGACGCAATCGCAGCCATAGCCAAAAGCAAGAATATCATAAAAACAAACCTTGTGGGTATGGCTGGCAGCGTGAAAGAATACATCAGCGACGGCGACTATTCCATTAACGTGCTGGTAGGTGTTCAGGCAGTAGAAAACGGCCTTATTGTCGATAAATACCCGTCGGAGGGTATAACGCAGCTGCACGACTTTTTCGACGTGGACGAGCCTATTTATGTGCATTCCGCATTCTTGGAGCTGTTCGACATCAGTAAGGTAGTAATTAGCAGCTTTTCTGCCAGCCAAAGGACAGAAAGCAATTACCAGCCTATTGAAATTTCAATGATAAGCGACGGCGATTATAACGTGTACAGTACCGATTATAAATAGCATTTAAAAACCATTCAAAAGGCAGTTAAACAATGTACAGACTTTGTGCAAAAATAGAATTTACAGGCGCGAAAAAATGGCAGCTTGACTATGTTACGGAAGTAGAGATAACCCGCGACACAGAAAAGCTGACAGATACCTGCAAAATCACGCTGCCTAAAAAGTTGAAGTGGGACGGCGAAAGCCGCGTACCATTGCAGCGGGGCAACGGTGTTAAAGTGTGGCTGGGCTACGACGATAACTTAGAACTGGCCTTTGTCGGCTACGTCAGGGAAGTGGGCTTCAAAACGCCTATTGTCGTGGACTGTGAAGACGAAATGTACAAACTTAAACAGCTACCTGCACAGAAAAAGGCATACAAGAACGCAACACTGGAACAGCTGCTGAAAGACCAGAACATCGGGTGCACAATCAAGGTAATGGGCGAACAGCACCTCGGACAGTACCGCGTAACTTCCGACACGGTGGCCAGTATGCTGGGCAAGTTGCAACAAAACGGCATCAGGTCTTTTTTCAAGTACGAAGACGGGAAGTCTGTTTTATATGCAGGCGTTCTGTTTGAAACATCGGCAACCATTTCGCAGGTTTTCGCCACAGGCATAAATATCATTAGCGACGACAGCCTCGAACAACAAAAGGCAGACAGTATGCGCCTGTGCATTAAGGCGGTCAGCCTTATGCCGAACAATAAGAAAATAAAGGTTGAAGTCGGCGACGCTGACGGCGAACGCCGCACCATACACACATACAATAAAAAAGAAAGTGAGTTAAAGGCGTGGGCGGAGCAGGAAGTGAAACGCTTAAAGCGCGACGGCTTGAAAGGAAACCTAACCACATTCGGCTACAAACTCGCAGATAAGCTCGACGCGGTAGGTATCAAGATAGACGGCACGCCTATGGGTGTCTATCAGATAAAAAAGAACGTGATTAAATACAGCACTGGCGGCTATCGTCAGGACATAACATTAGGGCAAAGGGTGGCAGAATGAACACGCAGGAAATAATACGAAGAATAGTGCAGCAGGGTGCAGCACCCGTCGGCAGTGTCGCCTGTACGGTTACGGCCGTGGATAAGACGGCACGCACTTGCGACTGCGACCCGCTGAATGAAGACGCACCTATTCTGGGCGTGAACTTACAGGCAAACCAGCAGGCAAAATTCGGCGTGGTGCAATTTCCGCGCGTAGGCAGCTTTGTCGTCGTAGGCTTCCTGTCTGACGGTATGGCGGGCGCAGTTCTGCTGACTGACGACGTGGAAAGCGTCGAGGTGGTTATCAGTGAGGACACAGCGCGGGCGGTTCTGGACGAGCAGGGTGTGCGCATCAATATGGCGGACAGCATCAGCGTAGAGCTGAACAGCGACGGCATCGTTATGAATGGTGGCGAACTGGGCGGACTGGTCAAGGTTGAAGACGTTACCACACGCCTGAACATTATAGAGAAAGATATAAATGCTTTGAAAAAGGCACTGACTGGCTGGACACCAGTTCCACAGGACGGCGGCAGCGCACTGAAAGCTGGCGTAAACTCGTGGGCTGGCAAATCCTTGCAGCTGTCAAAGCGTGGCGACTATGAAAATGAAAAGGTAAAGCAATGAAAGGACTACTGACAGATAACAAGACGGGCGATCTGCTCGTGGAGCACAAAAAGGCTGCCGTCGATAACTGCGAGGGGCAAGTCATTGAATGCGTGCTAATGGCTGCCCGTGGGGAGTTCAAGGAATTGCCGCTCATAGGCGCAGAGGTACGCCAGCATATCGGTGGCACGCGGGACGTGTTCTGGCCGACAGAAACAAAGAAAATGATTAAAGCCGTGGGCGTAGACGTGCATACTATACAGGTAGACGCTGACGGCGTGATAAATATAAAATAGCACATTATGCAGGTAATTGTAAAAGACAGGCAAAGCCTAATAGACATAGCCGTGCAGGTGCTCGGTGGCGCGACTGGCATCTTCGCGCTGGCAGAGCGTAACAATATCTGCATAACCGACAGGCTGCACGATGGGCAGGTGCTCGAATGGGAGCTTGAGGACACCGTAGACGCAAAGATACAGAAAGCATATCAGTTGCGTGGCATCGTACCTGCCACGGATATAAGCCAGCAGGACACGGCCGACCTGTTGAAAGCAACGGGCAGCCGCCTGCGCGACATCATACTGCCACCATTCGGGCGCGACTGGCGCACGGAACTTATCAGCGGTTCAGTGGTATGGTCTATCGATAGCATACGCAGCGCGGCAAACGGCACTATGGGCGTAGCTGTGGCCACTACTGACGGCGTTGTGGTGGACAAGATAAAACAGGTGCAGAAGCAGATAGCTAACGGCGAGGCGGTCGTATCAGAAAGCGGCCAGACCCTTGTACGGTTGTTTACTAATCAATTTAACGACGTGTTTGCATAATGAATTTGACAGAAAACAGAGTTGCGGCAATAGAAACCGCAGAGCTTAGAAAAAGGGCTGAAACCATACGCGACGCTGTGATAACGAAAAGCGTAACGGCAGAAATGGTGGGCAGTCTGTTCGTAGACCTTATAGAGTGCTGCGGCAGTGTGCGAAATGCACTGGCGTTGTTTCTTGACACCAACGTCGCAGAGATAACGGCAGACGTAGACAAGCGACTGGCAGGCGTGGACGCTGCCACCAAAGCCGCAACGGCAGAAACACAAAAGAGTAATGCCACCCGTGCAATGGTTGAAAATCTGGTTAATCTGCTTAGTTCGCAGAATGTTCAGCAGCCTACGAAATTGGAAATATCATACTGCCCCGACAGTATTACGCTTGGAAACACGGCACGCCCGAAAATTGAGGCACGCGCACTGCCTGCATTCGGCTTTGGCTCTCTGCTGTTTATCGGCGATAATAGCATCGTTTCGCTTACCCCCGACGGGCATATAGTACCATTAAAGGAGGGCGCAGGCACTGTGCAGGTCATTGCCACTGCCAACACAAGCGTATATAAGACGCTGACCATTGCCGTAGTGCCGCCGCGCATCAGGCTTGCAGGCGATAGCATACGGCTGGACAGTGCGGGATATATAAGATTTACATAATGGAAACAAGGCACATAAATTATAAAAGCGACTTTGTCGTCAGGGAACGCTTCCGCGACGCTTCGGGAACATTCGTAAAACTTCCTGAAACGGACTTTGAACTGCACTACTGGGTAGGTAATCACACAGTAACAGCCAGTAGGAAGAATGGCGAATATATAAACTGTGTGCCCGACGGCGACGCTGTTCTGGTCATATTCAAAGACCACGGACTCGGAGAGGGCGAACTGAAACACGAACTGCATTTGCAGCTGAATAATGCCATATTTCCAGACGGCGTGCAGAATGTTTATTACCCCGAACGCCTGCGCCTGTTTTTGTGGAACGGCATAGGCGACACCGAGGGAGTTATAGAAAGCGACTGCGTGGCTGCCTACACCCGTGGCGATAGGTTTACATGGGACGACTTTACCGAGGCAAACATACAGGAACTGCAACGCCCTGCCGTGGAAGCTGCACAGGCTGCAACATCTGCCGCACAGAGTGCCACCGCAGCCGCCAGTGCTGCAAATGGTATGGCGGAAAAAGCCAGCAGAGCGGCAACAGAGGCGGCACAAGCAGCCGACACCGCAAACGCTTCGGCAAAAGCGGCAGACAGTGCAACGCAATCGGCACAAGTGGCAGCAATCGCCGCCTCTGAAATGACAGCCGTAGTCAAACGGACAGTCGCAGCAGCAGAAGAAGCAACCAACAAAACAAAGCAGACAGAACAGAGGGCGGCCACTGCCGCAGATTATGCAACGGAAGCTGGGCAACAAGCTGCAACGTCTGCCGAACATCTGGAAGCTATGCGCACAACTATGGAGCAAGTGGCAGAACGTGCAAAAGCCGTTGTTCAGGGTGTGCCGACAGGTCTTAAAGTGGAAGCCCCCGAATATATCACGCTGGGCAATGATACACCGCAATATATTCGCCCACAGGTAAAGCCCGACAGAGTTGCGCAAAATGTAGTCTATCAGACAAGGGGCGATATTGTGGAAGTTGAACCAGACGGGCGCATCATGGCACGTTCGACAGGTAGCGGTCGGGTGCAGGTAATACCGACACAGGGAACACAGCATTACAAAACGCTGACCATTGCCGTAGTGCCGCCACGCATCAGGCTTTCGGGCGATAGCCTACGGCTGGATAATTCGGGTAATATACGTTTAACTTAATCATTTATATATTTATGGCATTGACATCAGAACAAGAAAAGGGACTGCTCGCCGTATTGGCGGCATTCCAGAACGGCAAGCGTATTAACGACCTTGCCGAAGCCAAAGGTGCATTAAAAGATATGCGCATCGAAGTCATGGACGAAACGGGCGAAACGCACCGTATGGAGCTGGCCACCGCAGTAGAGCAAGCGGCAAACCCTATTGCTGGGAGATATTGGAACACTGCCAATTCTACCCCCACCGCAGCAGGCTACTACGGAAGCCTTCAGGCATTATGTGAATTGCCTGCAAAACTCGGTCTTGGCCGTTACCTTGTAACAGACGACCGTAAAAAGCGTAAGCTCGACCCGACGGACAGCACAAAGTACGCAGACGGAAGTCCCGCAGCCCTCGACGGAACACAGGGGCAGTGTATGTGGTGCTGGAACAGCTTTATCGCTAACATCTTCACAGAGGGCGGCACGCTGGTAAAGGCCATTACATTTGACAAGCCAATCGGTAACGGCGTGAGCGTGCGCATTCCTGCTGGCGGTACATCGTGGCTGGGGGCAGGTGTTATGGACAGAACAAATACGAAGCTGTGCTCGGTAATCAGCGAAGCGGAGCAATTCAGAGGCGGTGCAGGTTCTGCACTCAATAAAGCCAGCTATGCCAAATCGCCTGCCGCAGAGGCTGCACAGGTGTCTATGCTTGGAATGCCTGCCACACAGATAAGCACAACCAATTTCGGCACTTATGCCCGCAAACGTGGTGAGGGCTGGG
>NZ_KQ960603.1 GCF_001553265.1 Prevotella sp. DNF00663 | reverse complement strand
AGAGGGGGTATCAATTTTGACACACCCTCTTTGCAATATCCTCATATATAGTTTTTGCTATAGCAATTTACGTATTATTCGGTATAAAACTGTATGAGTCTACGTAGCGCTCTCTCGCATACGGGGCAGAAGTATGGATACTCATTGGTTCTCATACGGCAATCCATCATTGGTCTATACATGCCTTTTAGTGCATATCCCGCTCCTTCGTATACACCTACTTTACTCTTATTTTTGTCTGTGATAGGGGTAGGGACGGGCGTATATTGATCCAACATGTCTTCCCATTTGTTGTGGAAGTCGACCAGTGTGGTTAGGTTGGGCTCCCAAGGCTCAATATCGTGTGGATACATCGGTATTTGTTCAGATTCGTATCCGTATTCATCGCCAAGTCCGGCAAAGCTATGGCCAAACTCATGTACGACGACTTGAGGGGTCAATTTGTGATGAGCCGCAGTTAAGTTATATGAATTGAGGATGCCACCACCGCCGTATTTGTCTGTATTTACTAGTACGATGATATGTTCATAGGGCAGTCCGGCTAGCCAATCGTGCAAATCTTTCAAATGCAGTGTTGTCAGATAGCGGTCGCTGTAGAATGTGTCGAAATGGGAGTGGAGTGCTGTATTTTTCCAAATACCCTTCCCCGGTTCGCTCGTTCCGCTTTCACGCGAGGGGGATTTTACTGCGATGACTTGGAAACGGTCTTTATATGACTTGAATGGTTCGTAAGTGAAGAGTATATTTATAGCCTTCTTTGCGTCTTCAATGAAAGTCGACATCTCGCTTTTTTGATACCCTTCGGCAATGTAGGCTATGCGAATACAGTTGTTTGTATCTTTGGGTGTGGAGAGCACTTCATAAGGTGTAGTGTCTTTAAAGCCTATATGTTTGATAAGGATGTCGGATGGTATAATTCGGTGAGTCAATGTGGCTACGACTTGCCTTCTGTTGTTTCGTAGGTCTAGGGTTACTTCGACCGTATCTTTCGGCATAGGAATCAGCAACACGTTTTCAAAAGACTTGCTGTTGGTCTTGGCTTCATCATAGCTTAACCACTCTTGAAACAAGGACGAGAAAGAGTTTTTATAGATAACTTTTCCTGTATGATGGTCTCTTACCGTAATCTGTCCATTACCCTCAACAGGGAGTTCTGTCAACCTCTTCTTTTTGCCATACCATCTCGGAGATACGTTGAGCTGGTCTATGGAGATATTTTGTAGTTCTACATTCCCCGAAAAAGTATAGTCTATTCTCAATGTACTATCTCTGAAATGATGATGAAACTCTTGAGCATACGTTTTGGAAACAGTGCATAACACTGTCAGTAATAGATAGATAAGGCTTATTTTTCTCATTGTCACGAAATTTAGTACACTCTCAGACTGTCGCCAACTTTAGGTGAATAGTCGGGAGACAAGTGGTTCTTTTTGTATAAGTTCTTGAGCCTGATACCATAAAATTGAGCGATACTATACATGCTTTCACCCTCTTTAATGATATGTGGTCTCTTCTTATATTGCTTTTCTGCCTTTGTTCTTTTCTTTTTGAGATAGATGGTTTCGCCAGTTACGAGGGCATCTTTCTTATTTCTCTCATTGTATTTTGCAATTTTACGATATGAGATACCTACCTCTTTTCCAATGCTCTTGAAGGTATCTCCCAGACGAGCTTTGAGATAGTAGTTATCATTGTAGCGATATATTGGATGCAGTTTTCCGTCAGGATTGACAGGCGTATCGACTGCGTTGTGGCGAGCCATGAACTTGTCATAGCTTTGCGCATTATCATAAACATAGAGTTTATACAATTGGATAATCTCTATTAGTTTGGTCGCATATCTTGGATTTGTGGCATATCCGCAGGCTTTCAACCCATTTGCCCAACCTCTATAATCTGTTCTGTTTAAAGAGAAAAGTCTACTGTATCTAGATTGTTTGGCTAGAAACTTGCTGTGGTCTTCGTAACTTTGTAAAGCGTTGTCATAAGAACGGAAGCATTCGCCTTCTGCATCATCGTTATGGTAGATGGTTCTACCTTGCCAATTGTGGCATTTGATACCGAAATGATTATTGCCTTTAACACTCAATTCGCTCATTCCTGCTCCGCTCTCCAATAGTCCTTGTGCTAGTGTGATGCTTGCCGGAATATCGTATTTGAGCATTTGTTCAATGGCAAGGTCTTTGTATTGGTTGATATATGCTTGATACGAAGAATTCCATCTCATTTGACCAAATGATTCCAATGAAATGAGACAGAATATATATATAATAGTATTCCTTAAATGCATTATGTTTCTTGCTTATCTGACTTATTCCAAGATAAGTCTCATGATTGTATTGAACAAAAGTACAGAAAAATAAAAATGTATGAAAGGAAATACACTCCTTTAATAATTATTAGTAAATTTGTGACATATATGAAACATTATCGGGTATTATTGGGAATTGGTTCTAATGACCGTCCTGTTGAGAATATAAATAGAGTGAAGGCAATGTTATTGGCGGTATTGTCTGATATTCAATATTCTAGTTGCGTTCCAACAAAGGTAATAGGCATGTATGCAGCTGATTTTTTGAATTGTCTTGTGCTTGGTACGACCGAGATGGCTTTGGAAGAACTTAATCAGAAACTTAAGACGATGGAAAAAAAGTGTGGAAGAACTGCACTGTCGAAGGATTTAGGTTGTATCCCGGTAGATATAGATGTGTTGTTATATGGGAAAGAAAAGTATCATGAAAATGACTGGGATAGACCCTGTATTCAACAACTTTTGAAGGAGATGGATATTGAATAATGGGCTATCGATGATTGATATCGTATCCGTATAAGGCAAAATCTCCTTTCAGTGGATCTTCGGGGAAAACATCTTTCATGATTGCAGTGAGACGCTTGGCTACACTCATCGTTGTAGAGGATGTATTCATAAGGCCTAGCCGATTCGCTTCTTGTATTACGTGAGTGTCAAGAGGCATGATTAACGTACGCTTATCTATGATTTTACTCCATATACCTAAGTCTACTGGAGAGTGGTCTCTCGTCATCCAACGTAAATACATACATATTCGCTTACAGCTGGACTTGGCGTTCATAGGAATAGCTTCGGTTTCTTTGTTGAAATAATCAACAATTAGTTCTATGGCATAGAAAGCATCTTTGTCCTTTATATTTGTCGAGATAAAATGATATAAAGAACCATATTCATTGATGAGAATGCTTAGTTTGTTCAGCAATGCGTAAATTGTATGATTACTGTATAGTCTGTAGTAACACTGATTATCGTTAGGAATGTCAGACTCAAACATTCTGTCTTTTACCCAATGAAAGGGCTGATCATGGCTATAATCAAGAAAATTTTGAATCTTTGGAAAGAATTGTTTACGCGAACCGTAGCTTAAACAAGATGCAAGAAAGGCGAGCGTCTCTTGATTTCTTTCCCCTGTAACCTGATGCATAAACCATGCCGGATCATTCTGTAGAAATGCTTTTGTCTCGTATGTATCGGCATATTCTTTTAGATGTTGATATAGTTGATTCGGTATGGTGTGGATTCTTTTCAAGAATTGTTTATTTTTTAAAACGTTTCAAATTATATTTGATGACGAAATAGACAATGGCTATGGCTATCAAACCTATAATGGCAATCTTGATATATTCTCCATATTCCATGATTTTGTCTTGAAGTAACTCTTCTGGTACAATACTGTGGAGATACCATCCTAATGCTGCAAGGATACAGTTCCATGCCCCAGCACCAATCGTTGTATAGAGTAAAAACTTTCCATAGTGCATCTTGGCAAGTCCTGCTGGGATGGAAATGAGGTGTCGGATGCCGGGTAAGAGGCGACCAGTGATAGTTGCCACCATTCCATGGTTATAAAAATACTTTTCACTCTTCTCTACTTTGGCTTGGTTGAGCAAACATAGATGGCCTAGTTTGCTGTTTGCGAATTTATAAATAAGTGGACGTCCAAGGTAATATCCGGCAATGTAGTTAATAGTAGCACCCAAGTCGGCACCAATAGTAGCAAAGAGAATGACAAGTGCGATATTTAGATTACCACTGGCCGCGTGATAGGCTGCGGGTGATACTACTAATTCTGAAGGAACAGGAATAACGGTACTTTCCAGTAACATTAAGAATAGTATCGTTCCATAATTGAGGTTTCCTAATAAGGATGATAGCCAACTCATAATTTGTTTCTTTAATTTGGGTTGTTATTAATGTAATCAATATATTGTTCAGGCTCTAAGTCTTCGGGAAAGTCTTGGCCTAAAATCATTTGTGCTTCATAAGGATTGACTTTGCAAGCCTTTTCTATGGCAGCGCGATATTCTTCTGTCTGACCCATATATTTGCAACAGTAGGCAAGATAAGCCCATCCTGTAGTCCACTTGTTGTCTACGGCTTGGAGTAGAGCCTTAAACATTTTATAAGCTAACTGTATATATCCGTTATCGAATACGGAAATGGCGATACGAAGAAATATCTGTGGAGAGGAGTTTGATAGTTTGATAGCTCTTTGGAAATACTTCTGTGCATCATCTATATTTCCATGCTCCAATACTAAATGTCCTCGTAGTACTTCGAGCTCGTCTTTACTACTATGTGGAAGGAGCTCGGCTCTATCGACGTATCCCAAAGCTTTATCAGTATTGCCTTGTCTAGATAAGGCGAAAGCTAATTCTTGATATATTTCAGATAGATTGGGGGATAAATGTGGAGCCTGCTCGGAGGCTTTTATTAAATGTGCAATAGCCTCCGTGGTTCTATCCATGTTGAAAAGCGTTATTCCTTGCAACATCTCACCCAGTTCTTCGTGTGGGCATAATTTGGAAAAACGTTGGTAATACTTGAGGGCTTCTTCATAATTGCCCAATGCAAATAGGCCATTGCCCTTGTTCAAGATAGCTTCGTCGTCATTGGGATTAATGGCTATAGAGAATTCACTGCTACTGATGCTGTTTTTAAAATCATTCCTCATCAATTGCGAGGAAGCCAATTGGTTCCAATAGGGGCTTGCGTATGGGTTGCCATCAATGAGTTCGTTGAAGATGCGTTCGCATTCTTCGTATTGCCCATTGCCCATTGCTATTCTGCCTTGGAGTTCTTTGTATTCCTCGGAAGTATTATCGCTAGCTAGCTCCAACCATTCTTGAGCTTTATCTACAATGTCGTAATCAGAAAAAAGTGAAGCTACATCTATATAGAAATCTTCAATATCTTCTTCGGCTATGTTGTTGAGACACTGACGCAGATATTTGTCTGCTACTTCAATTTTATCTTGCACAAGTAGTATCTCCGCTTCGATATAGAAGTAATCAAGGTCTGATTTGTCTTGCACTTGTGCTACGTATTTCTTTGCTTTTTCTATATTTCCCTCTCGCAACAAGGCGAATCTAGCTTTGAAAAGGAGTGGGGCTGTAGCACCGGGAAAGAGTTGGATGGCATAATCAATTACTTCAATAGCCTGCTCGGTACAGCCTTTGGAATGGTAATATTCGGCTATATCGGTTAGTTCTTCAGATTCCAAATACGGATATTTTCCCTGTTGTAGGCTTTCTTCATATTTGTGGAGTAGATCTTTGAACTCATTGCTATTGAAATAATTGTCTGCCATGTACTACGTTTACTTGTTAAGTTTAGCCCATGTATCTTTCAAACTGACAGTCTTGTTGAAGATAGGCTTCTCCGGTGTAGAATCAATATCTGCCATAAAGTATCCTATTCTTTGGAATTGCAGATATTCACCTGCGGACTTTTGAGCTGCATAGTTTTCAACGTAGCAATTTTCGTAAATGTACAAGCTTTCTGGATTTAGTAATTCTCTAAAATCACGTTCGTCTGCAGATGGATTCTCGATGTTGAAGAGTCTGTCGTACTCTTGAACTGTGGCTTTGACGCAAGAATCTGCCGATACCCAATGTAGGGTACCTTTAACTTTGCGGTTTGCACCTTCAAGTCCACTTTTACTCAATGGGTCATATTCTGCTTGAATCTCAGTTATATTTCCGTTTTCATCTTTAGTGCACCCTGTACACTTAATAATATACGCATTTTTGAGCCGAACCTCATTACCATGAGTCATTCTGAAGAATTTCTTTGGAGCATCTTCCATGAAATCAGAACGTTCAATCCATAAGTTTTTGGTGAAAGCAATGGTGTGTGTGCCATCTTCTGCATTTTCAGGATTATTGATAGCTTCCATTTCTTCTAGCTGTCCGTCGGGATAGTTTGTAATGACAAGTTTTACAGGATTTAGCACTGCACTCACACGACAAGCCCTCTTATTCAAATCTTCTCTGACAGAAGCTTCCAACAATGCCATATCGTTTAAAGCGTCAAATTTTGTGTATCCAATAGAATCTATAAACATACGGATACTTTCTGGTGAGTATCCTCTTCTGCGCATACCACACAATGTAGGCATACGTGGGTCGTCCCATCCTGCTACTAACTTCTCATCAACCAAAGTATGGAGCTTTCTCTTGCTCATAACAGTGTATGTAAGATTAAGACGGTTGAACTCAATCTGTCTAGGACGATTGTCATTCAATACGTTGGCTGAGCCGTCTTTCTCTTTCAAGAAATCGATAAACAGATCGTAGAGAGGGCGGTGAGGTACAAATTCCAGTGTGCAGATGGAGTGAGTTACCCCCTCGAAGTAATCGCTCTGACCATGTGCGAAGTCGTACATGGGGTAGCAGTGCCATTTAGTACCGGTGCGATGGTGTGGAGTTTGAATGATTCGATAGATGATGGGATCTCTGAAATGCATGTTTGGATTAGCCATATCTAATTTAGCTCTCAAGACCATACTACCTTCTACGGCTTCTGGAGTATTCATCTGCATGAAAAGTTCAAGGCTTTCTTCTATGGGACGATTCCTGTATGGGCTATCTTCACCCGGCGTTGTTGGAGTGCCTTTTTGTTGTGCTATCTGCTCGGAAGTCTGTTCGTCAACATAGGCTTTACCTTGTTTGATGAGCCAAATGGCAAAATCCCACAACTTCTCAAAATAGTCAGAAGCATAATAGATATTTCCCCATTTGAATCCAAGCCAACTGATATCATGCAGGATATTCTCTACATATTCGTTGTTTTCTTTACTTGGGTTCGTGTCATCAAAACGGAGATTGCATATACCATTGTATTTTTCTGCAACACCAAAGTCCATGCAAATAGCTTTTGCATGTCCTATATGTAGGTAACCGTTTGGCTCAGGCGGGAAACGAGTTTGAATACGTCCACCGTTTTTACCATCAGCTAAGTCTTTTTCTACTAGTTGTTCTACAAAACTAATACCTTTTTTAACCTCAGTATTATTTTCTTCTTTCGTTACCATAGTGTTTGTCTTCTAATTTTTGGTTACAAAGTTAATAAAAAGATGATAGACAATAGCAAGTATGAATATTTTTATTCAAACACCTTATAATAGGATGAATATAATACGAAGAATGAATGACTATTGTTGCTGATATAACCTCCAAAAATATGTTTATAAACATAGAAAAATATTTTTGTGGTTTATTAAAAACTGTTATCTTTGCGCCAGTTATCCTGAATACAATCTTTTTACCTTAAAAAAGCTAATACCTATTGAGATTGGATGCCTCCCTTTGAGAAAAGGGGGGCGTTTGTTTTTATGACTATATGGCCAGGTAAATAAACAGTGTTGGCATTTATTATAAGGATTAGTCGAATTTTATAAAAAAAGTTTTAATTTGTTTGTGTTTTCTATGGAATGTTGTATATTTGCAAGCAAAGAATAAAATATTTGAAATAAAGAATATGAATATATCAATATCTACAGCATGGTGGTGGCGTTTCTCAAGATTGAAAAAGTCGTGAGTTACGAAGCCATGTAGATATTTGAATAGAAAAGATACATCACAGAGGCCTGTCGTTCTTGCGACAGGCCTCTGTTTTATAATTTATTGCAAATAAAATTGGAATCATAGGAGAATAATAAAATGGCAATGAAAGATGTTTTGAATAAGATGTTGAATCATGAAGTGTTAACTCGTGAAGAAACTAAAGACGTGATTCTTGGTATTACAAAGAGCGAATATCCACAAGAACAGATAACGGCTCTACTCACTGGGCTGCAAATGCGAGGCGTTACGGTAGAAGAATTATTGGGATTCCGTGATGGTATTTTAGAGACAGGTGTTCCGGCACTATTGAATAGCGAACGTTATATAGACGTTGTGGGCACGGGGGGTGATCGGAAAAACACGTTCAATATCTCAACGACCGCTTGTTTTGTTATAGCTGGTGCTGGATATAAAGTTGCCAAGCACGGTAATTATGCAGCTACATCGGTGAGTGGAGCTTCTAATGTTATTCATCAACATGGTGTTGTATTTACTGATGATATGGAAAAATTGAACCGTAGTCTTAATGAAGCCGGCATTGTATATCTTCATGCTCAGCTATTTGCTAAAGCTATGAAATTTGTAGGTCCTATCCGTTCTGCGCTACAATTTCCAACAGTATTTAATCTGTTAGGTCCATTAGTCAATCCTTCGCAGCCGACATGTCAGCTGTTGGGAGTTGCTACGCTTGAGCAGATGCGACTTTATACTCAGGTAAACCAAAAATTAGGAATAGATTTCGGAATCGTAAATAGTATTGATGGTTATGATGAGATTAGTCTGACAGGTGACTTTAAGGTGACAACCAATGATTATGAGAGGGTATTTAAACCTGCAGACCTTGGATTTGAAATTGCCAAACCTGAGGAAGTTGTTGGTGGAGCAACAGAGGAAGAAGCTGCAGCTATCTTTGATGCAGTGCTTGAAAATCGTGCATTACCGGCTCAAAAGAATATAGTTTTGGCTAATGCGGCATTTGGAATCCAAGTGATGGAGCGTGGCAGAAAAGATATTCAAGAATGTATAGAGATTGCACGTGAGAGTATAGATAGTGGTAAGGCTTTGGCCACTTTTAAGAAATTTGTAGCCCTTAATTCATGATGAAAGATATTCTAGAAGAAATAATAGCTCGAAAGCAGAAGGATATAGAACTATTTAAACAGTTTTTACCTCCTAGCAAACTTTATACATTGGTGGAACAGAAGATGATAGAAGGTCAATCGGATATTCCTGATCGTTCTATGAAAAAAGCATTATTGGATTCTGATACAGGTATTATAGCGGAATTTAAGCGTCGTTCTCCTAGTAAAGGTTGGATAAACGAAAAAGGAAAAGCAAATATTATTCCTTTGTCTTATCAGCAACATGGAGCTGCAGCATTGAGTATATTAACAGATACTCCGTATTTTGGAGGCTACGATGAGTTTGTCAGTGAAGCCCGATTGTCGGGTGTTACCCTACCAATACTTTATAAAAATTTCATCATGGATGAATATCAACTGTTTCAAGCTCGTTATTGTGGAGCCTCGGCGATATTATTAATAGCGACTGTAATCACAAAATCTACATGTCGACAGTTTATAGATATAGCCCATGAACTTGGTTTGGAAGTGTTATTAGAGGTACATAGTGAGTGCGAACTGGAATATGTAGAATTATCCCCTGATATGCTTGGTATTAATAATCGTAATTTAGGCAGTTTTAATACTGATGTGGATTGTAGCTTTAAAATGGCGGAATTATTGCCAGAAGATATTTGTAAAGTTAGTGAGAGTGGGATAAGTAATCCTTTGATTGTAAGTCAATTAAGAAGTGTTGGGTATAGAGGATTCTTGATAGGAGAATGTTTCATGAGGCATGATGAACCGGGGGCGGCATTATCAGCGTTTATTCAAGATTTAAAAGAACAATAAAAGATATGGAAAGAGAACAATTAATAGTGAAAGTTTGTGGTATGCGCGACGCGGCAAACATAGAATCTGTGGCCAAGTTGGGTGTGGATATGATAGGGTTAATCTTTTGTCGTACTTCTCCTCGTTATGTTTCAATGGTTGATAGTTTAGCAGGATTTATGCCCAACTATACTGTAAATCAACTCAAGGAAATGAAGAATCCGTCAAAGTCAACTGATATAAAGGTTGCTCCAAAACGTGTAGGAGTTTTTATTGATGAGATGCCGCAAACCATTATTACTCATGTTTATAATTATCGGTTGGATTATGTGCAACTTCATGGATATGAAAATCGGATTATGATAGAGAATTTGCGTCGGACAATAGAGCCGGATATAAGAAGAAATGTAAAGTTCATCAAGACGCTCCATGTGAGCACATTAGAGGATGTAGAGGAATATAAGGATTATGAGGGCGCTGTAGATATGTTCTTATTTGATACGTCTTGTCGTCTAGGTGGTGGTAGTGGACAGAAATTTAATTGGGATTTGCTAAAGCAATATTCCGGTGAGACTCCTTTCTTGTTAAGTGGTGGGATAGGCCCGGAAGATGTTGATAATATTAAGAATTTTAATCATCCCCGCTTTATAGGAGTCGATTTAAATAGCCGATTTGAGATAAAGCCGGCATTAAAGAACATAGACTTATTACAAGAATTTATTCAATCACTCCGAAAATGAACAGAATAAATAAACTTTTTGAAGAGCGAGGTGATAGGAAACTCTTGTCTCTATATTTCTGTGCGGGGTGTCCTACACTTGAAGGAACTGGTAAAGTAATCAAGACTTTACAACGTCGTGGAATAGATATGGTAGAAGTTGGGATCCCATTTAGTGACCCATTGGCTGATGGTCCGGTCATCCAATCGGCCGGAACGCTTGCTTTAAGAAATGGAATGACACTTGCGAAACTATTCAAACAGCTTGAGGAAATAAAGGCAGAAGTAGAAATTCCATTGGTGTTAATGGGCTATCTGAATGTAATAATGCATTATGGATGGAAAAACTTTTGCCAGTCGTGTGTGAAGAGTGGAGTGTCGGGAGTCATTATTCCAGATCTTCCTTTTAATGATTATATGGAAGTGATGAAGCCTATTGCTGATAATTACAATCTTCGTATCATTATGATGATAACACCGGAAACCAGTGAAGAACGCATCCGATTTATAGATGAGCATACTGATGGCTTTATTTATATGGTGAGTAGTGCAAGTATCACAGGTGCTCAAAGTAATTTTGGAGAAGCCAAATTAGCTTATTTTGAGAGAATTAATAATATGAACCTACGCAATCCACGTATGATTGGCTTTGGTATTAGTAATCGCCAGACGTTGGAGAGTGCACAAGAAAATGCCGCTGGAGCTATTATTGGAAGCCGATTCGTAACATTACTCAATGAGACAAAGGATGCCGAAGAAGCTATTAATGAATTATATGAGGCTTTAAAGAAATAGAATAATGGAAAAGTTTGGAGTTGATAAAAGAGGATTTTATGGTCAATTCGGAGGGGCTTATGTTCCTGAAATCCTTTATAAGTGTGTGCATGATTTACAAAATGCTTATATACCAATTATTGAGAGCGAGAAGTTCCGACATGAATATGAGCAATTATTGAAAGATTATGTGGGCCGACCATCACCTTTATATTATGCACAACGTATGAGTGAGAAGTATGGTTGTAAACTTTATCTAAAACGTGAAGATTTGAATCATACTGGTGCCCATAAGATTAATAATACGATTGGTCAAATCCTATTAGCACGTGAAATGGGGAAGACACGTATCATTGCTGAGACCGGAGCTGGTCAGCATGGAGTTGCTACAGCTACTGTATGTGCTTTGATGAATATGAAATGTGAAATCTTTATGGGAAAGGCAGATGTGGAGCGGCAATATACAAACGTAGAGCGCATGCGTATGCTAGGTGCAACTGTTCATCCTGTTACTACTGGTAATATGACATTGAGTGATGCTTGCTCTGAAGCTATTCGTGATTGGTGTTGTCATCCACAAGATACATTTTATATAGTAGGCTCTACGATGGGCCCTCATCCTTATCCGGATATTGTGGCTAGAATGCAAAGTATTATCTCTAAAGAAATAAAATGGCAATTACAAGAGAAGATAGGACGTGATTATCCTGATTATCTTATAGCATGCCTAGGTGGAGGTTCTAATGCTGCAGGGACGATTTATCATTATGTTGATGACGAACGGGTGAAGATAGTATTGGCTGAAGCCGGGGGACATGGTGTTGATACTGATTATACCGCAGCTACTATCCATCGCGGTACTGAGGGTATTATTCATGGTGCTCGTACGCTAGTAATGCAAACTGAGGATGGACAGATAGAAGAGGCATTTACCATTAGTGCCGGGCTTGATTATCCGGGTATTGGTCCAATGCACGCTTATCTTTCTCAGGTGGGGTGCGAGCAAGTTTTGGCTATCAATGATGATGAAGCTATCTATGCCGGATATGAGTTAACCCGTATGGAAGGAATTATTCCTGCGATTGAGAGCGCACATGCAATAGCTGCATTAAAGAAGATAAGTTTTAAACCTGATGATGTGGTAGTGCTTACTGTTTCTGGTCGTGGTGATAAAGATGTAGAGACTTATTTGAATAATAAAGTAATGGCAAAAGAGTATGGAAACTTTTAATTATATCACAGTTACACGTAAGATATTGGCAGATCTCTATACCCCTGTGGGTATTTATATGCATTTGCGTGACAAATATCCTCAAAGCGCTTTGATGGAAAGTTCGGATTATCACAGTCATGATAATTCTCGTTCTTTTATAGGGATACATCCTATAGCAAGTATTATGATAGGGCATGGGGCTGTGAATTGTAGTTTCCCGGATGGCACTACAGAAACCGAACGATTACCTATATTTACTCAGAAAGGAGCTGATACTTGTAAATTAGCTGTGGCAAATGCCATGAATCGTTTCTTAAAGAGATTTCATGTAGAAGGTGAAAGAAAGGATTTGTGTGGTTTGTATGGGTATACGGCATTTAATGCAGTGCGTTATTTTGAGAATATCCCGATAAAAGACGAAATAATAGAAAAGAATGATGCACCGGATATTTATTATATCTTGTATCAGAATCTTATAGTCTTTGATCATTTCAATAATACAATTGAGTTAATCACATTAAGTGATTCTGATAGTGAAAAAGGAGAAATTGAATTAGATAAATTAATTAAGTCCATTGATTGCGCAAATGTTAAACCGTATGGCTTTCGTCCGATAGGGGAGACAATCAGCACTTTAACGGATGAACAACATAAAGCAAATATTAGGAAATGCGTACAACATTGCTTACGCGGTGATGTCTTTCAAATAGTCGTGTCACGCCGGTTTATCCAAAGATATGAAGGTGATGATTTTAAACTTTATCGCGTTTTGAGAAGTATTAATCCTAGTCCTTACTTATTTTATTTAGATTTTGGAGGGTTCCGAATATTTGGTTCGTCACCGGAAACTCATAATCGAATGATGGGAAATCAATCTTTTATCGACCCTATTGCAGGCACAACAAGGCGGACAGGCAATCAAGAACAGGATCAAAAGAATGCATCTTTTTTAGCTAATGATTCCAAAGAGAATGCAGAACATGTAATGTTGGTAGATCTAGCACGCAATGATTTAAGTCGAAACTGCCATGATGTAAAGGTTGATTTTTATAAAGATATGCAGCTTTATAGCCATGTTATTCATTTAGTAAGCAGAGTCAGTGGGGTATTAGATGAAGGAGCAGATCATATAAGCGCTTTTATAGACACCTTTCCAGCGGGTACACTTAGCGGTGCTCCCAAGGTAAAGGCGATGCAAATTATTAGTGAATTAGAGCCCCATAGTCGTGGAGTGTATGGTGGATGCATTGGTTTTATAGGGCTGAATGGTGATTTGAATCAAGCAATTGTTATCAGAACATTTGTTAGTAGGAATGGAGAATTATGGTTTCAAGCTGGTAGTGGTGTTGTATCTAAGAGTGATGCAGACTATGAATTAGAGGAATGTAACAATAAGTTGGGAGCTTTAGCTCAAGCAATCAAAATAGCTGAAAATATCTAAATATGTAAAGTATGAATGTTGTAATCATAGATAATTATGATTCTTTTACCTATAACTTGGCTCATTTGGTAAGAGAATTTGGAGTAGAAGTTACTGTGTATCGTAGCGATCAATTTACATTGAAGCAGTTAGAACCTTTTGATAGAATTATACTTAGTCCGGGTCCGGGGCTTCCTAGTGAATCGGGATTGTTGTTGGATGTCATTAAAACTTATGCGGGACATAAACCTATATTCGGTGTTTGTCTAGGACATCAGGCTATAGGAGAAGTTTTTGGAGCGAAACTTATCAATCTACAACATGTGTATCATGGCGTTGCTACTGAGGGTACACAATTTGGTAATGACCCTATATTTACCGGATTACCTCGTCGTATGATGATGGGGCGCTACCATAGTTGGGTGGTTGATAAAGAGGAGTTTCCTAATTGTTTGGAAATTACTGCTGTAAGTGATGATGGGCAAATCATGGGCTTATGCCATAAGAACTATAATATTCATGGTATACAATTCCATCCTGAGTCTGTACTTACTCCTCAAGGACGTATTATTATGCAGAATTGGCTTCGTACTTAACTCTCCTTTTCACTACTTATAATATAGATACCCTGTAGCAGTCCCTGCTATTGGGTATTTATTTTTATGCCTTTGTTATTTAGAAATAAATGTTTTCACGATAATTTCATGTTAGTTGTTCTACGAAACGAATCTATAAAAATGATTTTGTATAATAAGTTTTTAACTTTGTGCTTATAAAACTCTAAGAAAAATATTACTTTTGTATAACACAATTAGATTTATCTTCACATGTTACCAGATACTGAAACTATTGAATTAAAGGAAGTCTCTTTACCTATGAAAGATACGGAAGATATATTGCAAGATGATTTCCCTTGGTATGGCATTAAGCTTTATACCGTGAGACAGCAAGAAGTTGCAGACTATTTTGCTCAATTTCAATTAGAGACTTTTATTCCTCAAGAGTACGTTGATGTCGAAACAAGTGAGCATAAGATCAAGCAAGTTTTGCGTCCGGTAGTCCGGAATCTCCTGTTTCTAAAAAAATCTAAGGATGAAAAGGAGATAAGAGAAATTGTAACCAATTGTAATTATAAGATTTCTGTATTAACAAAGGGGCGTACTGATCGGGTGTATTATGAAATACCTGCTAAGCAGATGTTTGAGTTTCGCGTGATGTGTAATCCTCAAATCACTATGCGGAAATTCCTTAGTGAGAAAGAGGCACATCTGAAAGCAGGCTCGCGTGTAGTCGTGAAGTATGGTCCGATGAAAGGGCTTACCGGTCGATTGGTACGAAGTAGCAAGAAATATTATTTATTAAAAGAGGTACCGGGAATGGCCATCATGTTAAAAATATCTAGATGGTGCTGTGTGAGTTCGGAAAGTTAGTTAATGCATCTATAAAGCTAGATGCATTAACTAATATCCTGTTAGAACTCAGATGTGAAGTGGAATTTGATATGTTCAAAGTCTTGTTGAGCCATACTTAGTACATACCCGCTGTCGGCAAGGAAGACGTCTCGGCCTTCACGGTCTTTTGCCATATATTGGTATTTTCGTTTTTTGAAGTTTTCAAGTTCTGCTTCATTGTCACTTTCTATCCAGCAAGCCTTGTATAGATGTACTGGTTCCCAACGACATTTCGCATTATATTCATTCTCCAAACGATATTGGATGACTTCAAACTGTAGTTGTCCGACCGTTCCAATAATTTTTCTATTATTGAATTGGTTTACAAAGAGTTGGGCCACACCCTCATCCATTAATTGCTCAATACCTTTTTGAAGCTGCTTGCTCTTCATCGGATCTGCATTCTCTATGTACTTGAACATTTCCGGTGAAAAACTGGGTAAGCCTCGGAAATGGATTTGTTCGCCCTCGGTCAGGGTATCACCTATCTTAAAGATACCATTATCGGGGAGTCCGACAATATCTCCGGGATATGCTTCGTCAATCGTACTCTTGCGTTGAGCCATGAATTGGGTAGGAGAGGAGAACCGTACAGTCTTACCCAAACGGATATGTTGATAAGGTTGATTCCTTACAAACTTACCACTGCAAACTTTACAGAATGCGATACAACTGCGGTGATTAGGGTCAATATTTGCTGTAATCTTAAAGATAAAGCCTGAGAATTTCTCTTCTTCTGGTTTTACCTCACGCTCTTCGGCCATAGTAGGTTGTGGGCTGGGAGCGATTTTAACGAAACAATCTAGTAGCTCTTGAACTCCAAAATTATTCAAGGCAGAGCCAAAAAATACCGGTGCTACTTTGGCATGGCGATAATCCTCTATATTGAATTCCGGGTAAACACCATCCACTAATTCAAGGTCTTCACGCAATTGTGTTGCTTCCCTTTCGCCTACATGGTCGTCCAGTTCTTTGCTATTGACGTCAACTGTCACCTTTTCTGTGACGCGTTGCTTGTTTGGAGTGAATAGATTTAATTGTTGCTCATAAAGGTTGTACACGCCTTTGAAGCGGAGTCCTTGCCCTATAGGCCAACTAAGTGGGCGTACTTTTATCTGTAGTTCTTCCTCCAACTCGTCTAAGAGATCAAAGGCATCACGTCCCTCACGATCCATTTTGTTGATAAAGACGATGACAGGAGTATTGCGCATACGGCAAACTTCCATCAATTTACGTGTTTGAGTCTCCACACCTTTGGCAGAATCCACGACGATGATAGCAGAGTCTACTGCGGTTAAGGTACGGAATGTATCTTCGGCAAAGTCTTGGTGTCCCGGTGTATCAAGAATGTTAACCTTGTAGTCTTTATAATCAAACTCCATGACAGAAGTAGATACTGAAATACCACGCTGTTTTTCAATATCCATCCAGTCTGATGTTGCAGTTTTACGAATCTTATTACTTTTGACAGCTCCTGCTACCTGTATTTGTCCACCGAATAGTAGAAACTTCTCTGTTAAGGTTGTTTTACCGGCATCCGGGTGTGATATAATGGCAAAAGTTCGTCTTCTTTCTATCTCGTTCATTTATTAATTGTCATTAAGTTTTTTAATACCATCGGTCAAACTAACTTTCCTATAACGGATTTCTTTTTGAGTTTAATCGTCCTCAAATTTGAGTCCTTCCGTCCTATCTTTTATATAATAGTCGCTAAGCATACCAATGAAAGTTGTAATTTCTTTGATGGCATTGCTAGTCTCAGGAGTAATGGCTTTTTTTTGTAGTCTTAGTAGCATTACCCCATAGAGTGCATCCATACATGTCTCAATCTCATTAAGTTCTTTATCTCCCTTGTTTCGGAGTTCAACAATGAAAGGAAGTACTTTATAATATTCCGAGGTGTAGAATGGAAATTTGGTACTTTCGAGTAGCATGGCATGTAAATCGGCCATGTCTTTCAGCAATATAGTATTGATGTTCAGATGCCCTTTTTCGCGTTTTCCTTCTTCATTCATCATGCGAATAAGGTTCCCATACCAATCTGCCATTTCTTCTTTTTGCTCATCTGTATATTGAAATTTATCAATATATTCATGTCTGATTCTGCTCAGACTATTTCCATATGCACGAATCAGGTCTTCCACCTGCCACATGTATAATAAGTATTCGGCAATGGACTTCTTTCTTAATTCTTTAGCTATATACATATTTATAATCCCGGTATATGGTACAGGTTGAAAATAGTTCCTATCAAGAATACGATAGAAAAAATAATTACTACCCCTCCAATTACTTTGTTGATAATTAATATGCCGTTATTATCAAATTTATTTCTAATTTTGTCAATGAGCCAAGTCAATCCAAACCACCACAACAATGCTCCTGCCATGATGCTGATGAACCCTATACACATCTCGAAAGGATGGTTAGGTATCACAAATGTCAGCAATGCAAACAAGAACATAAAGATGAATATAATCAGCGGATTGGAGAATGTGACGAAGAATGCGGTTAATCCGTTATGCCATAGAGACCCCTTAGATTTGCTACTACTATGTATATTGCGTGTAGGGTTACTGCGGAAACAGTAAAGGCCAAATATTAATAGCATGACGCTACTAGAGATTTGTAACCAATATTTATGATGTGGATTAGTTATAAGGTTCATGACGAAACTCATACCTAATCCTGTAAATAGAGCATAAATAATATCGCTTACAGCAGCACCAATTCCGGTCACAAAGCCATACCAGCGCCCTTTGTTCAAGGTGCGTTGTACACAGAGGATTCCTACCGGTCCCATTGGAGCCGAAGCAAAGATTCCGATTAGGATTCCTTTAAGCACCAAGTCTATAATATCTATATGGAATGGAAATGGCATAATTGTTGCAAAGTTAGTGCAAATCGTATGAAATGCAAAATAATTCCCGATTTATTTTGCAAGTGTTAATATGCTTAAACAGTATGAGGGTGTGTCAAAATGCAAATTAATAACTTG
>NZ_KQ960602.1 GCF_001553265.1 Prevotella sp. DNF00663 | reverse complement strand
AGAGAGTGTATCAATTTTGACACACCCTCTTTTTTTATGCCTAATATCTCATTGTTGGTATTAAGCTGGCAATTCATGTCGCTTTAGAAAGTCCTTGGTAACAATTGTGTCTATCTATCATTGGTAGTCGACTGATAATTTTCATAGTTAGACTTTCATATTATCACTATTTATAGGTATTTGGTAAAAACACTATTTCTAGGTATTGTAAGATATGTGGATTGGTATTAACTTTGCAACGTTGAGTTTTGAATAATAAAAAATAAAAGATATGAAAAAGACAATCGTAATTTATGGTTCCTCTACAGGAACATGTCAGAGTTTGGCAGAGACCGTTGCTAGCAAGCTAGGTGTAGAATCTTTGGATGTCGCTAATTTGACAGAAGACGTATTGAAAGAGAATGACAACCTCATTTTGGGTACTTCTACATGGGGCAGTGGTGAACTGCAAGATGACTGGTACGATGGTTTGAAGATGCTAAAGGCAGTCGATTTGGCTGGTAAGACGGTTGCTCTCTTCGGTTGTGGTGATAGTGAATCGTATGGTGACACATTCTGTGGAGCAATGAAAGAACTCTACGATGCTGTTCAGGATGCCGGTGCTACCGTTGTTGGTGCAGTGTCTACCGATGGTTATACATTCGATGATAGTGACGCCGTAGTCGATGGCCAGTTCATTGGATTGGCTCTTGACGATGTCAACGAAGACGATAAGACTGAAAGTCGCATTGATGCTTGGCTTGAAAGTATCAAGTCTAGCCTATAATAGAAAAACGAAATTAGACGATTAAATATTTACGACGATAGTAAGAGGAATAGCATGCAGCAGACTGAGTTGATACCAGCCGACATGAAGGTACTGATGAATCATATCTATGAATATCAGAAAGGAGTGCGCCAAATGGTACTCTTCACTTTCAACAAGCGATATGAACAGTTTGCACTTCAGCGCCTTGAACGTCAGAATATCAGCTACATTGTACAACAGGTAGACGGTACTCGACTTAATCTTTTCTTTGGTCGCAAGGAATGTCTGGATGCTATTCGTCTTTTCGTCACTCGTCCGTTGAGCCAACTTACGCCCGAAGAAGACTTTATCTTGGGTGCCATGTTGGGCTACGACATCCGGATGCAGTGCGAACGCTATTGTCAACGCAAGTGTAAATCGTGCAAACAAGCACAATAAGACAACACAGAGATTAAACTATACAAGTCTTGTAAGTGTGGAAGTATGGAGAAGTTAAGAGGAGTTAAAACCTCATAGAGGCTTGGAGTCAACAGACATTTGTCCATTAACTCCTTTTGCTATTCTAGCGCCTGTAAGGCGTTTTACTCCTAATAACTCCGAAGTAGAGTTTCATTATGAGACTTTGATTAAATGAGATAAATCTTGTTCGCTAAATAAAAATTCATAATGTTTTTGTATAATATGTAATAGGGTGGCTGTGAAGCTACCCTTTTATGTTTTTATGCTATGAGTTTTGCTTTTCTCTTTTATGCTCTATAGTGCAAGGATGAATTCCAGTCCATCTCACAACCTAAGAACTTATCAACTCAAAGACTAACTAACTCATCTCCCATTTCATCCTCCCTCCCTTTTTGGGGAGGGTTGGGGTGGGGCTATAAGGGGCGGAGAGAGGTTGCTGCAAAGCTTTCGCAATATTGCTGCCTTGCCTATGCAGCAATGCTGTTTGGTTTTTGCAGTCTTGCTGCACTGCCTTTGCAGTGAGATGAGTGGTTTTTCTTTGCCAATTCAGAGTAATTCTCTATATTTGCAAGAACATTGTATGATTAGCGACGAAATAAAATATGAGATAGTTCAAGCCTTTGGTTTTGAACCCACAGCCGACCAGTGTCATGCGCTCAATGTGTTTGCTCAATTCCTTACCGACCGCTCTCCTGAAGCCGTCATGATACTGCGTGGCAGTGCCGGAACGGGAAAGACGAGTCTGGCCGGAGCCATTGTGCGCACGATGAAGAAGCTGAAGCAACGTGTATTATTGCTGGCTCCGACGGGGCGTGCAGCCAAGGTGTTTGCGCTCAATAGTGAGCATGAGGCTTACACCATTCATCGTCGCATCTATCGGGAGAAGGTTTATGAGGGGCTTGATGGGCAGTTCAACCTCAATCGCAATACGTATCGCGACACGCTTTTCATGGTCGATGAGAGTTCGATGATAGCTAATCAAGGCCTCGGAGATAGTAGCTTTGGTTCAGGAAGATTGCTCGATGACCTTGTGAAGTTCGTCTATGAAGGGCAGAACGACCGTCTGTTACTTATCGGAGATAAGGCTCAGCTGCCCCCGGTGGGCGAAATTGAGTCACCGGCATTGAGCGCTCAGCAATTGGCCGGTTATGGATTGCGTGTATATGAGTGCGATTTGGACGAGGTGTTACGACAGAGTAGTGAGAGTGGAATACTCTATAATGCCACGACTATTCGCCGAATGATAACGCTCGATACGGCTACCACGATGCCAAAATTGCGGTTCCAAGGCTTTGCCGACATCGTGATGGTACCGGGAAATGAACTGGTAGACGCGTTAGCGAGTAGCTATAGCCATGTAGGAATGGATGAGACCACGGTGATAACGCGTAGTAATAAGCGTGCCAACATCTACAATCAGGGTATTCGTGGGAGCGTGCTTGACCGTGAAGATGTACTGAATACGGGCGATTTGCTGATGATAGTGAAGAACAACTATTACTGGGTAACCGAGGAAAATGCACGTGCTGTTGAGGGCGAGAAGTGCCCGATGTCGTTCATAGCCAATGGCGATAGGGCGGTAGTATTGAAGGTTCGCAATATTCGCGACCTGTATGGATTCAGCTTTGCCGACGTTTTACTGCGCTTCCCCGATTATGATGATTATGAGATGCAGACCACGGTGGTGCTTGATTCGTTGACAACTGAATCGCCGGCACTGACACGTGAGCAAAACGAACGGTTGTATCAAGGTGTGATGGAAGACTACGCCGACCTCTCGACGAAGACTGCTCGGCTCACAGAATTGCGTAAAGACATTTATTTCAATGCCTTGCAAATCAAATATGGGTATAGCTTTACGTGTCATAAAGCGCAGGGCGGACAGTGGTCGCATGTGTATATAGACCAAGGATATATGCCCGACGACATGCTGACGCCTGATTATATACACTGGTTGTACACGGCTTTTACACGTGCAACGGAGAAGTTGTTCCTTGTCAATTGGCCGAAATCGCAGATAGAAGAACAGATTATAAAATAGAGATTAAAGATAAGATGATGATGAAGAAAATGTTGATGGCGGCCTTGATGCTGCTTTCTGCGGTAGGCGTGAAAGCGCAGACTGCAGTCGTAGACGAAGATGTGCAGTACGCAACCGAACTGTTGAAGATAGGAACTGTGGCTCCTACATTTAGTTTAAAACAACCCGATGGCACGATATTTCATTCCACTAGCTTGAAAGGAAAGATTGTCGTACTTGATTTCTGGGCTTCTTGGTGCCCAGATTGCCGTAAGGATTTGCCCCGTGTCGTGAAACTCTGGAATGAGTATAAAGACTGTGTTGCATTTGTAGGAATCTCTTTTGATACCGATAAAACGAATTGGGAGAATGCTATTAAGAAGTATGGACTGGGATATATTAACGTCAGCGAGCTGAAGAAGATGCGCGAATCGGCTATCGCAAAGGCGTATGGTGTGCACTGGATTCCGTCTACTTACATCCTAGATAAGGATGGAAAGGTGGTTCTAGGTACTGTGATGATAGATAAATTGGAAAAGACTTTGCGAGAATTATGCAAGTAACCTCGGAGTGGATGGGGAAGTGGTTCGACCGTTTCAACCATGAATATTTCGGTGGAAAACTCCCTCGTCCGCTATTGGGGACATCGAAATCACGCACTAGGCTGGGTACGATGTCGTGTAAACGAGCCACACGGTGGGGCAAGACGCGTTATTATGATTTCGCTATCAAGCTCAGTAACTATTACGATCAGAGCGAGCGTGAGTTTCAAAACGTGCTGTTGCACGAGATGATACATTATAGTATAGCCTATACCGGATTGAAAGATACGGCACCACATGGTGTTGTTTTTAAGAGCATGATGGATGCTTTGAATCGACGGTATGGGTGGGAAATACGTATTACAAGTCGTCGACGGGAGGTTGCTCCACGCCGAATGGTTGAGAAAGAGCGACTCATCTTGGCTGTGGAACTGGCTTCCGGTGACCGTGTTCTCTCTGTCGTGAATCCTCAATATGCCCAACGGCTGGATGCTGTGGCACGTAGAATACACGACTTTAGCAACTATGGGTGGTACACATCTACCGATGCCTATTTCCAAGATTTCCCACAAGTGCGTAGTCTTCGTGGTCGCAGGGTAGACCAAGATACGTACGAGAACAAACTGGCCGAGATGAGACAAGTGGTTCTATAAATTCAAAAGATGGCAATAATAGAAATAAAATCGCTGACAGAACCGGGTGTTGAGGTGTTCTCAACGCTCACTGAAGCGCAGTTGCGGAGTCGAAAAGACCCGCAAAATGCGGTATTTATAGCTGAAAGTCCGAAGGTTATTAAGGTGGCATTGGATGCTGGATACCAGCCTGTTTCTCTGCTTTGTGAGCGTCGACACATCATGGGTGATGCGGCAGAAATTATCGAACGCTGTGGCGATATACCTGTATATACGGGCGACCGCGAGTTGTTGGCCCAGCTGACGGGCTACACTTTGACGCGCGGAGTGCTTTGTGCCATGCGTCGCCCGCATGCTTGTAGTGTGGAAGAGGTGTGCCGTGGTGCGCGTAGAATCGTGGTAATAGATGGCGTTGTAGACACGACGAACATTGGAGCTATCTTTCGTTCGGCCGCAGCATTGGGCATTGATGGTGTCTTACTCACCACTTCTTCTTGTGATCCGTTGAACCGTCGTGCCGTGAGAGTGTCTATGGGCTCGGTATTTCTCGTGCCTTGGACGTGGTTGGAATCACCCGTTAGCAGTCTCAACGATTTAGGCTTCCGCACTGCTGCAATGGCTTTGACCAATCAGTCTATCCCCCTTGGCGATCCAAGACTCACCGATATACATAAGCTAGCCATCGTGATGGGGACGGAAGGAGATGGACTTTCGCGCGAGACTATCGCCCAAACCGACTATGTAGTACGTATCCCCATGTCGCATCATGTGGACTCTCTCAATGTGGCAGCGGCTGCTGCCGTCGCCTTTTGGGAGCTAAGGATCAAGGAAGAGTAGTTTTCTTTCTTGGTAATACAAATAAAAAGCCACTGCTCTTTTTAGAACAGTGGCTTTCTTAATATGTGTTTTGATGTTGCAATAATCTAATTATAGATTGGCCAACTCAATGACTTTATCGACCGCAGCATGCAATCCATCGAGGCTTTTACCGCCTGCTTGTGCGTAATGAGGCTGTCCACCGCCACCTCCCTGTATCAGTTTGGCAGCCTCACGGATAATCTTTCCGGCATTTAAATCGTGGTCTTTAACCATGTCATCGCTGAACATGACGCTCAACATAGGTTTATCATTGGCTGTAGAACCGATGGCACAAACTAGTTGGGTAGGGATAGCTTCACGAATCTTGAATACTAAATCCTTGGCAGCAGCAGCTTCCAAAGGTACGACAGCTTTTACTACTGAAATGCCATTGACATTCTCTGCACGCTTAATAATTTCTTGTTTGAGTCTCTCAACTGCCTGTGCTTGGAAACGTTCGATGTCTTTCTTCATGCTATCGTGTTCACTGATGAACTTCGTGATAGCTGCTTTCAAATCCTTACTGTTGTTGAAGAGTGCCTTGATGTCGTTCATCGTATCTTCCAAAGCATAGACAGCTTCCTCGCAAGCTTTACCTGTCAAAGCCTCGATACGGCGTACACCGGCAGCTACCGAACTCTCGCTGACAATCTTGAACAGCCCGATTCGTCCTGTACTTGTGGCATGAATACCACCACAGAATTCACAAGAAGGACCGAAACGAACCACGCGTACCTTGTCACCATACTTCTCTCCGAACAGAGCTACGGCTCCCATGGCCTTCGCTTCTTCCATCGGCGTGTCGCGATGTTCGTCAAGTGGATAGTCCTGACGAATCATTTCGTTGACCATACGTTCTACTTGGCGCAGTTCTTCGTCGGTAACTTTCTGGAAATGTGAGAAGTCGAAGCGCAACGTTTCGGCACTTACGTAAGAGCCTTTCTGCTCTACGTGGTCGCCCAATACCTGTTTCAAGGCGTAATCTATCAAGTGAGTAGCCGTGTGGTTGGCTGCGCTGGCGTTGCGTTTATCAATGTCTACACATGCCATGAAGTCGGCTTCGAGATTCTTAGGCAACTCTTTGATGATGTGAATGCTTTGGTTGTTCTCGCGCTTGGTGTCGATAATATCAACCGTTTCGTCCTCTGAAACAAGTATACCGGTATCACCTACCTGTCCACCCATTTCTCCATAGAACGGCGTATGATTCAGTACGACTTCGAAGAATGTATTCTTTTTCTGTTTCACTTGGCGATAACGAAGGATACGACATTCATATTCTGTATAGTCATAACCTACGAATTCCTGTTCTCCTTCTTTCAAAACAACCCAGTCACCATTCTCTACTACAGCTGCATTACGGGCACGAGCTTTCTGTTTCTGCATCTCTTCATCGAACTGCTTCTCGTCGACTGTGTAGCCATTTTCACGTAGAATGAGTTCTGTAAGGTCGAGAGGGAAGCCGTAAGTATCGAACAAACGGAATGCTTCTGCACCGTCTAGCTCGGTTTTACCATGTGCTTTCAGCTCCTCCATATCGCCATTGAGCAGGTTGATACCTTTCTCTAAAGTGCGTAAGAAACTGTCTTCCTCTTCCTTGATGACACGAGCGATGAGCTCTTGCTGGGCGGGTAACTCCGGATAAGCAACTCCCATTTCCCGAACCAGAACGGGTATCAGCTTGAACATGAAAGCAGATTTCTGCCCTAAGAAAGTATAAGCATAGCGTACGGCACGGCGTAAGATACGTCGGATAACGTATCCGGCTTTGGCATTACTAGGTAATTGGCCGTCGGCAATAGAGAACGCTACGGCTCTCAAGTGGTCGGCAATAACGCGCATAGCTACGTCGATTTCTTCCTTACTACCGTATTTCAAATCAGATAGATGTTCAATCTCTTTGATGATAGGTTGGAAAATATCAGTGTCGTAGTTGGAATGTTTGCCTTGCAACATACGTACTAAGCGTTCGAATCCCATACCGGTATCAATCACGTGCATAGGCAATGACTCCAGTGAACCGTCAGATTTGCGAGCAAACTGCATGAATACGATGTTCCAAATCTCAATGACTTGGGGATTGTCTTGGTTTACTAATTCGCGTCCGGGAACCGTTGCTTTCTCCTCTTCAGGACGAGAATCTACGTGAATCTCAGAACAAGGACCGCATGGACCGGTATCGCCCATCTCCCAAAAGTTATCGTGTTTGTTGCCATCGATGATGTGGTCGGCAGGTAAATGCTTTGCCCAATGACTGGCAGCTTCGTCATCGCGGGGGATATTATCTTCGGGTGAGCCCTCGAATACAGTTACATATAGATCCTTAGGGTCTAGATGTAACACGTCTACCAAGTATTCCCAAGCGTAGTCGATAGCTTCTTCTTTGAAGTAATCACCAAAACTCCAGTTGCCCAACATTTCGAACATGGTGTGGTGGTACGTGTCGTGTCCCACCTCTTCCAAGTCGTTGTGCTTGCCACTTACGCGTAGACACTTCTGTGAGTCGGTACGTCTACGTGGGTCGGGCTGCTTGGTTCCGAGGATAATATCTTTCCACTGGTTCATTCCAGCATTCGTAAACATGAGGGTAGGGTCGTCCTTTATCACCATAGGAGCGGACGGTACAATGACGTGTCCTTTTGATTCGAAGAACTTTTTATACGAATCACGGATCTCATTTGCTGTCATCATCTTATATAACTTTAAATTTAATTCATTGGAAAAACATTTGCAAAGATACCGAGTTTTGCGTATTTTTGCAAATAAAATCGGTTAATGTTTTACTAATTGGACACCTAAAAGCATGGCACTGAATCTAAATAAGAATCTTAAGCTGTATTACTCTATCAAAGAAGTAGCACAGATGTTCGACATCAATGAGAGTACATTGCGGTATTGGGAAACCGAGTTTCCGCGCCTACGTCCTAAGACTCAGTCGGCAACTAAGGTGCGTCAATATACCGAAAAAGACATAGAGCAGGTTAAGATTATCTACAATCTTGTGAAGGTGAGGGGCTTTAAGCTTGCTGCCGCTCGTAAGATGTTGAATGAAAACAGGCAGGGTGTAGAGAAGACTGCCGAGGTATTGGAGTCTCTGATGTCTGTACGCGACCAATTAAAAGAACTCAAACGCCATATGGATGGTTTGGTCTGATTGGGCCAAACCATTTGTTTTTCATAGTAATTTAATACACTTAGCGAGCTAAGATAATATCTAAAATACAACTTGTTGAAAATAAAGAAGTTACATTGTTGGCATAACTGAACAGGTAACGATTTGGAAACGAGCGAGCTACTTGGCTTTGCTGTTTTCTGCCTAACAAAGAACGCTTGTTATTCTGTCTGCAAAGATAATATTTTGTTACCGAATAACAAGCGCTTTGGATGAAATATACCTAATAATTTTTATCTTTCTATAAGCTATATGAAATTATAGAATCTGTTACAAACTGAAATTAGAAACAGATTGTTTTATCATAAAAACGAAAAAATAATATTTTTAATTTTTGGCACCATAATTGCTATTTTGCTTTTAGATATGCTGTTATTGCACCGTAGCGGAATCGGAAGGACACCGTAAGCAAAACTATCAACTAAAAATGATTGATATGAGAAAAGAAATTCATGTTGTTTCTAATCCAGACGGAGGGTGGGACGCAAAGCGACCAAATGCAGACAGAGCCTCAAAACACTTTGAAACAAAGAAGGAGGCAATGGACTGGGGACGCAATCTTGCCAAGAAAGAAGGGGCAGAACTTATTCCTCATGGAAAGGATGGAAAGATTCAGAATCCTAATAGTTATGGTAATGACTCTTGCCCTCCAAAAGACATGAAACATTAACGTCATCTAAGAAGACAGGGAGTGTCAAATTGGCACTCCCTGCTAGTTTATCACCATGAAACAAAAGATCCTACCAACTGTATCATAGTCTTCGTCCTCTCTTTTTCTTGTTCGCTTGGTATCTGAGCTTGCGCTGCCATGCTGCTTCGGCATAATCATCGCCCTGTGCGGTTGGTGTAATCATCCCGCCTAAGCCTTCCAACACTTCATCGACTACGCTCATGGCAATATCAGCCACTGCGTCAATGGGACTTTGCATTTGTGGGATGTCATTGTCTCGTGAGATAGAGGAACGGCTTTTGGGTACAAGTTGATAACCTGTATCAGGCTGTTCGTTCTTTTCTATCGGTTCCAGTATCGTTTGGTGTGGTCTTTTTAATACTTCTTTGTTAGTTGGTTCAAAGTTCTTCTTCAGGGAACGGTAGCCAAACTCTCTGCCTACTTCCGATGCCTTGAACGAATATTCTCCGTATGAGAACTTCAAGCCATAGACCTTGCTCTGCTTGTTCTTCATACGATCTATGGTTACTCCGTGCTTGTTCAGTTCATAGAGGAACATAGAATGTCCTGTGATACCTGTACTTTTGTACTTTTCAAGTAGGGCATAGCATATTCTTTGTAGTTCTCTCTTTGTTTCCTCTCTTGTGGGATTGTCTTTTGCTTTCTGATGTTTCCTTTTGATTTTGACTTCCTCTGCAATGGTTAAGCCTTTCTCCCTGCTGATTTCCTCTGTTATTCTTGCAGCCTTGTTGCTTACAAAGGTGGTATCATAAACTTCTCCGTACAGGCTGATGCGGTTGGCGATAATGTGGATATGCCTGTTGTCTGTATCCTTGTGCGTTACTGCCACCCACTGATGGTTGTCAAGTCCCATTTTCTTGGCAAACAGATGGGCTATTTGGGCAAGTTCAGAAACTGATAGTTTCTTCTCGTCCTGTGGTGCAATGCCGATTTCGATGCGCAGGAATTTGTTTCTGCATCTGGTATTGTAATCGCTGACTAACTTCATTTCCTCGTAAATAGCCTTTGATTCTTTGCTACAAATGTTATGGAAGGCAAGCCGATTACCCAGCTTGCCCTCTCTGAAGATATAGTCCAATGCAGTACTTCCGTGCGCTATCGCCTTACACTTTCCTATCATACCTCGGCAGATTTAAGACCTTATATATATCGTCACCAATGCGGAAGTGAGGGTCGAAAAAACGCTTAAATGCTTCCTTGGCACATATGGAAAGGTTCTTGGTTATCGGCACCCATGACTCGTCCTTTATCCTGATGAGGTTGGAAACCTGTGCGTAGTACATTCCCGTTCGGTGGAGTACGGCAATGGCTTCCTTTTCATTGTCGGTCATCTTGGGAACGGCAATCACTTCACCTCCCATTAGCATCTCACGGCAGTACTCGGAGAACTTCCGACCCGTACTCTCCGCCTTTGCCTTGATGCGCTGCTTCTCCTCCAAAGTACACCTAACCTTGATGAACTCCGTCTTGTTCATCTGTTTTTCTTCATTGTCCTTCTGCTGCCATTGGGTAGCTTTTCTTCTGTATTTCTTCATATAAGTTTCTCTGAAAGTTAATCATTATGGATGATTCGTTGCTGCTTAATTTCTGAATGATGACCGATGAGAACGGAGTGATTACGGTCTAATCTCCCCGACTGTTTATCGAGGGGAGCAAGCGCAGTTTGTGGGTACAAACTGACGTCTTGCAATAGCTGCTGAAATGCCGATAACGCCTTGGGGCGTTTCCCCTGCCGAAAGTGAATGCACGGCATTCCGTGTCTAACTGCGTTCGTGGCATTCTCACCGTTCAGGCATTGGACTAATAATTATGGTTTTATTTCTTTTGGGGGAGGGTCGAGGGTTTCAGAGAAAAGGGATGACCTTTTTACGAAAAAAAACTCGACCCTTTTTCTCACGCTTATAGCTTTCTCCACTTCTCTATATCCTCGTGGTATTCCTCCAAATGACTGCGTACAAGATTTTCTATGAAACTTGAGAGATTGCTGCCCCTGTCGCCCAATCTTCGCACGATGAGGTCTGCACGTTCCTGTGTTTCCTTGCTCAGATAGACAGCCTTCCTATTACTGAGTCTAGCAGGTAAAAGATAGGCTTGCTTGTAGGCTTCAAGCGTCTCCTTCCTCATCTTGGCACTGATGCGTTTCTGAACGGGAACGCTCTCGGAGTGCTGCGGACGCTCGTCATTCTGCGGTCGTTTGGCATTCTGCGATTGCCCGATATGCCGTGCCATCCTGGATTGCTCTGATTGCTCCGTGGAACACTCCGATTGGATTTTTGCCGTGCGTTTTTCCTGCTGCAGTGCATCCTCTATCGGCTCTTCCATGGGAGCGGTACTTCCCTTTAATGCGACTTCATTTTGCGTTGTCGGCACACTGCCGTCTTCGTCATATCCTCCGTTCAGAAACCACTCGAGGCTCTTATCCGCTTCTGTAGTGTTCATATTCTTTTCCATGTTTTTATCTCATTTTATGTTTAACTTGTTTTACCTTTATGAGGTTGGTTTGTGTTTGTGGCATCTTCAGTGATTGTCTTTTCTGCTGTTCACGCACCCTATGGACGTGATATTCGTTGAGGTCTTTGAAGCTCCTGTAATGCACGGACATATCCTCCACCTTAAATCCTGCTTTCACTAAATCTTCAGTTGTCCTCCGCCCTGCCTCGTCATTGTCGAGGAAGGTACGGATAGAGGATACCTGACTGTCATTAAGGTAGCAGATACTTCTTGCCACATTGCTAATGGAGTTCATCACAAGACAATGGTTGGTAACTTCTTCTTTCATTGTTATTATAATTATTAATTGAAAATTTATTTATTCTGATTTTAATATCGGATTATATTTTGATTATGCTGATAGGGCAAACTTCATTTATTCTTTTTCGTTTCCTAAAGTTTTTCCCCTAAAAACTTTTTTCACTTTCTTCTTACTACATATATTTTGATTGTAAGTGATTGACATTCAGGTATGAGTTGTAGTAAACAACTATACTACATACGCTACTACATCAAACTACTACAACTATTTACCAGTGGGCAGGGGTGGATTTTCCTAATCTTATACACATAGACAGGACTACAACCCTCACGCCTCTTGCTTACCTTTTCAAAGCCAGCTCTTTTGAGTGCTTCGCCCATACGTTTGAGTGTCAAAGGCTGATGGGTATAGATGCCTAAATAAGCGAGTATTTCGGTAGTGGTCATATAAGCACAATGAGGATTGTCCTCTGTTGGCTTTTCAAAACAGCGTAATAGTAGTTCCATTTCTGCGGTCTGTACTTGGAAGTCCTCACTCTCCTTGTAGAGTTCCGTGATTTCTTCATCGTTAAACCAATATCGAAAGCCTGCGTTTAACAAGGCTTTGGCTTCGGTATAGACAGCATCCATAGAGATAGCTTTAGCTCGTTCAATATCAATGGATATCACCTCAAACGGAAGGAATCGTCTGCTTCCTGTGGGGTCAGTCAGGAAATCATTGCCGTTTACCGATGCCACGAAGCTCGCCAAGTGAGGATGTTCCTCCACATATTTGTCGTAGGGCATACGGTATTTGACCATCGGGCAGGTGATGAGGTTTTTCAGTTCGTTCTCGTCCCGCTTATTGAGGGCTTTGAGCTGGTCGTCAATGTTTACGATGAGGTTCTGCCCGATATAGGTAAGTGTGTCCTTCTCCTGCGGGTATATCTTTCCTGTGTAGCTGTAACCGCGCAGAGCAGAAGGACAGAGCAGGTCAAGGAACGTTGTCTTGAACTTTCCCTGTTCTCCTGTCAGTACAAGGCAGGTGTGGTTACGACACTCTCGGTCGTCCATAGCATTGGCAACAACTGCAACGAGCCATTTGGTAAGATAGGACAGCCACTTTTCGGAGTTGCGGATGGTAACTGGAAAAGCCACACTAATTTGACCCACCCT
>NZ_KQ960601.1 GCF_001553265.1 Prevotella sp. DNF00663 | reverse complement strand
TTCTCTATAAATGAAGGTTTTGCAGAGGTCTCTGAAAGGGATGGGGGAGCGAGACATACTGTAGAAACGATAAAAGCCGAATACTCAACTGAGTATTCGGCTTTTACCTTTCGTGCGCCTGATAGGACTCGAACCTACACAGCGTGAACTACTAGATCCTAAGTCTAGCGCGTCTACCAATTCCGCCACAAGCGCATTTGCGAGTGCAAAGATACATATTTATATTTAGAAACTGCAATTTCCTACGAAATTATTTTGCCAATAATTGTCGGGCATACTCAATGAGCGTATCACGTCCACGTGCGAAATCCGCCGTCGATTGGTGTACCGTATGGTCTGGTTCGATACCAAACTCTGTGTCTTTTTTATCCTTATCGTACATGGGACAAGCACTGAATCGTACACCCCAACCATTGGGTAGCTCACTGGAGAAAGGCAATCCGGCACCACCACCTGTGCGGTCTCCCACCACCACGACGTTCGGACAGCACTTCATATACTTCACAAACTCGTTGGCAGCACTATACACCGAACGGTTTGTCAGCACCACTACGGGTTTTTGCCATCTCACTCCTTTGCTTGGAGAGAGAGTCTGTTCCGTCATCGGCGAGAAGTCGTTGTGTCCCGGACCAGTCTTATGATGCATATAACCGACGAGTATTTGCTCGTTGGTGAAGCGTGCAGCCAACTCCTTAGCACTCGTCATCATGCCTCCGCCATTGTTTCTTATGTCTACAATGAGGCCTCGGCAAGTTACCAATGCCGACAATATATTGTCGAGATTTCCGCTTCCGAAATCGCGATTAAAGGTGGAACAACGCACGTAACCTACGTTATCGTTGAGCACGCGATAGCTCATTCCGTTTGAAATCTTATAGTCTTTCCCCAAATAGATGGACAGCAACGAGTCGCTGAAGTTTTTCGGATAATCTTCATGCCAGCTCCAATTGCGTGCCAAATCGAACGCTGTAAATAGATTCACATGACCGTCTTTCAACTCCGATAACATGTTGGCCAATACCTCAAACAGTTGTGTTTGCGACATGTTGTTGTCTATCTGTGGCGCATAGCGTGCGTGTACTTCGTTCCAATCTACCTTTTTATAAGAGAAGAAACAGTAGTGCTCATCCATGATTTTCCACAATGCTTCGAAATTACCTTGCGGAGTTTGGGCAAATTCTTCTTCGTCTACGCATGATGAAAAACAAAATATCATGCACAAACAGGCGGTCAGAAGCGATATGAAAGGGTGTGGATTCTTCATTTCTTTGCAAAAGAGAAACGTTTGACAAAGCCCACAATGAGGGCGTGGGTATAAATGTGTGTCTTCAAATTGTTCACATACGACTGCTGGAAATCGCCTAAATAACCGGCTCGTATGGTCGTTCTGCCAAGTTTATAATCGAGTGTCAGCATCTGTCGCAAGGATGGAGTAGAGACCGTTGTAGTCGGCACGATGTTATGATCGTAGTTCCCCTCCGAGAATATCTCGTAATAAGCTTGTCCGTAAGCGGGACTAAACATGAGGCCAACGAGCGGTACTGCCACTTCATAACGTACGAAAGTGGGGCGTCCATGCAGTATAAACTGGTAGCTGGCGACGGCTGATGGCTGCAAATTGATGTAGACACGGGCTTGTGCCGGATTGTTTCCGTTGCGGTTATTATAAATAAATCCCACGTTGGTATCAGCCATTCCGCCGAGTTTGAGGTTTAATTTATGATTGGCAAAATGCCAATTGTAATGCCACGCATAGCAGAAGTTGCACATGCCAGCCATCTCAGTTCCGTTGCCGGCGCGATTTCCTGCGAACGCCACATCGCCTTGTATGGTAATCTCGCGCGACCATTTACTATAGTTAGGTTCGCATACCGACTGCCACATCAGGCGTAGTTCGGTGCCTCGATACTTCTCTGGAGAGAGATAGGTGTCTAATAGATTGGTCGTACCTACGCCCACCATGAAGGCATTTAAAACCTTCATGGTATCGCTTTGTGCTTGCATTCCGATGGTCCATAGGCCACTGATTAAGCACAAAACAACCTTCTTGACCGGTTGGGATAGCTTGCTATACATCCACATCATCGAACAAACTCAACTGTCCGGTAATCTCATCTCTCACCTGTTGTTCGCTTTTTCCTGCATCAGGATCAAGGTCTTCGTCTTCCTCTTCTTCCTCATTGGTATCTTGAGATTCAGTGTTTTGAGGTTCTGGGAAGCGCGTTGGCTCCAACTCTTGAATCTCTTCCACCTGCCAAGTGGTAATACGTTTGCCCTTGGCCTTGAATCCTTTGACGCCTACAAACAGCTCTGCGTCTATTTCAAGTGGGGCACGTGAGCCGTCGGCACCACCGAAGTTGACTTGTATACGAGGGTATACCGTGTCGGTAAGCAACACTTCTTTAGACTCCGGATTTTCTCCTAGATAAGTCTGTCTGCGCTTTGTTGCTTCGAGCATGAAGCGTTTCAGATATGGATAATTCTGATTGTCGGCATCGAAGACCACCGCTGTCCACACCTTCTCCGGCACATATTTCTCGATGATACGAATGTTGTCTTCGTAGTGATTGTTTGCATCGAAGTCGGTAATATAGTATTCTCCGTTGTCAAGAACGACGAGAATGCTGTCGTCATCGTTGAATTCGCCGAGGAAACGTCCATGCTCGTCGTAGTTAATACGGTTCACATCGGGGTCGAACCATACCTTGCGACCACCCAAAGTAGAGTGTCCGCGATTCTTCAAACCGATGCGATGAACTTCTTCTTTCACCAAAAGATTACCGCGAGATGCACGTCCCTTAATCTTCACTTCGGCAAAATCTTTCTCTCGGAACAGGCGTGTACGCACCTTCTTCTCGTTCGGTTCGAGTGTAATCTTTATTACTTCGGCCTCTCCGTTGGGGTTGGCTGTCATGTACATAACCTTAGATCCCGGTGTACCGGCAGTTAAATCATACTCTCGATCGCGCGTTACGCCCAACACGTTGAACCGTTTGATGTAGTAATATCCCTTCTTTCCATCGCGATAGACGACGTTGTAGACTGTTCGTCGGTCGTTGCGTTTGAACACTTGTAGGTGGATAATGCCCTTACCCACGAACATTTTGTCGGTTACTTTGGTGATGCGATACTTGCCATCTTTAAAGAATATGATGATATCATCAATATCTGAGCAGTTACAAACAAACTCGTCTTTCTTCAAACCTGTACCCACGAAGCCTTCTTGGCGGTTGATATAGAGTTTCTCATTGGCCTCTACTACTTTGGCAGCTTCAATGGTATCGAACGAACGAATCTCAGTTTTGCGTGGATATTGCTTGCCATATTTCTGCTTGATAAAGTCAAACCAGTTGATGGTAACGTCGGTCATGTGAGCCAAATCATGCTCTATGTCCTTGATTTCGCCTTGCATCTTGGCTATCAGTTCATCGGCTTTATCCTTGCTGAACTTCAAGATACGTTGCATTTTTATTTCCATCAAGCGCATGATATCGTCGTGTGTCACCTCGCGAATGAACGTAGGTTTGAAAGGCTCCAGCCGCTTGTCAATGTGTTTCACGGCTGCATCCATGTTCTTAGCCTCCTCAAATGCTTTGTCTTTGTAGATGCGTTCCTCTATGAAAATCTTCTCTAAAGAGGCGAAGAACAGCATGCCGAGCAACTCGTCTCGGCGTATCTGTAGCTCACGACGCAATAATCCCATCGTGGAGTCTACACTGTGGCGAAGCACATCACTCACAGTGAGGAAGCAAGGCTTGTTGTCTTCAATGACACAACAGTTGGGCGAGATATTCACTTCGCAATCGCTGAAAGCGTAAAGTGCATCTATCGTCTTGTCGGAAGAGACACCCGGAGCTAGATGTACTTGTATTTCTACGTCGGCAGCAGTATTGTCGTCCACCTTCTTAGCCTTGATTTTTCCTTTTTCAATAGCTTTCAGAATGGAATCGATGAGGCTGCTGGTGGTCTTGCTGAACGGTATTTCTTTGATCACAAGTGTCTTGCTGTCGAGCTTTTCTATCTTGGCTCTTACTTTCAAGGACCCACCACGTTGCCCGTCGTTGTACTTACTTACGTCGATAGAGCCACCGGTAGGGAAATCGGGATAGAGTTGGAATGCTTCTCCACGCAGGTAATTGATGGCGGCATCGCATATTTCATTGAGGTTATGTGGCAGCAGTTTGCTACTCAATCCCACAGCGATACCCTCGGCACCTTGCGCTAATAGCAAGGGAAACTTGACCGGTAGAGTGATTGGTTCTTTGTTACGGCCGTCGTAAGAGAGTTGCCATTCGGTAGTCTTCGGATTGAAAACTACGTCGAGAGCAAACTTCGATAGACGTGCTTCTATATATCGTGATGCAGCCGCACGGTCGCCCGTGAGGATGTTTCCCCAGTTCCCTTGTGTGTCGATGAGCAAATCTTTCTGTCCCATTTGTACCAATGCGTCGGCAATAGAAGCGTCTCCATGAGGATGGAACTGCATGGTATGTCCCACGATGTTGGCCACCTTGTTGTATCGACCGTCGTCCATGCGCTTCATAGAGTGTAAGATACGTCGCTGAACGGGCTTCAAACCATCTTCTATATGGGGCACGGCACGCTCCAGAATCACGTAAGAAGCATAGTCAAGAAACCAATTCTTGTACATGCCACTCAGGTGATGTACGGCCGAAGCATCAAACCTGTCGGCAGGCTTGTAGTCGTTTCCTGTGTTCCCAACAAGTGTGTCTTCCGAATTCTCCGATAGTTCGTTGTCTCTTATCTCGTCGTCCATAGAAATATGTTTTCCTTATAATTATAGCGTCAAAGTTACGAAAAAAAACTTAGAAACAAGAAAATATCAGTGGTAGGAAGGCTATTATTGATAAATTGCAACGGCTTGTCAGCGATGCTGTTGAGGCTTTTCAGCATCATTGCCTAGGCTATGCAGCGATGTTGTTTTGACCTTGCAGTCGGGGCATAAAGAAATTGATTTATTGTCAAGTAGATGTGGTATACGATAAAAGGCGAACCATTGGGTTCGCCTTTTAGATTGTTACAAGTCATCGATGAGTGCCGTACTCTTGGCATAGGCCGTACTTTTGGCCTCGAAGAAGTCGGTTTTCACCTTGTTGGCGTTTGAATATTGTGCCACCCATTGCATATCGGCCGGTTCCGAACGATTATCTTCGAAGAGGTAACCGAATCCCAGACTGTGCCAACGCAGGTTGCCTAGATAGCGTATGTAGTCGGAAACCATCTGCTGGGTGAGTCCTTGTACGTTATCGCCAATGACATATTGCCCCCAAGCTATCTCTTGTCGGATGCCCTCGCGCATCATTTCCTCGTACACAGCCATCTTCTCTGACGTGAAGAGATCGGGTTCTTCTTGCTTCAACTCTACGATGATGTTGCGGAAAAGCCATAGATGGGTGTTCTCGTCGCGGTTGATGTAGCGAATCTCTTGAGCCGAGCCCGACATCTTACCGTTTCTACTAAGATTGTAGAAAAACATGAAGCCACTGTAAAAGTAGATGCCTTCGAGGATGAAGTTGGCCATACATGCTTTCATCAAACGGAATTTATCGCGGTGGGCTTGGAACTCGTTGTAGCAGTCGCCGATAAATGTGTTGCGTCTCAACAAGTGTTCGTCGGTCTTCCACTGATAGAGTATGTCGTTTCGTTCTTCGGGCGAACAGATGGTATCCAGCATGTAACTGTAGCTTTGGCTGTGCACACACTCTTGGAAAGTCTGTATATGTAGACAGAGATTTACCTCGTTTGCGGTGATGTACTCACTGATGGTGGGCAGGTTGTTGCTCTGTAATGAGTCGAGAAACACGAGAAAACTCAATATCTTATCGTATGCCGTGCGCTCTGCTTGAGGTAGGTTGGGGTAGTCTTTGGTATCTTGTGTGAGGTTGATTTCTTCCGGAATCCAAAAGTTGTTCATAGCCTGACGATACCAATCGCTTACCCATGGGTAGCGCATATTATTGAAGTCGTTGAGGTTAGTAGAGTTCCCACCTATCATACGGCGTAGTCTTAGGTCGGTGTCTCCTTGTGGATTGAAAAGCGCGTTGCGCTGTAACTGATTATTATCCATATCGTTTATTTTATCAATTCGGTTTATAGGGTGATGGGGTCGTGGGATTATGAGGCACAGCTCTCGCACTCTTCAACCTCCAACGACTTGCTGCGTACGTAGTAAATGGTCTTGACACCGCTCTTCCAAGCAAGCAGATAGAGGTCGAGTACTTGGCGCATGGTGTAGTCGTTGGTAATATAGAGGTTCATGCTCTGGGCTTGGTCTATATGGCGTTGACGGATACCCGATGCCCGTACGCTCCACTGTTGATTGATGTGGTAGGCACCTTTATAGAGCCAGTATGTGCGGTCGGAGAGGGCAGGAGCCACACGTGGAAGCATGGCGCCCTTTTTCTCTTCTAAGAAGAAACGCTGCATGATGGGGTCGAGTCCGGCTGTCGTACCCGCAAGTATGCTTGTACTGCTGGTTGGAGCAATGGCTAATAGATAGGCGTTGCGCATACCTTGGTCGGCAACCTTTTGACGGAGTTGCGTCCATTCTTCCGATTTGTAATCGCGTTTGTCGAAGTATGCCCCTGTCTGCCAGTCGCTTTCGTCGAAGTATTGATACCGCCCTTTCTCCTTGGCTAGGTCTGAACTGGCAGAGATGGCTGCATAGTTGATGGTTTCAAACACTTCGTCCATGAACTCTAGATGGCGGTCGCTCTCCCATTTAATGCCTCTAGTGGCCAGCGCATGATGGTAACCGCTCACGCCGAGACCTATACTGCGATAGCGATGGTTGGTGATTTGGGCGTAAGGAACGGGATAGAAGTTGAGTTCGATGACGTTGTCGAGCGCACGAATGACGGTGGCTACCTTGTCGCACATAGCTTCTTTATCTTCCAAAGGCAATCGGCCGAGCGACAGACTGGCAAGATTGCATACTACGAATTCGCCCGGTTTGACTGTCGTTACCACCACTGTTTCACCGTCTTTGGTTTGTATCTCGCGACTCACTTCGTCGATGGAAGCCATGTTTTGAGCAATCTCGGTACATAGATTAGAGCAGTATATGATGCCTTTATGCGAATTGGGATTGGCTCGATTCACGATGTCGCGGTTGAAAGTGAAGGGAGTTCCGGTCTCAACGGCAGAGCGGAGGATAAGCCTTACCAAGTCTTTGATGGTGATGATGCGGCGTGAGATGCGGGCGTCGTCTATACATTCTTGGTATCTGCGTTCCCATTCTTCGCCGTAATAGTCTTCGAGTGAATAGCCCTTGACGCGCAAAATCTCGTTCGGACAGAACAAGTACCAGTTTTGGTCGAGGCTTTGTTCGGCCATTTTCCAGAATAAATCGGGGTAGCAGATAGCCGGGAATATGTCGTGAGCTTTCATGCGGTCGTCGCCATTATTGGTGCGTAGCTGCAGGAATTCGGGTATATCTTTGTGCCAAGCATCCAGATATACGGCCACAGCTCCTTGTCGCATGCCCAGTTGATCTACTGCCACAGCGGTGTCGTTGACCAATTTCATCCATCTGATGACGCCTCCGGCTACTCCCTTAAAGCCACGGATACTGCCTCCGGTAGCCCTTACTTTGCCGAAGTACATGCCCATACCGCCACCGAATTTGCTTACCTGTGCAAAGTTGTCGATGCTGCGATAAATGCCAGTGAGGCTGTCGGGGACTGTATCGATGAAACAACTGGAGAGTTGATGGTTAGGTTTGCGAGCGTTGGAAAGGGTGGGGGTGGCCATTGTCACTTCCAATTTACTGAGCAAATGGTATATTTTCTCCACCCACATCAAGCGATTTTCTTTCTCCGGCATGGCTAGATGGAGGGCTATACCCATGTACATCTCTTGTACACGCTCAATAATTCGACCGTCGTAAGTGCGGATAAGATAACGCTTGGCCAGCAAGTCGAGCCCACTATAATTAAATAGGTGGTTGCGCGATTCGACCATGAAGCCCTCGGCTTTGGCTATCTCTTCTTTGGAATAGTTGTCTAGTATGTAGCTGCCGTAGAGTCTCTCGTCTGTCAGGTAGCGCAATTTCTCGTAGAAAGTGTTGATTCCTAACTTCCTTTCTTCCTCTTCAATGCCTCGGTTTATTTGGAAGTTGAGCAATCTGCCTGATATCATTTCCCACATCGGACTTTCTGCCGTGGTAAGTTCTACGGCCGCTTTGATGAGCGCGTTGAGTTTTTCTTTTTGGCTCATGAGGGGTTTTGAGAAACTTACAAACTTATCTGATAGAAGTGTGACGCTGTACTCTGCCTCGCGAAAGTCTTGACGAATGCCGTTGAGAACCTCTTCTATGCCATTGTCACCGATATTGAATGCGATGTTCCTAATGTATTTTCGCTGCTCGTTTCGTTGCCATCTGAAGAGGATATAACTTTTGGCTTCGTCGTAGAAACCGTGTTCCATCAAAGTCTTTTCTACCTTGTCTTGAATGTTTTCAACATCTCGTTTGTCGCCATGTTCGTTGAGGTAGCATTCTACCTCGTTTGCCATAGCTTCGATTTCTTGCTCATGTCCAAGATTGTTTACGCTGTTGAAACTCTTCTTGATAGCTGATATTATTTTTTGTAAATCGTATATTTCGATTTTACCATTCCTTTTCTTGATTTCCATTATTGCTGTTTTAACCTAAGTTGTTGATGTTAAATTGGTTATGCTTTGGTTGCTGTTAAACTCTTATTAGACTTTTAAATAAGAGCTATTCTATTTCGTTCAACTTTCGACAAAGTTACGTAAAAAAAGTTATCCAATTGAGAAAACAATTGAAAAGTTTTGTAATGATTACATCTTCTATTATTGTTGCTCAGATAATGTGAACACTATTATGTTTTGTTCTTGCTCTAGAGGTGGTGCTGAAATCAGTTTTTAACAAGATTAAAAAAGTATAAAGAGGGGCGAAAAGTTGGAAATAGGGCGCAAGATTTATTATTTTTGCGATTATAACAATAGAAAACTTTAATAGAAGAAACATGAAAATAAGGCTTAATCATTGGTATAGTGCAATTCTTGCTTCGCTGATTTCGCTGCTCGGTTTTGAATCTTGTGATTCTACAGGTACTGAGGAATATGGTACACCAATAGTGTCTTATCAAGTGAAAGGAAACGTGAAAGGAGACATGGGAAGCGATCTAAGAGGAATTCAAGTGACAATAAAAAGTCGAAATTATCGTGAAACGCAAGGGAGAGATACGGCTTATACCGATGCCAAAGGTAATTTTGAGATGAAGAAGTTAAAGACTTATGGGGAGTCATACTTGAAGAATGAACTTGTTGTAACGTTTGAAGACGTGGATGGCGAAGCTAATGGTGGTACGTTTGAAAAAGACTCTTTGAAAGGTTCGGAGGTCGCTATTGTGCGAAAAGAAAAGGGTTCCGGATGGTATGAAGGCCACTTTGAGGTGACAGCAGATAAGAAACTAGCTAAGAAGTCGAAGTAGATTCACTCCTTATTATAATAGTAACATTTAATGAATTGACCATGAAAGTACAATTTACACATTGGTATAATGCGCTATTGGCAGCATTGTTTACCTTATTAGGATTTGGTTCTTGTAGCAAATCTTTAGACGACCCTGATGGACCAATGATTTGTGAATATGGCGTTCCTAATATTTCATTCCAAGTAAAAGGACAGGTAAAGACGGAAGATGGAGCTCATATCAAGGGCATACGAGTTGTTGCAATACCAACTAATAACTATTTGGGAGGACGCGATACCGTCTATACAGATGCAGAAGGGAAATTCTCTACTAAAAAGTTGTATAGTTCTAGTGAAAGATATTTAAAGGAAGACCTTGTCGTTATGTTTGAAGACGTGGACGGCGAAGCCAATGGTGGCACGTTTGAAAAGAGCTCTTTGAAAGGCACGCAGGTCACTATTGTGCAAAAAGAAAAAGGTTCCGGATGGAATAGAGGGTACTTTGAGGTGACAGCAGATAAGAAATTGAAGAAACAAAAGAAGTAAATGAAAGCAACACCTCTATCATTTCGCCGTAAAGTGGCATTGGAATTGTGGCGCAAAATGCTCAATCAAAAGGTGGAAGAGCATCCCTTGCGCCAGTTGTTTTGGGAATGTACGTTGCGTTGTAATCTTCATTGTAGGCACTGTGGAAGCGATTGTAAGGTGAAGATGGAGGCTAGGGACATGCCGAAAGAAGATTTCTTGCGCGTGTTGGATGGCATTGCTGCCAAGCAAGATCCGCATCAAGTGTTCGTTGTCGTGACTGGTGGAGAGCCTTTGATGCGTGAAGATTTGGAGGAATGTTGCGCTGCTATTTATGAGAAAGGATTCCCTTGGGGTATGGTGACTAATGGGTTGTACTTGACACAAGAACGTTTCAATAAGTTACTGGATGCCGGATTGCATTCCATCACCGTGAGTATGGATGGGCTAGAGGAGGATCATAACTGGATGAGAGGGCACAAGCATAGCTTTGAGCGAGTCTCTTGTGCTATTGATATGATGGTGGCTGCCTATCCATTGGTGTTTGATGTGGTGACTTGTGTGAACCGTCAAAACTATGGAAAGTTGAATGATATCAAGGAGTTTTTGATTGCTAAGGGTGTTAAACTTTGGCGTTTGTTCAGTGTATTCCCTGTGGGTAGGGCTGCCTATGACCCAATGATGCGCCTTACGAATGAAGAATTCAGAGGACTTTTTGATTTCATCAAGCAGACAAGAAAGGAAGGACGAATCCATACGAGTTACGGTTGCGAAGGATTCTTGGGCAACTATGAGGGCGATGTACGCGATAATTTCTTCTTTTGTAATGCCGGTATAACGACCGGATCGGTACTAGTTGATGGTTCCATCTCGGCTTGTGCGAGTATTCGTGCCGACTATCATCAAGGCAATATTTATGAAGATGACTTCATGGAAGTGTGGGAAAATCGATACCAACCCTATCGTAATCGTGAGTGGATGCGTAAGGATGAGTGTGCCGATTGCAAGTATTTCCGCTATTGTAGAGGCAATGGTATGCACTTACGTGATGGTAATGGTAAGTTGTTATTGTGCCATCTAAAACGTCTACAAGCAGTATAAATCACTTACAGGTGTTATTAAGATTTTATGAAAGGGTAAGAACCTTTCCCTATTATATATAATGTAAGAATGAGAAATGGCAGCTATGTATTGATACATAGCTGCCATTTTGTATTTTACAAACTTATTGTTTCTCGGCAATAGCCTGTTTGATTAAGCCTTCAAGTTCCTCGCATAGTTCCGGATTGTCGCGGAGTAACGCCTTGGTAGCATCTCTACCTTGTGCCAATTTTGAACCGTTGTAGCTGTACCAGCTACCACTTTTCTGCACAATACCGTATTCAACGCCAAGGTCTACAATCTCTCCAATCTTGCTAATACCCTCTCCGAACATGATTTCGAATTCTGCCTTGCGGAAAGGAGGAGCCACCTTGTTCTTCACAACCTTAACACGTACTTCGTTACCAATCTGTTGGTCGCCGTCTTTGATGGCTGTGCTGCGACGAATATCTAGGCGCACCGACGCATAGAACTTCAGTGCATTACCACCTGTTGTGGTCTCCGGGTTGCCGAACATCACGCCAATCTTCTCGCGCAACTGGTTGATAAAGATGCAGGTAGTATTTGTTTTGCTGATGGTAGCCGTAAGTTTTCGCAGTGCTTGACTCATCAAACGAGCTTGCAAGCCCACCTTGTTATCGCCCATATCTCCCTCGATTTCCGACTTAGGAGTAAGTGCAGCGACCGAGTCAACGACCAAAATATCAATGGCAGATGAACGAATCAACTGGTCGGCAATCTCTAAAGCTTGCTCTCCATTGTCCGGTTGAGAAATCCAAAGGTTCTCTACATCCACGCCCAACTTTTCTGCATAGAAGCGGTCAAAAGCGTGTTCGGCATCGATGAATGCTGCGATACCGCCGGCTTTCTGCGTCTCAGCGATGGCATGGATGGCTAATGTTGTTTTACCAGAACTTTCCGGTCCGTAGATTTCGATGATTCTTCCGCGTGGGTATCCACCTACGCCGAGAGCCACATCTAGTCCGATACTACCGGTAGGGATGACCTCTACATGTTCTACTTGTTGGTCGCCCATGCGCATGATGGTACCCTTACCGAAATCTTTTTCTATCTTTGACATAGCAGCCTGAAGCGCTTTCAGTTTCCCCTCTTGTGCAGCTTTCAGTGCGTCTGTTGTTTCTTCTTTTGACATAATAAAGGAGTTATGTTGTTAATTGTAGTTATGGAGTTAAGCCAAATGCTTATGGGCGTAATCTCCTTGATATTTATTTTGTTACAGTCTTGATGTTGTTGGAGTTACAGAGGCTTGCGAAGAATTTGTGTAGCGTCTACTATTATCTCATGCATTATATATTTTTTGTCGAAAGAGTGATTGATAATACCCTTACAATATCCATTAAGCAATTTACTAGTAGTTTCTATTTGTATACATAGACTGTCGTGTTGTGGCTGTGATATGTATTTTAAATCTTTCGCTAACAGTATGTAGTATCTGCATTCCTCCAAACTACCTTGAGCTATATTTAGAAACCTTAGCTTGTCGGCTTTGCTGAGTTTGCGATATCCTTCGGCTATATTGGCCGGGATAGAAACGGCTACTTGCTGGAATTGAGAAGTGAGTCCGAATTTCTCAGAATTAGGAAAAGAGGAAGTTACTTGATAAACAGGGAGCACAAACTTATGTGCTTCGCGCCATGCAATAATGTCTTGAAAAGAACAATTCATTGACTTTTATAAGCTTGTGGGAGTATAAGCATTTGGCTTAACTCCCAATTACTCCTCTAACTCCTTAACTCCTTGAAATTACAATTCCAACTCCCCACCGAATACTTCGTGCCAAGGCAGGCCGCACTCATTGAGTTTTTCCATGAATGGGTCGGGGTCGAAGTTCTCTACATTCCACACACCGGGCTTGCGCCATAGACCTTTGAAGAACATCATGGCACCAATCATGGCAGGTACACCGGTCGTGTAACTAACGCCTTGCATGCCTGTTTCCTTGTAAGCTTCTTGGTGTTTGCAGTTGTTGTAAACGTAGTAAGTGAGCTCTTTGCCATCCTTGATACCGCGAATACGGCAACCGATACTGGTCTCACCATCGTAGTTTTCTCCGAGATCTTGTGGATTTGGCAATACAGCCTTGAGGAATTGCAAAGGTACAATCTTTACTTTTGCAGTCTTACCTGAACCATCTGCCAACGGAGCTTCATATTCTATTTCGTCAATACGGCTCATGCCTAGGTTCTGAATACAGTCAAGATAAGTGAGATACTGTTGTCCGAAAGTCATCCAGAAGCGTGCCTGCTTGATGGTAGGGTAGTTCAATACCAAACTCTCCAACTCTTCGTGGTGCATCAAATAGCTCTCGCGAGGGCCGATGTTTGGATAAGTCAGCGCCTTATGTACAGCCAATGGTTCGGTCTCAATCCACTGCCCATCCTTGTAATAGAGTCCCTTTTGTGTAATCTCACGGATGTTGATTTCGGGATTAAAGTTGGTTGCAAAGGCCTTATGATGGTTTCCGGCGTTGCAGTCAACGATGTCAAGTGTATGGATTTCGTCGAAGTGATGTTTGGCAGCATAAGCCGTATAGATACCGCTTACACCCGGATCGAATCCGCAACCGAGGATGGCTGTGAGGCCTGCCTTTTCAAATTTATCTTTATAAGCCCACTGCCAAGAGTACTCAAAGTGTGCTTCATCCTTTGGCTCATAGTTGGCTGTATCGAGATAATTCACCCCACAAGCCAAGCAAGCGTCCATGATGGTGAGGTCTTGATAGGGGAGAGCGAGGTTGATAACCAACTCCGGTTTGAAGCTGTTGAAAAGTGTTTTGAGCTGTTCCACGTCGTCGGCGTCTACCTGAGCCGTTTCTATGGGCATGTTCCATCCAGCTTTATGGATGTCTTCTACTATTTTGTCGCACTTCTCTTTCCGCCGACTAGCAATCATGAAGTCGGTGAATACATCAGCATTCTGTGCTATTTTGAATGCTGCCACGGTAGCTACGCCACCTGCTCCAATCATTAATACTCTTGACATAGTGTTTATTTTGTTGTTTTTGTGATTCTTAATTGACTATCTGTTTAATAGCTCTTTACTTCGTCGGCCTTGATTCCCAGTGCGCTCATGAGGCTGTATCCCAATATTTCTTGCCTGAAATTGCCACCTTCCATGGGTTGCATGGCAAAGATGGTGATGCGCTTTTCGTCGTCTATTTGGCGCAGTGTCTGTCGAATGGTAGCATAGAGCTCGCCTTGTTCTGCGTTAGGGATGACCATGATACGCTTTACTTCCGGGCGTTCCAATGCTAGACAGAGCACGTCTAATATCGCCTCGTCTTTAGAAGTCATCTTTCCTGCAGCGATGGTATTGACACTGAACTCGCCTAACTTCTCGTCTTTGAAAGCACGACCATCCAACTCTTTGGCATAATCAGAAGGTTGAAAGTTGTCCATTTGCAGTTGGTTTTCGTCATGAATGAGAACAATTTGTATTTCATTCTCACCCGGACGGACTCCTCCATCCAGCGCTATACATACACCCCATTGACTCATATCGGCCTTTGGAATGCGTCGTCCAATCATGCGTTCGAAGTTTACGGTGAGGTTAAAGGCCACTTTGTCGATGTAATCGGCATCGGCAATCAACACGTTTTCACTCCATTTGATACTGTTAGTCTCTTGTGGATTCATACTTGCAAAGATAGTGTAATCTACTGGAAAGGCAAAGGAAAGCGTCGTTTATTTTGACTATGAAGGCGTCGTGGAATCACCATTGATTTATTGCAGAGGCTTGGCAGTGTTGCTGTCTCAGCTTTTCAGCATTACTGCCAAGCCCGAACAGAGATATTGCTACGGCCTTGCAGTTTGGTAGTTGAAGAGTTTACAAGTTGGCAAGTAGACGAGTTTAGACTCTAATAGCCCCACTCTTAAATATAAAAAAGGTTATTTTTGTATAGAAAAGCGGTTGGTTATAGTTTGTTATAGATTATTTACCATACCTTTGTTGCGAATTTGAGTTTCGGCTTATTATCGTAACGCTCTTCCTTTTACAAGTTAAATAGTAAGCAGCAGCTCCTTTAATTATTCTCTTAACTCCGATTTCCAGTATTTATTTAAAACATCATTTATTAAAAATGAACATTTACATTTCAGGCCTAAGCTACGGCACAGACGATGCAGCTTTGGGTAACCGTTTTTCAGAGTTTGGGGAAATTACATCAGCAAGAATCATCGCTGATCGCGAAACAGGACGTTCTAGAGGCTTCGGCTTCGTAGAAATGTCCAACGACGACGATGCTCGCAAGGCTATCGACGCACTTAATGAGACAGAGTTCGATGGTCGTACTATTTACGTAAAAGAGGCTATGCCCCGTGAGGAGCGTCCCCGTCGTAACTTCAACAACGACAGGAGAAGATATTAAATAAGAGTTGACGAGTAGACAAGTAAACGAGTAAACTAGTTTATGAGTTTATAAGTGAACGAATGGACAATATGATTGACACCTCGTTAACTTGTCAACTGGTCTACTCGTCAACTTCTTTCAAAAACAAACAATGACATTTCAGGATTTAAAGATTGTAGAGCCTATATTGCAGGCCGTTTCAGAAAAAGGATATACAGAACCTACTCCCATTCAGGAGAAAGCCATACCGGTAGCATTACAAGGGCGCGATATATTAGGATGCGCACAGACCGGAACCGGAAAAACAGCGGCATTTGCCATCCCACTTATTCAACATATCAGTCAGACTTCGCAGAAAAGTCGTGGCATTAGTGCGCTTATATTGACGCCGACTCGCGAGTTGGCTCTACAGATAGAAGAGTGCTTGACCGACTATGCACGTCATACCGGTGTGCGACATGGTGTTATCTTTGGTGGAGTGGGGCAGCAACCGCAGGTCGACATGCTGCGCCGAGGCATTGATATACTCGTTGCTACACCCGGCCGACTGCTCGATCTCAAAGCTCAAGGATTGCTTCGACTCGACAGTATACGCTATTTCGTGCTCGATGAGGCCGACCGTATGCTCGATATGGGATTCATCCACGACATCAAGAAGCTATTGCCCATGCTGCCGAAACAGAAGCAGACCATGCTCTTCTCGGCTACCATGCCACAAGAAATACAGGAGATTACGCGCAAGATATTGCACAATCCCGCCCGTGTAGAGGTGACACCGGTCTCTTCTACCGTCGATACCATCGACCAACGACTCTATTTCGTAGAGAAACAAGAGAAGACTGCGCTACTTATCTCACTGCTCCATGAGCGCGACGAACGCTCCGTACTCGTGTTCTCTCGCACCAAGCATCGTGCCGACAATATCGTCCGTAAGCTTGTAAAAGCAGGTATCAAGAGTCAAGCCATCCATGGTAACAAGAGTCAGTCGGTTCGCCAATCGGCCTTAGGCAACTTTAAGACCGGTAAAACACGTGTAATGGTGGCCACCGACATTGCTGCCCGTGGTATTGATATCAACGAACTACCATTGGTTATCAACTACGATATCCCCGATGTTCCGGAAACTTATGTGCATCGTATAGGTCGTACCGGCCGTGCAGGAAATGAAGGTTTGGCTCTCAGTTTCTGCTGCGATGACGAAAGGAAACAGTTGAAAGATATACAGAAGTTGACGGGTAAGCGCATTCGAGTGGCTCAATAGAGTCTTAGTCCTTACCTATTAGCTTTTTATCATTATCTTTTAGAGCTCTTCAACTCTAAAAGGTTAATTTCTGGCCATGCCCCCAATCGAAACGGCATTGTCCCCCCTAAGCCCAGCGATACATAGAGTGTCTGCTGGGCTTCTTTGTATATACCACCCCATTCTCGGTATGCGAACCGTGCCGGGGAGAGTCGTCCTATCTTCACTTGTCCAGCATGCGTGTGCCCACTCAGCGTGAGTGCGATGTCAGTCCGGTTCACAATGCTGCGTCGCCAGTGCGTAGGATCATGACTTAAGAGTATTTTATACATGTCGTCGGGAAGCCCCTGCATGGCTCGCTGTAGGTCTCCATAAGAGGGAAATGGTGGTCGGCTGGTGTTTTCCACACCAATAAGAGCAATCTTATCGGATGCTTTTTCGAGCAATACGTGCTCGTTGAGCAGCAGTCGCCAACCCATTTTCTCTTCTATGTAGCGCAACATGCGCTGGTTGCGTTCCACATTTTGGAGCGTATGGTCTTTGCCATACTCGCAGTAGTCGTGGTTTCCTAGAATCGAATAGACACCGTATGGAGCGTGTAGTTGGCGTAGATCGCGCATGAATGGCATCACTTCATCGGCGCTCACATTCACCAAATCGCCTGTAAAGACAATGAGGTCGGGATGTAAACGGTTGATTTCTTGTACGAGATGTTGAATGAACGAGTGACTTCTGAGGAATGTCCCGGCATGCAAATCAGAGAAATGAAGGATGCGGAATCCGTCGAACGATGGCGGTAGAAGTTCAGACTTGATAGTCTCTCTACGCACTGTGAGTCGCCGCCAACCCGCAATGAATCCGTAAGCAATGCTTGCCACCAAGGCCAAGGCAATGGTTAGACTTAGCCACGTGGGTAATATCAATGATAAAAGAGCGAATACCAATTTCGGTAATACGATGCATAGATTCAGCGAAAAGAAGATACGCAGGCATGTATTGTGATAGAATCCCAGATTGCCGGCAATGAAAGAACCTATTAAGACCACTGTCGGCAGTGCATAAAGCAGCGTTATCCACCATGCAACATCTGTACCTATGAAGTGAATCCAGATGTAAACATCGGGTACTATGAGTGCTATAAGGAAGGCTATGAAAGCTTTAAGCATAGTGATGTATGATGGTCCTGTTTTTACAAAGATAGCGTTTTCTTTGGTAAAAAAAACATAAACCGACGTGTTTTGTTGCGATTCTTTGGATATATTCCGTTAACTTTGCAATCTAGATTTAACAAAAATAGGTATTAAAAATTATAGGTAATGAAGAATCAAAAGATAACTTGGATAACCTCTGCATTGGCGGTTTTGGCGATCATATTGTTGATAAGTGCCATGCCGGGTAACGATATTATCACCCAAGATAAGGATACAGCCGTAGTCAATACGCAATTGTTGGGCAAGAATGTGAAAGGGTTTAGAAGTATGACGCCCCTTAAAATCTATATTCGTAAGAATAAAGTGGTGAAGATAGAAGCCCTTCCCAACCACGAGACTCCCAAGTATTTCAATCGTGCCAAGGCCCTGTTGGCATCTTATATAGGCAAGACTGTCAGCAAAGCAGCTAAGATGGACGTTGATGGAGTGTCTGGTGCTACTTACTCTTCCAATGCTTTGAAGAAGAATGTACAGCTTGGCTTGGATTATTACAAGCAGCATAAGTAAGAGAGCAATTCCTTCTATAAGTCCCCATGCAATGAGATGAGTCTGTTTGCATGGGGATTTTTGTATCTATATGTAACAATCCTCTTAAAATAGAAGTGCAAAATCAACAAGTTGATAAAGTAAGTAGCATGTTGCCGGTAATTCACTTGGCGACGAGACATATATATTAAAATTCCCCGATAAAGGAGCTTTTACCATCTTCTTTATCGGGGGTGACTTCACTGGGAAGTCGTTTTATTTTCAACTTATATTCTATTTTTTAGGCAATTCAAATTTATGTGGTTTGAGCATCTCTTTGGGGTCGAGAGCCAAATCGAGTTGTTCTTTGGTCATAATGTCTTGCTCTAATACGATGTCGTAGACTGAACGATTGGTTTCGAGTGCCTCTTTGGCCACCTTGGTACTGGTTTTATAACCGATGTAAGGATTTAAAGCAGTAACGATACCGATGCTGTTTTTCACCATTTCGTAGCAACGTTCGCGGTTCACGGTGATGCCGAGCACGCACTCTTCGGTCAATGTATCGATGGCATTACGCAACCACCAGAGGCTTTCAAACATACATTCGGTAATCACAGGCTCCATGACGTTGAGTTCTAACTGGCCTGCTTCGGCTGCAAACGAGATGGTTGTATCGTTACCGATGACCTTAAAGCATACTTGGTTGGTCACTTCGGGGATGACGGGGTTCACCTTTCCGGGCATGATAGAAGAACCGGGAGCCTTCGCAGGTAGGTTGATTTCGTGCAAACCACATCGGGGTCCCGATGCCATGAGGCGGAAGTCGTTGCATATCTTAGACAGTTTCACGGCCAACCGCTTCAATGCCGATGAGTAACTAACGTATGCTCCTGTATCAGGAGTGGCTTCTACGAGGTCGGATGCAGAGATGAATGTCTCGCCAGTGAGTTTGCTTAGATTGGCTGCGCATAGCTTTGCGAAGCCCGGAACAGCATTCAGACCGGTTCCGATGGCCGTACCGCCCATGTTAATTTCGTGCAATAGCTTCACATTACGCTCTAGATTCAGTATCTCTTCTTCCAAGTTGTTGGCGTAAGCATTGAATTCTTGTCCGGCCGTCATAGGTACAGCGTCTTGCAACTGCGTGCGTCCCATCTTGATGGTATCCTTGTATTCGTCGCCCTTGTAGCGCAATGCGCTGATAAGACCGGTGAGGCTGGCTACCAAACTCTTATTCATGCGAATGATGGCAAGGCGAATTGTGGTGGGATAAACGTCGTTGGTAGACTGTCCACAGTTGCAATGGTCGTTGGGATAACAGTATTGGTATTCCCCTTTCTTGTGCCCCATAATCTCCAATGCACGATTGGCTATTACCTCGTTAGCATTCATGTTGACCGATGTTCCAGCTCCTCCCTGCATCATATCAATGGGGAAGTTCTCGTGTAACTTTCCGTCTATAATCTCTCGACAAGCCTGTGAGATGGCTCCGGCAATCTCGTCGTTGATGACACCGAGGCTATGGTTGGTCTGCACGGCAGCCAGTTTAACGTACGCGATGGCGATGACGTAGTCGGGATAGTCGCGCATTTTTTTGCGTGAGATATGATAGTTGTTGATACCACGTTGTGTTTGTACGCCATAATAAGCGTCTGCCGGAACCTTCAGTTCGCCTAAAAGGTCGGACTCTACTCTGAATTTTTCTTCCATATTATTGTTTTTTGTAGGAGTAAGAATAAAGTTATCGGGAGTTAAACAACTTATCGTTGTATGGAGTTAGCAGACAAATGTATATTTGTTAGAGTCTATTTACTATTGTCTGCTAACTTCTGTTGTCTCCAGTTATCTTCTATTTACTCCAGTTATCTCTTTCTCATTAGAAACATTTAATTCTGTACATGAAGCCTAGTTCGATGCGGTTGGTGTTGTAGTCGGCCAAACCTGACTTCTCACTATAATTGAACTTACGCCCTATATAAGCTAAGAACAGGCGGAAATCTTGCTGGTGTACGGGGTAATATTCGATTGAGCCCATGTATCCAAACGATTTGCGATAGTTCTTATACTCTTCTATCTTAGAGACGCTAGCAGTCTCGTACATACCCTTGAGCATGAGGTTCCACTGTGGAGCAAACTGCCAATTGATTTTGCTGATGAACGAGTTATAGTGCACATCGCTGAAGTATCCGGACTGTTCGGAGCCAGTTTGGAGCAGACTACCCAGTTCTCCACTGGCGATACGAAGTCGGTCTAGGCCGTCGAACGCGCCCATATAGTCGAAGTACCATTGGAATTTGGGGAGATTCAACTTCTGTCCCAAGGTTATCATGCGCGAATATTTATGGCGTGCCTGCGTCTGAATACCCCACGCCCAACGAGTCTGTAGCACGTCGTTGAAGAAACTTCCATTCCAGTTGACAATGTAGGTAAGGGGATTATTGCTGCCTGTAACGGCCTTTAATTCGCGTAATGAAGGACCCGCAGTAGCTACAACATTACCGCCATAGTAGTCGGCAAACTTGTCATTATCGGCATCAGAGACTTCTACGGCAATCTCTTGTGTGGGTACAGGTTTATAAGATAACACCACTCCGGCGGTGAAGTTGTCCATGTTATCAACCATATCAGAGTACTGATAGATGTACATAGGGTTCTCATCGAATTCAAATCCCCCCCATATCTGGCACATCTTACCGGCTTGAACGGTCAGTTTGTCGTTGAAACTATAGCCTACCATCATAATGTCGGTGGCTTTGGCAAAGTTGTCTTTGCTCTTGGCCGCGTCGCTTTTATTCAAGCGATGGCGGAAGCGATAGAACAGTTTGTCGGTGATATTACCCTTGATTTCCAAGCGTAACTGCTTGTTGGCGAATCCCGTTCCCCATACACCGTTTGTCTCTGTGGCGCTTCCTGAAGCCGCATAGTTGAAGTATACGTTGAAAGCATCGGTCTTCTTTTCCAGTTTCAGTACTCGTTCGGCCAAGGATTGATAATTCCCGTCTTGTCCGCCCATGCCTGTATTGCTGCCTTGTGCTGCCGCACCCATCGAGATACATAGTGCAGCTACAATTGATAGATATTGTTTCATAAGGTGCTAAATTTGGTTGGCTTTGCCGAAGAGTAGGATGAGTGCGGCCACAGACATCATGATAATCTCAATAGTTTCGGGCATGCCGAGTGTGTTCTTCACACCGTCTACCATGAACGAGGGGCGCAATGAAGGAGCTGAACCGAATATGACGACGAGCACAACTCCTAAAAGGAAAGCCCATACAGAACGTCGTGCATATTTCGACGGATGGCTTTCCATCTCTTCCATCTTGCGTAAATCGGCTTCGGGATTGATGATTCCCTCGCGCACTCGGCGCTGATATTCGGGATCGTCTTCCAACTCTTTACCCACAAAGTTTTGTACAAAGGCCGATACAAGAATGGCAATGAGCGATGCAGGAATACAGATGATGAGTATATCTTTGAGTTCGATGCCACGCCCACCCAGCAAGTCGGTACTGATAATGGCTGCTGTTGCGGCCGAGACAGGGCTTCCAGTGATACCTAGTGAAGCCGCGATGGTGGCCACACTTAACGGGCGTTCAGGACGAATTTTGGAATTCTTGGCTATTTCAGAGATGATAGGTAGCAGCGAATAAGATGTGTGTGCTGTGCCGGCAACAAGGCAGAAGAGCCATGTAGTGAGTGGTCCGTAGTACGTAATCTGTTGTGGATGACGGCGTAGAAAGCGTGCTGCCACGCCCACGAGATAGTCTAATCCACCGGCAGCTTGCAATGATGCAGCAGCCGTAATGACCGAAACGATGATGAGCATCACGTCAATAGGTAGTTTACCCGGCTTGAGTCCGAAAATGAAGACGAGTATAAATACGCCCACCATGCCATAGATACCGAGTCCGATGCTGCCAACTCGTGCACCGATAAATATCAGTGCCAATACGATAGCAAGCTGTATGAGTACCATTGTTGTTATCATAGATTGTTCGTTTTTAAATCCTTAATGTTTTTGTCAAGTAGTAATCTATCACAAAGATAGTGCAAACGAGTGCAATAAGAATTTATTCTTAAATTGCCGAGTGCAGTTTATCTTATACAAAGTTAGCTCGAAATGCAGTATCGGTCTTTATAAATTTCTGCTTGTTTTTTGTGAATATCGAAACAATTTGTAACTTTGTGATGTACACATCATAGGACTGTCATGGTTTTGAAGCATCTTTTTGGCTTGTCGGAAATAGCCGAACAATACCATATTTCCGATGTTTATGGCGAGGATGTAGCCGCTTTTTCTACGGCTGCCACGCCCGATTGTACGATGGCTTTCTTTGAAGGAAGAATCAGTTTCTACCTATTATTGTTGTTGAGGTCGGGGAGTCTGTCGGTAGAGATAGGCGATAACAGTGTGGAATTGCATGCCGGCGACCTGTTAGTTGTGGCTCCTTTCCAATTGGTACACTGCCTTTCCAACGATTCAGACACCGTTTTAGAGGGCTTGATGATTGATAGTGCGTTCTACGCTGGCATGCGTTCGGTGAGCAACGACTCTGATGTGATGATGCCGGAAACCTTTTTGACACAAGCACCGGTATATCATCTAGATGACCAGAAAGTTGCTGATCTAAGCAGATTGTTTCATCAAATCCGTACAGCCATTAGGTATTCGCATTTGTATAAAGTAGAGATAATTCGCTCGTTGGTACATGTTTGTCTGTTGTTTATCGTCGAATTACCATACGATGACAAACTCTTCACGCACGATTTCAAGCACAAAGAGAATATTTTTAAAATCTTTATGCATCTTGCTAATATGAATTTTAGACAGGAACGGCAGGTGGTTTTCTATGCCGATAAGTTGAATATGACGCCTACCTACCTCTCTCGTACGGTGCGAGAAATATCAGGTGCGACGGTCAGCGAGCATCTATCGCAACTCACTTACAGGGAAGCTTGTAACCTTTTGCGTAGTTCTGGGCTTACGATAGGGGAGATTTCTGAAACCTTACATTTCAACGACCAGTCGGCTTTTACTAATTTCTTCAAAGCCAAGTCGGGTCTTACACCACAGGGATATAGGAATAAAAGGGATACACACTAGCCTGAACAACACAACCACATGAACCATTTGTCCAACCTACAATCTATACCTTTAGTTCGCATAGCAGCCGTTTTTATTTTCGGTATTCTCATTGGCAACCATTGGGGCGATACTTTTTCGCTGCGTATATGGACGAGCGTGGGACTGTTATTTGTGTTGTTGGCATGGTGGATACGCTACCGTGTGTGGCAAACCGTCATGATAGTGTTGGCGACCATGGTCGTCGGCATTTGGCTCATAACTTTCCATAACCATCGACTTCATCCGACTTTGCCTGATGAGAAATGCCACATAGAGGCTGTAGTTATAGGTAATCCGACCGTTCATGGGCGTGTAGTGATGTGCGATATGGATGTTCAGACGATACAACGGCATTCACTCAAGCGGTCGCTCAAGGTACGAGCGTCGCTCTATGGCGACAATGTGCGTAGTATGCGGTTGGCAGTTGGTAATCGAGTGGAGTTCGTATCGCGATTGGAGAGGCCGCAAAATTTTCTTTCTACCGGGCATTTTGATTACGAGCGATGGATGCGAGTGCATGGTTATGTAGCCACGGCTTTCGTACAGATGAGTCAATTGCATGTGCTGTCGGGGCATGAAGCGGGAAGTTTCAGAAATCTTTTGTTGCAATGGAGGCGATTGTTAGCCGACCGATATATGGCTTCTGGCATGCAGCAAGACGTCTTGGCCGTAGTGGTAGCTATGACCCTTGGTGACAAGTCGATGCTCAGTAGGCAGACGAAACATGAGTATTCGGTAGCGGGAACATCACACATCCTTGCCCTATCTGGGCTCCATCTGTCTATCATTTTCATGGTGTTGACACTGCTGTTCGGTCGTTCTTTGATAGGCAGACTGGCTGCCCTCGTGGCTATTTGGGCGTATGCCATGCTAGTAGGACTTCCACCGTCGGTGACACGTGCAGCCACGATGATGACCGTTTATTCGCTGGTGACGCTGTTACATCGTAACAACATCTCGCTCAACACGCTGGCATTGGCTGCCATCATCATGCTTGCCGCCAATCCACTTTGCCTTTGGGATGTAGGCTTTCAGCTCTCGTTCTGTTCCGTAGCAGCCATCCTCTGTCTGTATAGGCCACTCTTCGATTGGCTCAACCCTGCGAATTCAGTGCTGCGTTGGGTGGGAGCGATGATGTGTACGTCGGTTGCTGCCCAAGTGGGTACGGCTCCATTGGTAGCTTATTACTTCGGTCGATTCTCGTGTTATTTCCTGTTATCCAATCTCATTGTGATTCCTTGTGCCACGTTGTTGCTCTATATGGCTTGTTTGTTGTTGCTCATCGGTTGGCTACCGCTTTGTGCTCAAGTGTTGGAATGGGCTGTCGGGCTGATAGCTGGAGTGATGAATGCGGTTGTAAGTGTTATTGCTCGGTGGCCCGGAGCAAGTATTGAGCATATTCATATTGGCGGTTTGCGAGTTTTTTTGCTCTATGTTATTATCGTCGGAGTTTGCCTTTTAGCCTCCTTTCATCCTTTACGGCCTATCGGAAACAATGGTGTTTAAGATTCATCTCGTTTACTTGATAACTCTATATAATCTTCCTTTCTCAAGAAGAGGGTTGAGGTGAGGTCGCTGCAAACACATAACAGCAATACTGCAAAGCCCGCACAGCGACGCTGCATGGTCGAGGCAGCAAGATTGCCCAGCCTTTGCAGTTGATAAGTAAACAAACAGACGAGTTGGCAGGTAGGCTGTTTTTTATAATGATTTGGTTTGCATAAGCTCGGAAAGTTGTGTATCTTTGCGCAAAACAATCTTATCATATGGACAGGAAAACATTCATCTTATTGGCTATGGCCACGGCCGCAACGGCTGGAAGCATGCGAGCTGTGGACTGCCAAGCAAAGCCTTTGGTAGCAGTCCAAGCCGACACACAAGCAGAGGCAAAGTACATGGACTTTTTATATCGCTACATGTCGTTGCCTGATAAAACCGACTATACGCGCGATTTCTATCGCGAAAATGTAGAGATGTCGCTGCAGGCACAGCGCGATATGCCGTGGGGAAAGACTGTTCCCGAACGAGAATTCAAGCACTTTGTGATTCCTGTGCGTGTGAACAATGAAAATTTGGATCATAGTCGCAAGGTGTTTTATGGTGAATTAAAAGACCGTGTGAAAGGTTTATCAATGAAGAATGCCATTCTAGAAGTGAATCACTGGTGCCATGAGAAGGTGACTTATAGACCATCGGATTCGCGCACGAGTAGTCCGTTGGCATCGGTTTGTACAGCTTATGGACGTTGTGGCGAGGAGAGCACGTTTCTTGTTGCTGCCTTGAGGGCAGTGGGGATACCGGCTCGACAGGTCTATACGCCGCGTTGGGCACATACTGATGACAACCATGCATGGGTAGAAGCGTGGGCCGATGGTAAGTGGTATTTCCTAGGTGCATGCGAACCTGAACCGGTATTAAACTTGGGGTGGTTCAACGAGAGTGCCTCGCGTGGTATGTTGATGCATACCAAAGTGTTCGGCGATTACGACGGTCCGGAAGAGGTTATGAGTCGTACTCCGAACTACACGGAAATCAATGTGATAGACCACTATGCCCCCACGGCTGAGGTAAAAGTAGAGGTGGTGGATGCTAAAGGTAATCGTGTAGCTAATGCGAAAGTGGAATTTAAGGTGTATAACTATGCCGAATTCTACACGGTGGCAACCAAACATACCGATGGGCAGGGTAGGGCGTCGCTCACAGCCGGCAAGGGTGACATGCTCTTGTGGGTGTCGAAAGATGGTAAGGTGGCCGTACAGAAGATTTCGTTCGGTAAGACTCCGGAGGTCAAAGTGGTGTTGGAACACGCGGAACTGGCCGAAAAGATGGATTTGGATATTGTTCCGCCACCAACAAGTGGACAGTTGCCCGATGTGACAGCGGCTCAGCGGGCAGAGAATACACGGCGTATGGCTGAGGAAGACGCTATTCGTCAGGCTTACGAAGCAACGATGAAAGACGAGTCGCGCGGCAATCATGCTACGATAGATGCTTTTCTTGCCGGTGCAAAGAACAAGGTGATGGCACAGAAACTGTTGCAGGTGATTTCAAAAAAGGATTTGCGCGACGTGCCATTGGATGTGTTGCGTGACCATGCCGTAGAGCAGACCGATACGTCGGACATATATTGTTGCTACGTGATGAATCCTCGTGTGGAGAGTGAATGGCTTACGCCTTACAAGCATTTCTTGCGCGAGAAGATGGCCGGCGTGAAGAGTGTGGCACAGTTGGTGGCGTGGTGTGAGAAGAATATCCGTATCGATGAGGTACACAATCCACAAGGATTGCGCATGCAACCGATGAGTGTGTGGCGCGATAAGATAACAGATAAGCTAGGGCGTGATATCTTCTTCGTGTCGGTGGCACGCAGTTTAGGCTGGCCGGCTCGTATCAACGAGGTAAATGGTAAGTTGCAATATTATGCCGGAAACAATTGGGTAGATGTGGAATTTGGTGGTAAGACTGAGGCTGTGGTGGCCCCGAAAGGTCGATTGGTGCTTGATTATCAGGCTTCGAAGTTTAATGATAATCCCAAATATTACATCCACTTCACGCTGAGTCGGATAGAAAACGGACAAGCACAGTTGCTCACTTATCCGGAAGACGCGACATGGAAAGGTGATTTTGCCAATGGTGTGGACTTGGATGAAGGCGAGTATATGTTGACCACCGGTTCGAGAATGGCTAGTGGTGCGGTGTTGGCTCATACGGAAGTATTCCGTGTCAAGAAGGGAGAAACTACAAAATTAAGTTTCGCTCTGCGCGAAAGTAGCGATGATATACAGGTGATTGGTAGCTTGAATGCGGAGGATATTTACCACGATAAGGCTACGAATACAGATAAGAGTCTGCTTTCTACCGTTGGGCGCGGATATTATATGGTAGGTATTGTAGCTCCGAATCAGGAACCGACAAACCATACTTTGCGCGACATCAGTGCTTACAAAGAGCAGTTTGAAAAGTGGGGAAGAAAGATGGTATTGCTGTTCCAAGACGCCGAACACATGGAACGTTTCAACTTTAAGGAGTTCGACCGTCTGCCTTCTACCGTTGTTTGGGGAACAGATGTAGATGGTAAGATTTTGAAAGAAGTATGCGAACAGTTGAAACTACGAACATCTTCGTTACCAATCTTCGTGATATGCGATAGCTTTAACCGCGTGGTATATGTTCAACAGGGATATACCATTAATATAGGTGAGCAAATATTGAAGGTGATAGGGAAGTTGTAAAGGCTTTCCCTGTCGCGAGTTGGCACAAAAAAAGAGGGATTATGGATGGTTGCATGATTGCAATTTCCATAATCCCTCTTTTCTATTCTTATAGTCAGATTCCTTTCCTTTTGATGGGGAAGAAGATTAAATCAGTTGCCTAACAATCTCTGCCTGCGTTTCTTTTCGGCCATTTGGCGAAATTCCGGAAGCAGAACCATGTATCTCGATGGCTCCTGTTTCGTCGATAATGCGATGTACATTGCCGGGATTAACGCCTCCGCCGGGAAGGATAATCATTCTGCCGGCGGTGTGATGGATGTATTCGCGCAATTGTGGAATGCCCTTTTCGGCTGTAGATTGTTGGCCGGAAGTAAGCACACGGGCGCATCCTAATGTCATTAATTGGTCGAGTGCTTGCATCGGATTCCTGCATACATCGAATGCACGGTGATAGGTGAACGGCTTACCTTGGGCTGCCACGATGAGTCGGCGAGTGGTTTCTACATCTATATCTCCCTCAGGTGTGAGTGCTCCACTGACGATTGCATCTACATAAGGGAGCAATGCTGTAATGTCATGTTCCATCACTTGTACCTCTTCTTCGCTGTAAATGAAGTCGCCTTCGCGCGAACGAATGAGGGCGTGGATGGTGAGTTGCGGGAATAATGTGCGTACGGTTTGTACTAGTCCCAGCGATGGAGTGAGACCATCAAGGCTGAGTGCTGAGCAAAGTTCTATTCGCTTGGCACCGCCTTTGACGGCATTGATGACGCTTTGAAGACTGCCTGTGCAGACTTCTAAAGTATAATTTTGGTTCATTTTGTTAGTTCTATGACGTAATCAGGGGTTGTGTCGGCTGTGAATGTAACTGTAGCTTGCTTGGTCTTTTTGTTGTATTGGCAAGCCAATGGGCGACGTGTTACGAAGTCGATGACCTTTCTGGGCTTTTTATCAATCGTGAATGTGAGTTTTGACAGCGTCTTATCGAACACGTGTAGATAAATCTTATTGTCTTTAGCTGTGCTTGTTCCCCATTTAGCTTCGCCTACTTCACTAGCCTTGGTGCCATAGATGGTTTCGCCATATTGCTTCATCCATTTGCCCAAACCTTGTAGACGGTCGAGCGCGACAGCCGGAAGTTCACCGTTAGGTTGCGGGCCTATGTTCATAAGAAGGTTGGCTCCCTTGCCGGCAGAGCGTGCTAAGAGTTCTATGAGTTGGTCGGTGGTCTTGTAATTGAGGTCAGATACCTTGTAACCCCACATGCCATTCATGGTCTCGCAGGTCTCTAATGGCAACTTACTGATGTCTTGTCCCGATAGTCCGGCTTTGTTTTCACCGGGCAGGTCGCGCTCAAACATTTGGAAATCTTCACCGTCAATCGGGGTAATATGGTGGTTGTTGCCTACGAGGCAAGCCGGTTGGATGTTATGGATGTAGCGATAAAACTCTTCCATACGCCAATTAAAAGGAATACTATCGCTATCATGATCCCAATAACCATCGAGCCAAATGGCACCTACTTTGCCATAGTTGGTAAGGATTTCTCGTATTTGATTCTTCATGAAAGTAAAGTAAGTATCGTAGTTGGGAGCCAGTTTGCGACCGGTATAAAGTCCGGTTCGACCGATAGGATAGTCTTCGCGAATCCAATCGAGGATAGAATAATAGACGTGAAGACGCACTCCTTGCTGTTGGCAAGCGGTAGATAGCTCTTTCAATACATCTCGTTTGAAAGGTGTTGCATCCACAATATTGTATTTGGTCTCGCTTGTATGGAACATAGAGAAGCTGTCGTGGTGGCGTGAGGTGAATGTAATATACTTGGCACCAGACTCCTTGATGGCTTTTACCCAAGCATTTGCATCGAACTGAATGGGGTAAAAGCAAGAGGCAGCCTTGGCATATTCGTCTTTATTGATGTGACTATTGAGGTACCATTCGCCTTGTGCGAATTCACTATAGATCCCCCAATGGAGGAAAATACCGAAGCGGAAACCTTCAAATTCCTTTCTTGCTTCGAGGTTCTCCGGTGTAGGTACATACTTTTGCTCGGCTTGCATAGACAACAGGCTTAGCAATAATAAAAACGTAATAAATGATAATTTTTTCATGAGATATAGGTTTATACTTGATAGATGTTATTCTATAATGGTTCTAAAAAAGCCGAGTCGTACTGCTGTAGACTCGGCTTTTGCTTGTATGAATAGTATTATTCCTTGTTTTCAGCATCAATAGCTTTGATTTTTTGCTTCACCAATTCGAGGTCATCTTTCAGTTTTTGTACCTTTCGATTCATCTCATCGATGAGACTATTGCCCTTTTTACTGGTGCTATTGAGGAATCCTAGATTGTTCTCATAAGTGATAATCTCTTGTTTCAGAGCCTCATAGCGATGCATCAGTCGGCCACGTTCGTTGCCCAAAGCGTCTTCTCCGCGCTTCGCTATGTTCTTGATGTTGTTGCGGAAGTTGTCTAATCGTTTGCGGGCAGTAGTGATATTCAACTCCTTATAGAGCTTATCCAGCACGTCGTGGTATTCCTTATAGACTTTATCTTTGTCTTTGAAAGGCACGTGACCAACCTTATTATACTCGTCAACAAGGCTTTGTACCTTCTCTTGGATGTTGTCGGAGGCCTCTTCGCACAGGGTTTTGAGCTGCTCAATGATGCTATGTTTCTTTTCAAGATTGGCATGCTCTTCGTTTCGAGTACCCGAATTGGCTGCGTTACGAGCTTCAAAGAACTTGTTACATGCACCGAGAAACTCTTCCCATAGTTGGTCGCCTAGCTTTCTAGAAACCATTCCTATGGTTTTCCACTCTTTCTGTAGAGCAATCAGTTTATCGCTGGTAGACTTCCATTCTGTGCTGTCTTGTAATGCTTTTGCTTTTTCTACGAGTGCTTTTTTCTTCTCTGCATTCTCAGCAAATTGTGATTTCATCGTCTTGAAATACTCTGCCTTGGCATTGAAGAATGTATCACAAGCAGTACGGAAACGCTCGAATATCTTCACATTCATCTTTTGTGGAGCAAATCCAATGGTCTTCCATTCGGCTTGAATGGCTATGATTTCCTTGGTATGTGTCTCCCAATCGGCAGCGTTCTTATTCTCTTGTTTGCATATCTCTTCGGTTCTTTCGCAGAGTGCAGTCTTCTTGTTTAGGTTCTCTTCTTCCTTAGAACGCAACTCTTCGAAGTGCTGTTGATGGCGCTTATTAATGACGGTTGATGCGGCTTTGAAGCGAGTCCAAATCTCTTCGCGTAGTTCTTTAGCCACCGGACCAATCTCTCTATACTCCTGATGTAGCTCTTGTAGCTGGTGAAAGGCGCTTACAATGTCTGTTTCTTCAGCCAATTTCTCGGCAGCTTCACATAACTTTGTCTTCAATTCCAAGTTTTTCTTGAAATCGTATTCGCGTGCTTCGATGTTCAGTTTCAGTAAATCATAGAACTGCTCTACATAGAGTTGGTAGTTTCGCCACAACTCATTGGCTTTGTCAGCTGGTACAGCTTTGATTTCTTTCCACTGTTGTTGTATCTCTTTGAATTCTTGATATGACTTATTGGCTTCATCGGGTGATGTGGCCATATTCTTTATCTTCTCAATGATTGCGAGCTTTTTCTCTAGGTTAGCTTGCTTCTCTTCTTCCTGTTGTTTGAAGAGTTCGGCTCTCCGTTCTTTGATGACACTCATCTCAGCCTTGAATATTTCTTCGGCTTCATCGGGCAAAACCTGATATTTCTCCGGGTCTCCTCCTTCTTCCAAATATGCTTTTTGCTGTGCATCGCGCTCAGCAATGTGCAGTTTATAGAACGTTGTTTTCAGGTGATCCAGTTCGTCCTTGGTAGGATTTTCGTTGTTGCCGACGATTTCTTTCAGCCGTTCTATCACTTCTTGTTTGGTGGTATAGGCCTTCGTTGCAACTTTTTCTTCTTGTTTTCCCACTTCAAGGGCATTTTCTTGAGAGTCCATCATGTCGCTATTAAGTTGATGAGATACAGTTAATACAATGTCTTCTAATAAGACATATCTCATGCAAACTTAAATAAAATAATTGTAAATTCCTAGTAGAATTGATATTTTTTAACTACAATCTCACAGCAAACGCTTGAAGCGGAGAATCCACCAAGAGAGCCCTGATACGAAGATTGAAATAAAAAGTGCTATACAGAAGCCCCATCGACTGGTCTCCATACCATTGATAAGGTTCATTCCGAAGAGTGATGCGATGAGTGTCGGGAACATCATGATGATAGATACGGAAGTCAGTGTACGCATCGTGGTGTTAATGTTGTTGTTGATGATGCTGGAATAAGTATCCATCGTTGACTCTAAAATATCTGAGTAGATGGCCGTGGTCTCGCGTGCCTGTGTCATCTCAATGTTGACGTCTTCGATAAGGTCGGCGTCTAATTCGTCCACTTGTAGCTTGAATTTCAACTTTGACAGCAGGTTTTCGTTTCCTCGAATAGAAGTGGTGAAATAGGTAAGTGAATCCTGTAATCTGCTCAAACCTATCAAACTTTCGTTGTTCACTCCTTGGTCCAGATTATGTTTAGCCTTTTCTATGAGTGCATTAATTTGCTTTAGACGTTTCAGATACCACACGGCTGAAGAAAGGAATAGCCTGAAAATCATGTCGACATAGTCCGTAAAGCCTTCACTACGTTTCTGCTGATAGCTTACGAAGTCAATCATCATGTTGGTCTCGTAGAAGCAAACAGTGATGGTAACGTCTTTCTTATGGATGATACCTAAGGGCACAGTGGTGTATGGCGTACGCGAACGAATCTCCTTCACATACGGTATACGCAAGATAATGAGCATCCACCCGTCGTCGTATTCATAGCGGGCACGCTCGTCGGTATCGCTGATATCTGATAGAAAATAGTCGGGTATGTTAAATTCTTCTTCCAACAATTGTTGGTCTTCATCTGTTGGACACGTTACTTGTATCCAGCAATTGGGTTGCCATTCTTTAATGGCGGTCAAGTTATCTGTAATATTCCAGTAGGTTCTCATGTCTGCCAATCTCCACATTAAATAATAACCGGTGTGGGGATTCGCATCTAGCTAAATCCTCACGCCAACGAATTAAAGTTTTCCGCGTGATAATCGTCCATAGGAATTAATAGTTTGATTTAACTTTGCAAAGATACATTAAAACGTCCGCATTTCCAAGGAAACCCCATGATTTTTTCTCCATAGCGATTTAGGCAGTCTCGTTTTCTTTACGAATACGAAACTGTGTGAAATATACGAAAAGGATGTTACGAATCTTGTAGTTCTTAGATGATGCTTTGAATTAGAAAAACATAATTATTAGAAGTGGTGGTGTGGATATTGGTAGAGTTCATTTTTTGTCGGGCATATGTATTTCACCGTTTCTCACTTGAGTGGGTGTGCCATGCAAATGGAGCTTACAAAACGTCGACATACTTTGTTGCGAGGAGAAGTGGAGTCTCTCAGCTATCTCTAAATTACTTTATTTTTCGGACTTATTTTTTTTTTTTGAATTTTTGGCATAGTTTGTAATGATTTTGCAAAAATATAATTCTATACCTTGATGGAATTCCTTTGTTTTGACCGAATTATAAAAAAATAGACACGAATTAGTAAATTAAAATTGTATTTAAGTCTTTACTTTTGTCTACATCAAGTGGATAGATTTATATATATGCGAAATTATTTACCCTGTTTTTCCACTATGACTGTTTAGCAGAGCCTGCATAGACATCTAGTGTTTGTGCAGGTCTCTCTATTTTTTATAGCTAGATTGTAGCAATTTTGCTATAATAAAGACCGGGAAGAGGCTTCTGCTTCTTCCCGGTCTTTATTATTTAATAGGTTTATTGTAATTTATAATCTCATTTTTTCTTTCCTACTTGCTTCAAAGCTTCTTTCAGTAGGTTCCAGAAAGGAGCCACGGTGGCAATCTCGCAACGCTCGGTAGCGGTGTGAGGACTGCGAATCGTAGGTCCAAGACTAACAACATCCAAATGTGGATATTTGCCGAGAATGATAGAACACTCCAATCCAGCGTGGTCTACTTGTACGATTCCGTCTGTCTTATTCTGCTCTTTGTAGATGTCCAGCAATGTGTTCAGTGTCTCGCTATCGGGATTTGGATTCCATCCACTGTAGCTTCCACTCATTGTAACCTTCATGCCGGCCATATTGAAGCAGCTCTCTAAAGTCTCAGCTATGCACTCCTTCATCTCGTCGTTAGAACTGCGAGCCAAAATTTTGAACGAAGCATTGCCGCCACCGATATTGATAATAGCGAGGTTGGACGATGTCTCTACCACTTCTGGGATAGCCGGAATCATACGCATCACACCATTGTGGCACGCGTAGATGGCATTCACAAGGTTATCGCTAATCTCTACAGGCACTTCCTTTTCGGGTGTTTCTACATCTTCGGCAACAAGCATAATGTCTTTCTCAATGCCCTTGTATTCTTCATTAAACTCTTCGCACCAGTCGGCTACAAGTTCTTTCAGTGCTTCGACATTCTCCTTTGGCAATGTCAATACTACTTCGGCCTTGAATGGGATGGCGTTACGCATGTTGCCACCTTGCCATGTAGCCAAGTGAGCATCGCACTCGCTGATGGCCGAACGTACGAAACGAACCATAAGTTTGTTCGCATTACCGCGACCTTCGTGTATCTCCAAACCGGAGTGACCGCCACGCAAACCACTCAAAGTCACTTTCACGGCAGCATCGTTCTTGTCTGTAGCCACTTCCTGATAGCCCATATCTGCTGTCACATCGATACCACCGGCACTACCGATAACGAATTTTCCCCATGATTCAGAGTCTAGATTCAGCAGGATATCACCCTTCAGTACGCCCGGTTTCAAGTCGTTCGCTCCGAACATACCGGTTTCTTCGTCGGCAGTGATGAGTCCTTCTACCGGTCCGTGCTGTAAGTCTTTCGCCTCCATCACGGCCATGATGGTAGCCACGCCCATACCGTTGTCAGAACCAAGTGTGGTGTTATTGGCATATACCCATCCGTCTACGATGCGTGTTTCGATGGGATCGGTTTCAAAGTTATGATTGCTTTCGGGTGCTTTTTGGGGTACCATGTCCATATGAGCCTGCAAGATGATGCCTTTACGGTCTTCCATTCCGGGGGTAGCGGGCTTACGCATGATGATATTTCCGGCCTCGTCTTGGAATGCCTCTACGCCTACACGCTTAGCAAAGTCGAGCAAGAAAGCTTGGATTTTTTCCAAATGTCCCGATGGACGAGGTACTTGTGTCAGTGCATAAAAGTTTTCCCAGATACATTTAGGGTCTAGATTTCTGATTTCGCTCATAGTCTTTATGTTTTTAAATGAATAATGCTTATTTTGCAACATGATGTTTCTTGGTGAACGATAGTACCAACCATGCATATATACCCAGTGCTACGACGAGCAACGTTTGTATGGAGTGCACGATGAGAACGAAGTTCAGTGCGTCGACAGCTTGCACACCATAGAGTATCAACATGGTCTTTACGGCAAAATGCCAAGACCCTGCACCGTTGGGAGTGGGTACGATGACGGCGATGCTTCCTACGATAAATGTCACCAATGCGCATGACATGCCAAGCCCGGCCGTGCTCTCAAAGCAAAAGAACGTGAGATAGTAGTGCAGGAAGTAGCTCCCCCAAATGGCCAGCGTGAAGAAGATGAAGCGTGGCAGATTGCGCACTTTGCGCAGCGACATGATACCTTGTTTGATGCCGTCTACTGTCTCTTTCACCTTATTAAATACACTAAGCTTCTTCAGTATGACCCCTCCCAATGCTATGACAGCCACCAAGCAGATACCTGTAACCATCCATCCCGTACTTGTAAAGCTGTGTATGAGGTGGTCGAGACTCGTGCCGGTCTTCAAGAAGAACGTGTCGAACGTTCGGAGTTGGAAGATAAGGGTAAGTGCTGTAATCAACAATACGAGTAAAGAGTCAATGGCTCGTTCGGTCACCACGGTACCCAAGGCTTTTGGAAATGATGTGCCGTCGTAGCGATGGAGCACACCGCAACGGGCAAATTCGCCTACGCGAGGCACCACAAGGCTTACGGCGTAGGATAAAAATACGGAATTGACGAGTGTCGACATGCGCGGATGCTCACCTACCGGTTCCAATGTTTGGCGCCAACGCCAACCTCTGAAAGCCTGAGCCAAGACACCGAAAGGGAAGGAGAGTAACATCCATCCCCAGTTCATTTGGTGGAACAACACGTCTTGCACGGCGTGGAAATCGAATCCACGATACATCCAATAAAGGATGGCTCCGCCTAATATCAGCGACAGTGCTACTTTAGAAATATCTCCTATTGTCTTTTTCAAGCCGGTTGCGTTTTCTTAGTTGCTATTAGCCACAAAGTTAAGAGAATTCAGTCTAAATACAAAGAAAATACCATTCTAATTTCCTTAAATCGTCGATGAGAGGTGATAATGGGGTAAGGGAGGGAGTGTTGCATCCCAAGTCGGCTTATATTTACCGCCTAAAACAGACTTATACATGATAGGAGCGAATTGTATTTGCTCTTTTAGTATGTGTCTTTTCGTACTAGACAGATAACTCTTAATTTGTTGCAAAGGCTAGGCAGCATTACTGCCACATCTTTTCAGCATTGCTGCAAAAGCCAAACAGCAATACTGCTATGGGATTGCAGTTTGCTAATAGACGAGTTAACGAGTAGACAACTAAATGAGTTGGGAGTGAGAAATGAGGAGTTTTGAGTGATGAGTTGGATTATACTTTCTGTTTAACGATGACGGTGACACCGCTTAGAATCAGCAAAATGCCGAGGCAGAGGCGCAGGGTTATCGTTTCATGGAACAAGCATACACCGATAATAACGGCTGTAACGGGTTCTAAGGCGCCCATGATGGCAGAGGGAGTGGAACCAATTTTGGCAATAGCTATATTCATAAAGAAGAGCGAAAGTACCGTGGGCAGCAAGGCCAATTGGAATGCGAAAGCCCAGTCTTTGGCTGTATGAAGCATCTGAATGGGCGCACCGGCCAGCAAACTGAATAGGTAGACGGCGATAAATCCGAAGAAGACAACCCAAAAGGTGTATTTCAATGGTGGAATATCCACGCTCCACCGGTTTACGGAGACAATGTACACGGCATAGAGCAACGACGAGAACATGACGAGCAGGAAACCGGCTGTGCTGAGTTTGCTGTCTCCCTCACCATGGTAGAGTAGCGCTACACCGCTTAACGCCAATAGGATTGCCAGGGACGCCCCCCACGTTATGCGCTCGTGAAAGAGTAAGGTCATGAGCATAGCTGTCATGATAGGGTAGACGAAAAGCAGTGTGGAAGCGATGCCGGCAGCCATGTAATGGAAGCTCAGGAAGAGCGTCATAGACGACAAAGCGAAAATGCTGCCCAGTAAAGCCAGTCGGATGGCATGGCCAAGTTTAATACGGAAGTTCTCTCGGCGTACCAACATGATGACGGCAAAGATGACTATGGCTAGCCCATAGCGATACATCACGACCGAATAGGAGTTGATGCCATCGGCATACAAAGGTAATGCGCCGAGTGGATTAGTGCCATAACAGATGGCAGCCATGGTTGCTGCCAAGAATCCTTTTACGTTGTTGCTCATCGTTCTGAGATTATATTTGGCTGCAAAGGTAAGGCAAATAAATGATAAAAGTTTCGCATGGATGCTCTACTTTGGAGTAATCGGGAGTTAAAAGGAGTTAGCAGGAGTTACCAGACAAATGTCTGTTGTCGGCATACCGGTAAAGAGTAAACGGACTAATAAATATCGATTCAGTGCAGATTATCGCATAGTTTTTGTATTTTTGCAGACACATCAATCCATAGACAGATGAAACTAGTCAAACCAAAGAAGAATCTGGGACAGCATTTCTTGACCGATTTGAATATCGCGAAGCGCATTGCCGACACCGTAGATGCGTGTCCGGATATTCCCGTATTGGAAATCGGACCGGGTATGGGTGTCCTTACGCAGTATCTGGTAGAGAAGCCTCGCGAAGTAAAAGCTGTGGAGATAGACAGCGAGTCGGTGGCTTTCTTGTACGAGAAGTTCCCCTCGTTGCACGAGAATATCATAGGTGAAGACTTCTTACGCATGGATTTGAACGATATATTCGGTGGCCGTCAGTTCGTGTTGACGGGCAATTACCCTTACGATATATCCTCGCAGATATTCTTCAAGATGCTTGATTACAAGGATTTAATACCCTGTTGTACGGGTATGATACAGCGAGAAGTGGCGCTACGTATGGCTTCGGCACCGGGTAGTAAAGCCTATGGCATCTTGTCGGTGTTGATACAAGCGTGGTACAATGTGGAATATTTGTTCACCGTTGATGAGCATGTGTTCAATCCGCCTCCTAAAGTGAAGAGTGCCGTTATCAGAATGACGCGCAACAAAGTGACCGATTTGGGATGCGACGAGAAACTTTTCAAGCGATTGGTGAAGACTGTGTTCAACCAGCGTCGTAAGATGTTGCGTGTAAGTATCAAGCAGATGTTTGGTGCCGAGAAGCCTGAACAGGCCTTCTTCGAGCAAGATATTATGACCAAACGTCCAGAACAATTGAGCATAGCAGAATTTGTAGAACTGACTAATCAGCTGAGTAAGTTGGCATTATAACAGTTTTAATCGATGTCTCGAATAATCGGTTATTCGAATATAATTAATTTATGACCCCACAATATACAACCCTTTACCAACAGATTAAGAGTTTGATAGCCAATGAAACCAACGTAGTTGGTGTGCTAGCCAATGTTTCCGCTGCCTTACGAGAGGCTTTCCCGGAGCGTTTCTTTTGGGTAGGGTTTTATCTAAAAGTAGGTGATGGCATGTTGAAGTTGGGACCGTTCCAAGGTTCGGTGGCCTGTTACAATATCCCGTATGGTAAAGGCGTGTGTGGCACGGCATGGAAAGAAGGGCGCACACTCGTGGTTCCCGACGTGGAAGCGTTTCCCGGACATATTGCTTGTAGCAGTCTGTCGCGCAGCGAAATAGTAGTACCGATGTACGATTCTGCCCACCAATTTTGGGGTGTCTTGGATATTGACAGTACCGCTCTTGCCGATTTTGATGAGCCAGATCAAGAGGGATTGGAGGCTATTGTGGCTTTGGTGATGGACGAGATAGGCGACTTGATGTAAAAAAAATAAGCACCTAACACTTGTGAATATCCGAATTAATACCTAATTTTGTGAAACAGAAATTTTACAATACGATAATATGATTGACGTACAAGCAACATTAAAAGATGCGGGAGAGCGCATGGAGATGGCAGCAATGTATCTCGAAGACCAACTCTCACACATTCGTGCAGGTAGAGCCAACGTGGCAATTCTCGACGGAATACGCGTAGAGTCTTACGGACAACGTGTCCCTTTGAATCAAGTGGCTAACATCTCTACCCCCGATGCACGTACTATTGCGATTAAGCCTTGGGATCGTAAGGCCATCAGAGACATCGAAAAGGCTATTATGGATTCCGAAGTGGGCATTACACCTGAGAACAATGGCGAGATTATTCGATTGGGAATACCTCAGCCAACAGGCGAACGTCGTAAGGAATTAGTGAAGCAATGCAACAAAATTGGCGAGAAGACGAAAGTCGAAGTACGTAATGTGCGTTCTGAATTTAAGGACAAACTGAAGAAAGCTATCAAAGACGGGTTGTCCGAAGATAACGAGAAGGACGCCGAAGCTGACTTGCAAAAGGTTCACGACAAGTATATCAAGCGCATCGACGATGCTTTGGCCGAGAAGACCAAAGAGATTATGACGGTGTAATTTGAATGGGTGAGGGATAATAAGTGATGGATTAGAGTTTATAATCTTTCATCTATTATTTCTCACTTCTTATTATTTGCATGCACGGACTAGTCATAAAAAACACGGGTAGTTGGTACACCGTGAAGACTGATGATGGGAAAATCATCGACAGTAAGATTAAAGGAAACTTCCGACTAAAGGGTATCCGAACCACAAACCCTGTAGCCGTGGGCGACTATGTGGAGTTAATTACCAATCAAGAGGGTACGGCTTTCATCTCGGCTATTGATGATCGGCGTAACTATATTATCCGAAAATCGCCCAATTTATCGAAACAAAGTCAGATAATCGCAGCCAATCTAGATTTGGCTATGCTTATTGTGACTGTTAATTATCCCACTACTTCCACCACATTTATTGACCGTTTCCTCGCTGTAGCAGAAGCTTACCGCGTGCCGGTGGTGCTTGTATTCAACAAAAATGACCTTTTGAGTGAAGAAGAACGACATTATCAGGAGATGATGATGACACTTTATGATACCATTGGCTACCAGTGTGTAGCCGTATCTGCCGAGACCGGAGAGGGAATAGATACCTTGTTACCCCTGTTGCAAAGCAAGGTGACTCTGTTGAGCGGTAACAGTGGAGTGGGAAAATCGACACTTATCAATCGGTTAATACCCGGAGCCAAACAGCGGACTGCCGAAATCAGCGATGCCCATAACACCGGAATGCACACTACAACATTCAGTGAGATGCTCGAAGTGCCCAGTGGTGGCTATGTGATAGACACACCGGGGGTAAAAGGATTCGGTACGTTTGACGTGGAAAAAGAAGAGTTGACAAGTTATTTCAAGGAGATATTCCACTTCTCGAAAGACTGTCGGTTCTCTAATTGTACGCATACCCATGAGCCCGGATGTGCGGTGTTGAAAGCTGTGGAAGACCATTATATTGCGGCAAGCAGGTATCAGAGCTATCTCAGTATGTTGGAAGATAAAGATGAGAATAAATATAGGGAAGCCTTTTAAGAGGTATATCCTTTCTCAACCATAAAATTAAAGAGAGATAAAAATAAAAAAGTTGATGCATTTTTTGTTTCCTTCTGCAAAGGAAACACCACAAATGTCATTGGTATTATTATTGGCGCGAGTTATCTTCGGCCTCTTGTTGGCTAGTCATGGATGGCAGAAATTGATGGCATTCAGTGCGATGTCGGCTCAGTTCCCCGACCCGATTGGTGTGGGAAGTGAGTTCTCTTTGGCACTTGCTATCTTTGGTGAATTGGTTTGTTCTGTTGCTTTTGTGTTCGGTTTCTTGTCACGTTTGGTCGTTATCCCGATGGCTTTCACACTGTTGGTAGCCTTTGCAACGGTTCATCACTTCTCTATTTCAGAGGGCGAACTGGCTTTCGTTTACCTCATGGTCTACTTATTGTTGTTTTTGACCGGTCCCGGACAACTCTCAATAGATGGTTGGATAGGTCGTAAATTGAGCAGAAGATAAACAAAAATACAGACCGATTAGACGGTCTGCATGCCTATACGCAGTTTCAACATCTCTGTTGGAACTGCTTTTTTGATGTGTTCTGCCAAGGTATCGCGAAGTGTTTTGCGGATAAAGTCTTTACCTGTTATCATTACGATGTGGCGCGTTGGTACCGGAAGAGCGAACGGACGGACAAGTTCTTTTTGCTCCGACGTGAGCTGAGGCAGAGCTAGTTCGGGGATAAAAGTAACCCCTTTGCCGCTCTCTACCATTCGCATGAAGGTCTCAATGCTGCCTAGGCTGTAGGCTTTCTTGCTACGATTGGCCTCTTTAAGTTCGCAGAATTTCACCAATTGGTCGCGGAAACAGTGGCCTTCATCAAGCAACCAAAGGTATTCACCAGTCAAGTCGACGGTCTTGATAAGTTTGTTTTCGAAGAGTTTATCGCCTTTAGCCACATAAGCGAAGAACTTTTCGTAGAACAACGGAGTCACATCGACATCGTCCATGCCATCAAGTTGCGCCACGATACCGGCATCGATTTCTTCATGTAATAAAGCTTTCTTCAGTTCTTCTGTCTTCATCTCTGTGATGCGGACATCCATATCGGGATGCTCATTCATGAGTTGTGGGAAGAAACGAGGTATCAAGTAAGGGGCGATAGTGGGCAATATGCCGATGTTGAAAGTGCCTAATAGTGAGTTACGCTCCTCTTCTACGGTTTCTTTGAGGCGTCGTGCCTGTACTAAAACCTGCCATGCTTGCTCAATAACGGGCATCCCCTGTACCGTCGGAACGATGGGTTGCTTGCGTCGTTCGAATATTTTTAGTCCTAATTCTTCCTCTAGTTTCTGAATCATCGAGCTGAGAGTAGGTTGCGTAACGTTGCAGGCATCGGCTGCTTTGGCAAAGTGTTTGTGCCGATAGACGGCTATCACGTATTCTAGTTGTTGTAGTGTCATATTATATTTATGTCTGTGTTGGTTGTTTACAAAGTTACGTATTAAATTTTAAGTAAATGGTATCGGGCGACTAAAAATATAATCGATTGATAATGACCGTGTTATCATTGGTGATAGTTTTTATCTATCGACCGATAGATTTTATCTGTTTGAATCGCTTGATAGATTGATTATCTTTGCATCACAAAGAAACAAAACCAACACAATTAACACAAAAATAAAAATCAAAAGTATGACACCAATTATCAATACACAGGTTCCTGAGTTCAAAGTAGAGGCCTATCACAACGGTAGCTTCAAGAGTGTATCAAACGAAGATATCAAAGGCAAGTGGGCAGTATTCTTCTTTTATCCCGCTGACTTTACTTTCGTATGTCCTACAGAACTTGAAGATTTGCAGGAAAAGTATCAATACCTCAAGTCAATAGGGGTGGAAGTTTACTCTGTAAGTACCGATACTCACTTCGTACATAAGGCTTGGCACGATGAATCTCCTAGTATTAAGGCCATTGAATATCCTATGTTGGGCGACCCTCGTGGCGTTTTGACACGCGGTTTCGGTGTTTATAAGGAGGATGAAGGAGTGGCTTACCGCGCTACATTCGTTGTAAATCCGGAAGGACTCATCAAGGTTGCCGAGGTACAGGATAACAATATCGGTCGTAACGCAGCTGAATTGGTTCGCAAGATAGAGGCTGCTCAGTTTGTAGCTACCCACGATGGCGAGGTTTGTCCGGCTCGTTGGATGAAGGGTGACAAAACCTTGAAGCCCGGAATCGACCTTGTAGGTAAAATCTAAGAATCATTCTTGATCGACCAACATAAAATCTGTTAGATATATTTATTCAAGTTTTACCCATGTCAGTGGCTGCTAGAAGCTACTGCATGGGTATTTTTTATGGGGTTATTTGATAGAAGTTATCTTCTTGTCATAGATAATATCTAATATCCGGCAGCCCAAAGCGATGCTGAAATGAGTGTCATCATAGAAGTTATGATAGTCGCTCCATGCCAAATAAGGGCGTGAAGCAAAGTTGAATACATGCTCTTTACCGAAGATTTCTTCCAGTATCTTTACGTCAGAAGGATTGGTTAATACTTTGTCTAAACGTGGAGATATAATAATTTTAAACTTAGTTTGATGGCGCCGACAAATTTCATAGATGCGTTGCAGACACTCTCTTTGTTGACTATATATATATTGTGGTGCTGTGCGGACGGTGTAAGTATGTTCTTTCAATGGCTTTCCCGGTCCGTCGGTCCAATACTTCTCGCCGGTAGCCTTTATCTGATTGTCGGCATCTATGACGGCGTCGTTGGTGTAAGTGGCACGAGTTGGCAGTGTAGGCTCAATCACTCCTTTCATCTTGTGCGTATATTGGTGAGTGAATTGATACTGCAAATAGGGAAATAAAAATTTCGGTGTGAAGAACGATTGTAAGAACATAGCCTGAAAAACACACTCGCTTTGCCCCGAAACTTCGGGTGGAACAGCGTGCATGATACCCGATTGTGGCTGCGGTTTAGCCAGACTATTGGCTTCGAGTACGATGAGTATATTCTTAATTTTCTGTCCTTCTTGTCGGTCGAGTGCTTCTAATTTCAATGCTATATCACCTATAGCCTCGTTGTTACCGAACATTCTGAACGGACTTCCCTGTATATATTTACTCCAGTAAGTGGTCTGGAACGACATGGTAGTCGATGTTCCCATGACGAAAGAGTCATAATGTCGCAATGCACGAAAGCGTTTGTACTTCAGCCAACTAATAGTTCCTTCGCTTTGGTAGACCCTTGAATGATCGTAATCGGTGTACGAACGTAGTACCATAAAGGGATCGGCTGCTACGTAATAACCTACTAATAGCAAGAACGGCAGGGCTATCAGCAGGCTCTTAATATAGAATTTTCTCTGCATGATGAATCAAAATTGAATATAGATAAAGTTGTCTACACCGAATGCCCCATATATGAATATGAGCAACAGCAGTACATAATAGCATGCCCAACGTACCAAAGGGCGTTGACGAGCGGTCCAATCGATGAGGTTACAACGCTCGTGATGGATATATTCTACAACCAACATGACTACCGTAGCGATTCCAAAATAAATCCAATAGCGGTCGGCCATGCCTAGTTGAAGTTCTTTTATGGAGTAGTTAATACCGTCGAACATGTGGCGATAAGCATACAGCGTATCGCTCAGCGTGGCGATACGGAATAGCAAGAGTGATAGAGCGAACAGAATATAGGTACGCGCTATCATGATGGTTGTCCACAACCAAGAGGGCAACCACTGTCTAACGCGCTCACGCATATTGTGGGCTGCGGTCTCATAGATGATGATAACGCCTTGGAAAAGTCCGTAGAGTGCAAACGTCCAACCGGCTCCATGCCATACGCCGATAGTGATAAAGGTAACCAAGAGAGCAAAGTAAATGCCCGTTTTTCCCCATTGTCGGCAGCTGGCAGAGAGGGGCATGTAGATATAATCGCGCACCCAAAAAGAGAGAGACATGTGCCAACGGCGCCATAACTCGCCCGTAGAGGTAGATGCAAATGGTCGGTTGAAGTTGGGAGACAGGGTGAATCCCAACATTAGAGCGAGTCCGATGGCCATGTTGGTATATCCTGCAAAGTCGGCATAGAGTTGGATAGGGTAGATGAGTGTGGCCTGTAGAATCTGCATACCTGATGCTTCGCGCACGCTATCGAAGACCGTACTGAGTGGTGTTGCGACACGATCGGCCACCACTAGTTTCATGAAAGCACCCCATGCAAGCAACTTTGTCCCTGCTACCACTTTGTCGTAGCAGAACGTATGAGCCTTCTTGAATTGTGGCATGAATTCTTGTGCCCGCTCGATAGGACCCGACAAGAATTTCATGAAGAGCAGCATGTACAGCGTAAAGTCCAATAAATCTTCTTCATCATCTTCTCCCCAATAGATTTCTATGAGGTAAGAAATGGCTTGAAAAGTATAGAACGAGATGCCCAAAGGAAACACCGGTAGCCAATAACGACTCACGAGCCACGTACCGGCAAGTATTGCCAGTCCGCCCATAAAGATGTATGGGGCTTGCTTGGTCTCTGCTTTGCGATGTAACCAACGTCCCCATACGAAGGTGACGAGGCTCATAGCAACGGCAAAAATCAAGTAAACGATGTGGTAATAACCTATGAAAACACAGCTCGAAAGGAGCAATATGCCCCTCTGCCACTGTCGTTCGGCCTTCGCATAAAACAAGATGAAGGCCAGAAACATACAGCAGAAAAACGGTATCGAAAGAAATTCCATAGACCTATCTTAGCTGTTGCGGATGATGACGTCGCACATATCACCTACGTTCTTCGACTTGATGATGTCGCGCATCTTAAAATGTATGCCGTAACGCGATTCTATTTCGCTGATGATAGTCATGTTGGTAATAGAGTCCCAGTTGTCAATATCATTGGTCGACATGTCGAAATTGAGTTGTAACTCCGGTTCGTTCAGTACGCTTCTGAAAATACCTTGTAATTGTTCTAATACCTCGTTTCTTTCCATTTTGATGTCTCTTTTTATATAATGTTGCTTGATTTCCTTAAGATATGTATAGGAGTTGTCGGGAGTTAAAGCTGCTTAGCTGCTTGAAGTAAACGGACATGTGTCTGTTAACTCCGTTAATTATTCCAACGTCTCGAAGAGATGTTTAACTCCCGATAACTTCCGAGTTGTCGATTCTCTTATATTTCTTCTTTTAACTTCTTCCTATCAATCTTGTTATTCACATTGAGTGGGAACTTATGGCGATAATGTATCTTGGCCGGAACCATGTAGACGGGCAACTTCTTCTTCACCCTTTCCATGAGACCTTGCTCTGTCGACGTGTCGGCCGACTCTACTACGAGTTCTATTCTGTTTACCCCACGCTCGTCACCCATAGGCAATGCCACCACGGCCGTGCTGTTATCGAAGTAGTCACGAGCTACACATTCTATCTCGCTGAGTTCGATACGAAATCCTTGTATCTTGATTTGAGAGTCTTTACGACCATAGTACATGATGTCGCCATCCTCATCGGCTACGCAAATATCGCCTGTACGATAATATCTTTTGCCGTCTTTCATGAAGAAGGCTTCACGGTTCTTTTCCTCATTACGCCAATAGCCCGGTGTCAGTTGGGCACCGGCCAAGCACAGTTCACCTTTTTCGCCTGTTGCAACTGGCCGGCCTGCGTCGTCGGCTATGAATGTATCAACCCCTTGCATACCGCGCCCGATGCTGACAATACCGTTTACCGTCTTATTGGGCTGGCCGGGATGGTAGTCGTAATAAGTGCAAAGGATGGTGTCTTCGGTAGGTCCGTAGGTGTTCATGATGCGTGCGTTAGGCACACAGGCAGCCCATGCTGCGAGATCATCGTCCATCAAAGCCTCACCGGCAAACATGGCATAACGCAACTGAGGCAAGTTAAGCTCGTCAACGTATGGCCGTAGATAGTGTATCACCGAGGGCACCATCATGAAGAAAGTAATAGGGTAGGTGTCGAGAAGTTCAAATGCTGCCATGTATTTCACGTGCTTATAAGACACTGTGTACACACATCCACCGGCTAGAAGCGGCAGCAGATACGACATGACGGAGAGGTCGAAAGTGAGGTCGAACATCTGCATGCCCTTGTCTTCGGGTGTCAATGTGATGCCCATGGCGAAGAAAGCATCGACAAACGCCTGTAGATTGCCACGCGTAAGAGGTACACCTTTGGGGCGACCAGTGCTTCCCGAAGTGAATAAGATATAGGCCAATTCGCTGTCATCGCATGCTACCGGCTGCTCTAACGTAGCATTCGCACCATCTAACTGAGCCGTCATGATGACATCAACATGTTGATAACGCGTCTCAGAACTTGAATCCAAGACGAGCGTCATGTCCATTTGTTCAATGATATCAAGGCATCGTTCGAGCGGTTGCCCGGGATGCAAAGGAATATAACACTTGCCTTCCATCCACAAAGCGAGGATAGATGCGTAAGTCTGTAAGTCGTCGTTGGCCACTAAACCGACGTTTTTTTCTGGCCTACTTTGTAATTCCCAGCGAATGGCAGCAATAGTTTCTGCTAGTTGTTGATACGAATAGTAAATGTGTTCTATACAGAATGCCGGACGTTCTTGATAAGTTTCTAATACCTGAGAGAGTTGGGCGATTACTTGTTTCATAAGTTTTTTAACGAATTAAGCCGTATCTTTATGAGTTATATATATGTTTTTAAAACGCGGAAAGTCCGAAAATCCCCCTTCAAAATCTTGATTTTTATGATTCTTTAACGTATTTATAACATTTATTTTCGTACACAATCGATTTTCTGCAGAGCTGTGGCAAGATTGCTATTAAGTCGAGTCAGCATTGCTGCCAAGGCCAAACAGCGATATTGCCGAGCTATTGCAGTAAAATGGTTAAAGCATCTGAATTTGTTTTAAAAGTCACGTTTGCGATTAAACGAAGCTTATTTTGTCTCGTCATAAGATTAAACGTTGCCAATAAGGCAGGCGAATAATATCAAATTTATTATATCCTTAATGTTCCTCTAACGCCTGTTTTTGGTCCTATTCTTTTTGAATGGCTAATGAAATCTAAAGCTAATCATAAGTCATCTGATGATTCAAGAGTTCTTCCTCCTAATATATTGATACCGCCATCATCCCCGTTTCTTTAGTATATTTTTACGGGTAATGTGTATCTTTTTTGCCTTTATGATGAGTTAAACGTTTTTTATAGTCAATAATGTAGTTATATATCAGTTGAAGAATTTGGTAATTTTATTGTTTTAGTATCAGAAGGTATTACTCCTATAAATAAAGAATCGAGATGAAGCTAAGACTTCATCTCGATTCTTATATTTTGCTCATATTTTGTTTATAGAGGGATTTGGTATGCCCTCTCTTTGACCTTTATAAGCTTTTCTGATTGAATATTAGAAGTTATAGTAGAAACCTAGTGTTACGTTGTTGCCGTCGAGATTGGCTCCCCAAGCATTGCTGCTCTTGTCGGCACCGTCGTATTTCTGTGATTTCCAGCCCAAGAAACCTGCGTGAGCCACAAAGCTGAACTTCGGATTCAGGTTTAATGCCACACCCGGTTTTACACCTACGTTCCACTCATTGATAGAAGGAGCAGCAGTACCGGCGTTGTTGTAGTGTGTATAACCAAAGCCACCATCAACAAATACGTTGACCATCTTGCTGTGGAAGAATGTATAACGTGCATACGGAGATACGGTGATGTAGTTTCTGCTGTTGTCTTCGATAGAGACAGGGTCGCCCTTTCCGAAGCCGACAGTGGTACCTACAGCCCAGTCGCGGTTGACATTGTAACCCAGTTCGGGCAACACCGCATACGTAGTAACGCTTTCGCCACCTGCCAATTTAGAAGATGCGATACCAAAGTTACCACCTAAATACACTTGTGCGTTTGCTGAAACAGCTATCAATGCAGCTGCAAAAGCCATCATAATTTTCTTTTTCATAATCCTTAAAAATTAATCCTATTGTTTTGTAAATACTGTCTACAAGACGATGAAAAAGCGATAGATGTTACACGAGAAATATGTTTTTTAACACAAAAACACTGATACGAGGTATTGCACCTTATTATATATAAACTGCAGTTTAAGGATATTAACAGAGATAAACAGTCTTTATCATATCACGGCTTGGAATAAATAGAATCGCCATGCAAGTAGATTTTCTTGCATGTGCTAATCCGTTTGTGATGATACAGTTGTTTGTATTCATGGTGTATATAATTGGTTTTGAATACAAAATAATAAATATAGGCCGAGAGTGGACGGTTGTTACTGCTTATTTTATTAAGAATGTAGTCTAAAATCATAATAAGATAATGAATAGATGTGTATGAGATGAAAAAACGTTATCTTTGTAGAAGCTAAGCCGCACTCGGCAAATTGAAAGTAAACTTTCATTGCGCTCGTGTGCGTTATCTTTGTAAAATAACGTAATACAAAATGAATATTCAAGACTATTTTAATTTGAAAGACGACTTAAGCAGTCGTGAAGAGACCATAGAACGTATATCCGGAGGTGCCTCTTTTAAAGGGGCTTCGCTTTGGATTCTTATCTGTGCTATTTTCATAGCATCGTTAGGACTCAACGTAAATTCTACGGCCGTTATTATCGGAGCCATGCTTATATCTCCATTGATGGGACCTATTATTGCCATGGGGTTGGCTGTAGGGATTCGCGATCTCTTGTTACTGCGCCGGGCGTTTAAGAATTATCTGGTAGCTACAATTATTAGTATCGCTACTGCCACCATCTTTTTTATGTTATCACCTTATCATGAAGTGCAATCGGAGTTGTTGGCACGTACTTCACCTACGTTGTACGACGTGTTGATAGCTTTTGTTGGTGGTGTGGCCGGGGTGATAGCGTTGAGTATTAAAGATAAGGGAAATGTGATACCGGGTGTTGCTATTGCCACAGCTTTAATGCCACCGCTTTGTACTGCAGGCTTTGGTATTGCTTCGGGGAATCTAGCCTACTTTGCCGGAGCTTTCTTCTTGTATTTTATCAATACCGTTTTTATAGCGTCGGCAACATGGATTGGAGTGCGTTTCATGAAGTTTACACCCCGTACATTTGATAATGACCGCCGTGCCACCATCGTACAACGCTGGATAGTTGGAATCATTGTTGTAACGATGATACCGGCTGCTTTCATGACATGGAACATCGTTAGAGAGAGCTATTTCAAGACACAAGTAAACTCTTTTGTACACGACCGGTTACGTTGGGAGGGTTCGCAGGTGGTGACAAGTAATGTAGGAGCTGACAGTACTTTGCGTGTTGTGGTAGTCGGTAAGACATTGAGTGACTCCGTGATAGCATTGGCTAAGCAGTCGATGATAGCCTATCCGGCATTGACTGGATATAAATTGAAGTTAATTCAAGGCTCTGTATCAGATAGTTTACGGGCTGTCGCAGGTTTACAAGCTACGGATACTGAGTCTGAGAAAGTACAGTTGTTAGAGAAGCAAACGCAAGAAAACGAGGAATTGACGGGAAAACTAGAGCAATATACGCGGTATGAAAGGCTGAGTAAACAGATGTGTAGCGAAATGCATATATTGTTTCCGGAGGTTCATAGTTTAAGTATGTCTTCTTCGTTAGAGGTGAGTGCTGATACCATCAAGCCTCAAAGGCTGATTATAGCCGTTGTTGGAACCACGAAAAGAATGCCGGATATGAGTAGAGAAAAGTTGAAAACTTGGATTGAAAATAGAATTGGAAAGTCTGTTTTAGGTAATCAATCTACCGGCGGAGTGAATTTAAAGGTGCTCTATGAATAAGAGATGGAGAAGAAAGTATTCTTGTAATAGCCTTCTATAGAATCTTATAGATAGATTGCAGAAGCCTCGAGAAATTAGTATCTTTGCACCATGGATTTATCAGAACTCAAGGATAAGCGGATAGCTGTGCTGCTTTCGGGCGGCGTAGACAGCAGTGTAGTGGTCTATGAATTGGCCACTAAGGGACTGAAGCCCGACTGTTTCTATATCAAAATTGGACCGGAAGAGCAGGAAGAATGGGATTGCTCATCGGAAGAAGATTTGGAAATGGCAACGGCAGTAGCAGCTCGTTACGGCCTAAAATTGGAAGTTATAGACTGCCATCATGAGTATTGGAACCAAGTAACCAAGTACACTATGGACAAGGTGAAGGCTGGCTATACGCCCAATCCCGATGTGATGTGTAATCGACTGATAAAGTTTGGTGCTTTCGATGAGAAGCGTGGACACGACTACGACCTCATTGCTACGGGGCATTATGCACAGACTGAAATTATAGATGGGGAGAAATGGCTTGTTACAAGTCCCGACCCGGTGAAAGATCAAACCGACTTTTTGGCTCAGATATACGATTGGCAACTGAAGAAAGCCATCTTCCCAATCGGACATTATGTAAAAGATGAGGTTCGACAGATTGCCGAACGAGAGCATCTTATCAATGCTAAAAGAAAGGATTCGCAGGGTATCTGCTTCCTTGGACAGATAGATTACAACGAATATTTGCGTCGTTACCTAGGCGAAAAGCAAGGCGATGTACTCGAATTAGAGACCGGTAAGAAGATAGGAACACACCGTGGACTGTGGTTTCATACCATCGGTCAGCGCCACGGATTGGGTTTCGGAGGTGGTCCTTGGTTCGTTGTGAAGAAAGATGTAGAGCAGAATGTGCTCTATGTGAGTAAGGGGTATGATCCTAAGACTGCCTATAAGCAAGAGTTTAAGGTGCATGATTTCCATTTCTTGACGAAGCCCGTGGAAATGAAAATGGTCACATTTAAGATTCGTCATACTCCCGAATACCATCCAGCTGTGATGGAAAAGATGGATAACGGAATGTATTTGGTGCGTGCAGAGAAGCCTATTCATGGTGTGGCACCGGGACAATTCTGTGTGGTTTACGATGAAAACCATCATCGTTGTTTTGGTAGCGGAGAGATAACGGTGTAAGGTTCTTCTTGCGATTATTCTGTATGATAAAGATAAGACGAGTTTTCTAAGGAAACTATTCTTCCTCTCTTTTATGCTGTTCAAAGAACTTTTTGGTAGCTGTAAAAAATAAGATGACGCCTGAAGTTTGTGCGATGGCGACCATCCAAAACGTTGCTGAATAGCCTAAATATTCGGCAACGACTCCTCCAAGTAATATTCCAATCCCGAAACCGGCATCCCATGACGTGAGAATACTGGAATTAGCAGTACCTCGTTCATCATGTCTGGCTACAGCGATGAACATATTGAGAAATCCAGGATACATGTGTCCATTGCCTAATCCGATGAGGATGGCCGACCCATAATAACCGATTACATTGGGAAAAGCGGCAAAGAGCGTGTATCCAACCATTGATAGTAACATGCCTTCGGCTGCATTTTGTGTCAGCAAACCACGTCGTAAAGCTTTTGCTCCTTGCAATCTTGATGCGAAGAGTCCTATAGATAAGATGGCAAAATAGGTTCCTGTGCCACCGGTAATACCCATTGTTTCTTTGCTATAAATAGCTAAATAGTTGCTCAAAACGCCAAAACAGAATCCGAAGAAGGCTATGTTGACTGCCATTAACCAACCTCTAATGAGGAAGAAACGGTCTAAGGATAATTGTCTTTTACGGCGTACTATCTGCTTTGTTGGGACTTGAATAGACGACGCAACCCACAATCCTATCAACGCAAAGAATAATGCTATCCAAAAAAGAATGGTGAAATCTTGCAGATATTTATAGATGTAGATGCCTACAGAAGGGGCTATCGCCATGGCAAGATTATTGCTTAAACCATAGAATCCAATTCCTTCATTACGCCTACTCGATGGTAAAACGTCGATGGCTACCGTGCTGTTAGCCACTGTTACAGCTCCGAATGGTCCGCCATGCAGAGTTCTGATGATGGCAAACATGAGCAAAGTCGAAGCTGCGATGTATCCTCCGAAGAAGACGAAAAATAGTGCAAAGCATATCACTAGCACCTTTTTGCGCGAAAAACTGTCTACGATGAAACCGGAGAAGGGGCGCGTGAGCAGGGCAGCAATGGTGTAGCCAGACAGTATAATGCCAATGATATCCTTCGTAGCACCAAATCGTTCGCTTAAAAAGATAGGCAGTAGAGGTGTCAATATGTAGAATGCGAAGTATATCATTGAATTGGCTACCATCGCTTTTAGGTAGTTACCATTCCATAGTTTTTCTTTCATATCGTCCTTGTTATATAGGACAAAAGTAGTCAATTATTCGTAGACAGAGGGTAGGAATGGCTTTGTATTTTATACATGTAGGCATTGTCAAGTTGTTTAATGCGGTGAATACGTGTTAAAATATAATGTTTATAAGTCGGAAAAGCATTATCTTTGCGACAAAGAAAATGAACTTTAATCATGAAAAGACTTTTTACTTCACTTGTTTGTTTGGTTCTTTTGACATTTTCAGGAGCTGCTCAAACAAAATGGTATTCACCTGTTAGTGGTGACACTCTGCTGATTCAAGGGCGTGCATGGAATGCTGAAATCGGCAAAAGTTACCAACGTATGCCCGAACGTTTCAAACCCTCGTTGCGCAAACCTTTGTGGAATTTGTCACAAAACAATGCCGGTCTTTATATAGAATTCATCAGTGATGCCCCTGAAATCAATATTCATTATAAGGTATCCGGCCCATTACAGTTGCCTAATGTGGTGACAATAGCTACGAGTGGAGTTGATCTTTATTCTTTTGATGAGGATGGAACTCCGCTTCCTTGTTCATGTTTTGCCAACAATCGTATTTCTTCTCAGTCGGTAGACTTTCATTATCGTGGCTTGACTTATCCCGGTGGACTTTGGCGTGAGTATCGTTTATATCTCCCACTTTATAACACTGTCGACTCACTCCAGATTGGTGTGCCACAGAATAGCAAATTTGAATTCTTGCCAACATCCACAGAACGTCCCATCGTAGTATATGGTACGTCTATTGGTCAAGGCGCTTCGGCTTCTCGTCCGGGTATGGCTTGGACGAATATAGTACAACGTCAACTCGATTTACCCCTTTATAATTTGGCTTTTTCGGGCAATGGTCGTCTTGAAAAAGCAATGTTCAATGCTCTTTCAGAAATCAATGCTCGTCTTTTCATCATTGATTGTATGCCCAATATGACGGCTAATGATTCTATCATGAACCTTTTGCGAGAGGGGGTAAATACGCTTCGTAGCAAATCGGATGCCCCCATTCTACTTGTTGAGCATTGCGGTTATAACAACTATCTAGTCGTTCATTCAGAGAAGAAGGAAGTAGAGTTGCTGAACAGTCGACTTAAAGCTGCTTATTTACAGTTGCAACGTGAAGGAGTGAAAGGACTGTACTATCTGACCAAGGACGAGTTAGGCGTTAATTCAGATCTAGATTCTCAGATTGATGGAGTGCATGCCAACGATATTGGAATGCGCCATTATGCCGAGGCATATACGAAAAAGATCTCTGAGATATTGGATTATCAACCGATGAAGAAGTTCATGCCGGTGCGCCAAACTCGCGACCAAGCCTTTTACAACTGGTCGCAGCGTCATTATGAAATCATGCAGCGTAATCGCCAAGTTAAGCCCGATGTGGTACTCATCGGTAATTCTATTACGCATTATTGGGCTGGAGAACCTGCTGCACCTATACATCGTGGCGATAAAGCATGGAAGAAATTGTTTGGTAAGCGCAAGGTGACGAATTTGGGATATGGTTGGGATCGCATTGAAAACATATTTTGGCGACTCTATCATGGAGAACTTGATAACATCTCACCGCGCCACATCTTCATGATGGCCGGGACGAATAATATTGGCTATAACACCGATGAAGAGATTGTAGATGGTATCGAAGGTTTGGTCAATCTCATTCAGAAGTTGCAGCCACAAGCTTGCATTCACGTCGTAAAAATCTATCCTCGTCGTGGACAGGAGGCTCGCTTACAACATCTCAACGACTTATTACAAGCGCGATTGTCCAACCATACGGATGTGGATGTGGTTGATGTGACCAAGCAACTTACGACACCTGATGGGCATATTGATGAATCTTTGTTTGTAGATGGACTCCATCCTAATGCCCAAGGATATGAACGCATTGCGCGGGTTTACCAAGATTTCCTTAGATAAAACTGTTTTTCAAATTGAAGAAGATAAAAGATAAATACGCCATATTCTCTGATATAGATGGTACTCTCGTCAGTTTCACTACCCACGAGATACCTCGTTCTGCTGTAGAAGCTATCACTGCTGCCCGCCAAAACGGTCATCGCTTCTATATATCTACGGGGCGTCCGGTGCCTATCATTACCAATCTTGGTGCTATCAGCCATTTAATAGATGGCTATATCACCACTAATGGTGCCCATTGTTTCGTGGGTGACAAGCTTGTTAACATCAATGCCATTGCTGAAGAGGATGTTTGTACGCAGCTGGCTGATGCCGACCGACAGGACTATGCCGTTATTATGGTTAGTAAGCAAGCACTCGTTGTCTATAACAACAAGCCTTGCGTAAAGCGAATTTTCTGCGATGATTTGAAGGTGGATGCTTTGAACTTCGACCTCACAATGGATGATATCAAGGGCGAACCTATTTTGCAGATGACTCCGTTTGTCACGGCTGAGCAGGAAGCCCGATTGATTCCGCAACTTAAAAGTTGTGAGCCGGGACGTTGGCATCCTGAATTTATTGACATCACGGCAGGACATATAGATAAAGGATACGGCTTGGAACGCATGGCAGAGAGCGAAGGCTTCGATATCAACCATACGGTTGCGCTGGGCGACGGTGGCAATGATATACCCATACTTAAGCGTGCCGGTATCGGAGTGGCGATGGGGAATGCGGCCGATTATGTCAAGGCTGAGGCTCAATATGTTACGGCCGATGTCGACGATGATGGCTTCTCGAAGGCTTTGATACACTTAGGGTTGGTGTAACTGTGGCATTCTTGAACCGGTTAACTCGTTAATTTGTCATTTTATCCATTCTTTTATAATTTACTGCGGAGGCTCAACAGCAATGCTGCCAAGCCTCCGCAGTTTTTTTGTTTAGCCTTTGCAGCATTGCTGCAAGGGCTTGGCAGTCTGGTAGTTGACCAGTAAACGAGGAAACAAGTAGATGAGGTGGAGGATGACTTCTTATATTTCTTGAGTTTATAAGTTTCTTGGTTGCTCCTAAGTGTTGATATTTTCCGATTGATAGGTTACCGAGTTGGAGACAAAAGGTGTTTTCCTGATGATTTCGTCTCATCTTTCCTGCCAAATGATTAACTTTGTTGCTAACATCAGATACAAAAACATGACAACTCAAGAATTAAGAAATCAGCGATTAGCCGACAAGTTGATTAAGAATCTTCAACGTCGTCATTACGACGCATATTATTGTTCCGACCGCGAAAGTTTGTTACAACAGGTACGCCAACTCATCCCTCAAGGTAGTTCAGTGTCATGGGGTGGCTCTATGTCTATTCGCGATACAGGCATCACAATGATGCTTAAGAATGGAAACTATGAGGTGTATGATCGTGACGATGTGACTACGCAGGAAGATAAAATGCGCATTTATCGCAAGGCTTTTGAATGTAATTTCTATTTGGCCAGCGTCAATGCCATGACCGAAGATGGCGTACTTGTCAATGTAGATGGTAATGGTAACCGTGTAGCTGCTATCATGTGGGGGGCAGACCATGTCATACTTGTAGTGAGTTTGAATAAAGTTTGTCAGGACGTGGATGCTGCGATGAAACGCGCTCGGTCTACGGCTGCACCTACCAATATGGCTCGTTTCGATTTCAAGACACCTTGTCAAGTAGACGGTATGTGCCACGACTGCAAGTCGCCCGATTCCATTTGCAATTATATCACGATTCAACGTATGTCGCATCCAGCCCATCGGCATATTGTATTGCTTACTCCCGAACCGATAGGTTATTGAAACTAGCATGTTGTCTCTGTCTGTTTTCGGATTTTCTTTGTACCTTTGCCTAACAATTCCATAACGAAAACGCATGATTGTTTGTATTGCAGAGAAACCCAGTGTGGCTAGAGACATTGCCCGAATCCTTGGTGCCAACTCCTCAAAAGATGGCTATATGGAGGGTAATGGCTATCAAGTTACGTGGACTTTTGGTCACTTGTGCGAACTGAAACAGCCCAATGACTACCATGAAAATTGGAAACATTGGAGTTTAGCTGCACTCCCTATGATACCGGAGCGATTTGGTATAAAAGTTATTGAAGATGATGGTATTCGCAAACAGTTTAAGATTGTGGAGCGACTTTACCAACAGGCCGACGAGATTATCAACTGTGGTGACGCCGGACAAGAGGGAGAATTGATACAAAGATGGGTGATGCAAAAAGCCGGAGTGAAGTGCCCGGTGAAGCGATTGTGGATTTCTTCTATGACCGATGAGGCCATCAAACAAGGTTTTGCCGACTTGAAAGACCAGCAACTCTATCAACCTCTCTATTTAGCAGGGCTTTCGCGAGCCATCGGGGATTGGTTGTTGGGCATGAACGCTACGCGGCTTTATACGTTGAAATATGGGCAGAACCGCCAAGTTTTGAGTATCGGAAGAGTACAAACACCGACTTTGGCGCTTATTGTGAACCGTCAGAAAGAAATCGATAACTTCAAACCTGAACCTTATTGGGTTCTAGCTACGATTTATAGGGATACTCAGTTTACTGCCACTAAAGGCAAGTTTATTTCGAAAGAAGAAGGCGAACAGGCCTTTTCTGTTATAGATGGTAAGCCGTTCGTAGTTATGGATGTTACCAAGAAGAAAGGTTCTGAGGCTCCACCTCATTTGTTTGATCTTACCTCTTTGCAAGTAGAGTGTAACCGTAAGTTTGGGTATTCGGCCGAGATGACGCTCAACCTCATTCAGAGTTTGTATGAAAAGAAATATACTACCTATCCGCGTGTAGACACACAATACCTGAGTGACGACATCTATCCGAAATGTCCAAGTATCTTAAATGGTCTTTTTCAAACGAAAATAGATTCGCAACCAGTCTATGCATCGCTCATAAAACCCATCGGTGGGCAGAAGTTGATGAAGTCGAAGAAGGTGTTTGATACGTCGAAAGTGACCGACCACCACGCTATTATTCCTACCGGTGTGGTGCCGAGTGGGCTTACTCAGTTGGAACAAAACGTGTTCGATCTTATTGCCAAACGGTTTATCAGTGTGTTTTATCCCGATTGTAAGTTTTCTACTACGACAGTATTAGGCAAGGTAGACGATATAGAATTCAAGGCAACGGGTAAAGAAATCCTCTCTCCGGGGTGGCGTACGGTGTATACAAAGGATGTACAAATTGTGGAAGAAGACGAGAATAAGAAAGAAGATGAGGAACGAACGCTGCCTACATTCGTGAAAGGGGAGAGCGGAACACATACACCTACACTGACGGAAAAATCGACTACACCTCCACCGTATTATAATGAAGCGTCGCTGTTGAGGGCTATGGAGACTGCCGGAAAGTTTGTGGAAGATGAGGAACTGCGTGCTGCTTTGAAAGAGAACGGTATCGGTCGCCCCTCATCTCGTGCCGGAATTATCGAAACTTTGTTCAAACGACACTACATACGGAGGGAACGTAAGCGACTGGTAGCAACTCCTACAGGTATCGAATTAATTGATACAATTCACGAAGAACTGCTGAAGAGTTGTGAACTGACGGGTATTTGGGAGAAGAAATTGCGCGATATAGAGCACCAAAAGTATGATGCTGGGCAATTTATCAATGAGTTGAAAGAGCAGATTTCAGCAATTGTCTACAACGTACTGTGCGATAATAGCATGCGAAGAGTAACGGTGACGGTGGATGAAAAGCCTGCCAAGAAGGCCTCAACTACTAAGAAAACCGAAGCTAAGCCAAGAAAGAAACGTGCTTCAAAGAAAGAATCGACTGCACAACAAACTAGCTTGAAGGCCGATGACAGCATTATCGGGCAGGTTTGTCCGGTGTGTGGAAAGGGACAAATCATAAAAGGGAAGGCTGCTTATGGATGCAGTAACTGGAAGAGTGGTTGTACTTTCCGTTTTCCTTTTGACAATAAATAGGCTTTTATTGCGTTGATGTTGTTGATTGACATCAACATGAAAAGAAAGTTTTTTCCATATATATTATTTCTTGCAGCCCTGTGTTTATCGTGCGGGGTAGATCGAAACATGCGCCGAGGTGAGACTTATTTGGCGCTAGGGGAGTATCATGATGCTGCCAGAGAGTTTCGCTCAGCTTACCAGAAAACCCCTCCAAAAGACCGAACTAAGCGAGGCGAGCGAGCCTTGAAGATGGCGGTGTGCTACGAAAAGATAAATGAGGCATCACGAGCTACATCGGCTTATCGCAATGCATTGCGTTATGGGAAAGGTAATATACACACGCGTCTTTCCTTAGCGCGGCAACTATTGAAAATCGGAGATTATAAAGCGGCTGCCGCAGAGTTTCAATTGGTACTCGATACGTTGCCCGATGATGTGTTGGCACGCAATGGTTTGTTCTCGGCACAGCATGCTTTACAATGGAAAAAAGATGGTAGTAGGTATCGAGTGCGTCGTGTCGACTTATTCAACTCTCGCCGTGACGACTATTCTCCCATGCTTTTTGGTGACAATTACGACCAACTTTATTTCACGTCTACGCGTAGTGATGCGGTTGGAAACGAATTGAGTGGTATCACAGGAACGAAGCCCGGCGATATTTTCTTTTCACAGAAAGATGATAAAGGGAAGTGGAGTAAACCCGAAGTGGTGGGTGGTAACTTGAATACCGCTTATGATGAAGGAGCTTGTTGCTTCTCTCCCGATGGCCGAGTGATGTATCTCACGCAGTGTACGACGAGTCCGTCGTCGTCTCGTTATGCTCAGATTGTGACCTCTAATCGTTCAGATGCCAATTGGAGTAAGGCTGAAGTGCTCAACATTAGTAGGGATACGTTGTCGGCTTTTGCTCATCCTGCCATCTCGCCTGATGGCGAATGGCTCTATTTTACGTCTGATATGCCGGGAGGAAAAGGCGGACTTGACATTTGGCGCGTGCGTTTATCAGCCAATGGAATGGGGGGTGTGGAGAATCTTGGTGAGCCCATCAATACCCCCGGAAACGAGGAATTCCCTACGTTCCGCCCCAATGGCGACTTGTATTTTTCGTCAGATGGGCATCCGGGGATGGGAGGATTGGATATTTATATCGCCCATCCCGACCGGCAGAAAGGTTATGTGTTGGAGCATCCCGGCTATCCGTTAAATAGTCAAGGAGATGATTTCGGGATGACGTTTGAAGGAAATCACAATCGTGGATATTTCTCTTCCAATCGCAATGATGGGCATGGATGGGATCATATCTACTCGTTTGAGAATCCGGAAATTACTCAGACGATGAAAGGATGGGTATATGAGATGGATGGATATGAGCTTCCTGCCGCACAAGTTTATTTGGTAGGAAACGATGGAACAAATAAGAAACTAAGTGTAAAAGGAGATGGCTCGTTCACGGAAACGCTGAAGCCGAATGTAGACTATGTGATGTTGGCAACGTGTAAGGGCTATCTGAATCATCAAGAAGCGATCAGTACGGGGACTGTGGAAGAGTCGAAAGAGTACATATTGCAGTTCCCTTTGGCTTCGATTACGGCTCCTGTGCTTATAGATAATATCTTCTATGACTTGGATAAAGCCACCCTTCGTCCCGAATCTTCGAAAGCTTTGGACGAGTTGGTAGGCTTGTTGAATCAAAATCCGCACGTTATCATTGAGCTAGCAGCGCATTGTGATTATCGTGGAAGTGCCGAATATAACAGGGATTTGTCACAATGTCGTGCGCAAACGGTGGTGGATTATCTCATCAGTCGCGGTATTGCCAAAGACCGTTTGACGGCCGTTGGTTACGGGAAATCGCAACCCAAGATGGTTAAGAGGAAGAATGTGGAGAAGTATGCATGGTTGAAAGTGGGTGATGTATTGACCGAAGACTTTATCAAAACAATGGATAAAGCACAACAAGAGATATGCAATCAACTCAATAGACGCACGGAATTCCGTGTGCTACGAACCACTTACGGTCTGCTGGATGAGCAAGGAAAACTCAAAGAAGATGCAGAGAAGAATATGAAGAAAGCCACTGAAAAGGTCTCAGATGATGATTTCTATTTCTAATATTCGCTGGTTACGACGTTGTAACACCCCACAATGACAAGGGTCATAATGCCGATATAGACGTACAACGGCGAGATGGTTGCCGACGTATAAAGCGACACGAAGGTGCCCGAAAGGTCACCGCTAAGGTTGGTAAAGAATGTTTTGAACCATTTGAATCCATCGGCATGGATGAATAGGGCGGCTCCGGCCAATGACCAAAATGCTGTCCATAGTCGGTTGAACCAAAGCGAATGCTTCGGTACTTGTCTCATGACGCGCCTCGAAAAGCCTCTATCTTCTATTTCTTGGCGGTTTTCTTCGAAGAACTGTATGAGTAGTTTATCATCATTTTCCATCATATCCATTCTGTTTAAGATAAGTTGTGAGTTTCTGTTTTCCGCGAGATAGATGGGACTTTACGGTGCCTTCAGCCATTCCCGAAATCTTTGCTATCTGCTCAATGCTTTGTCCTTCCATCAATTGCAAGGTGATGCAAGTGCGCTCTGAAGGTGAGAGAATGGCCAAAGCTTGGTAAATATCCATTCTTAAATTGTTATTCATTGACTCCGAGTTACGTTTGTTGACACTCGGAATATCCAACTCCTCGGTCGCTTTATTACGTCTTACGTAGTCGTAGAAAGTGTTGTAGGCAATGCGATAGAGCCATGTCGAGAAGTTGGCTGTGCCTTGAAACTGCGTAATATGTGTGTAGGCTTTTAAGAAAGTATCCTGTGCTAGGTCATCACTAAGCTGACTGTCTCCCATCGTTTGGTTCAGAAAGAAACGCCGTATAGGTGACTGATATTTCACAACGAGTCTGTCGAAGGCTTTACGGTTGTGGAAAACAGCCACCTGCGTAACGAGAGAGATGTCGTCAAGTGCTTTCACCGGCTTTACAAGGATTGGTCTTCGAAATGGTCGTTTTGGTCTTTTCTAGCACGTGTACGAGCCATCAACATTTGTCCGGCACCCATACATAGAATCAAAAATCCGATACCTACCAGCTCTTTTGCGCCCAAGAAAGCAAATAGAAGTGCTAATCCAAGGCCGATAGAGCAGTTACGTATGCCGCGTTGCCATTGATATTCGTTATCTGTTTTGGTCGCAGTGCGTATCACTTCGGGTAAAGGTTGTCCCATAGCCATAGACTTTTCAGCCAGTGCAATCTTGTCATTATGACGCTTAATGAGGTAATAGATGCCCCATGCGAATAGGAGAAAGGGGGCTATGGCGATTAAGAATCCAAAGAAAATAGCGGGGATGATGAACCAAGGTTTGGACATTGTACGTTCAAAGGGAGATATGTTGGAATCATCATCTTCGGCAGAATTCGGCGCCACAGAGTAATAACTGTCTGTTGAGTCGACTGCTTCTGCTGTGACAGATGTGGTATCTGAGTAAGCCTCAATACCTTGTTTGGCACTGTCGGTGGGCGCAACGAGCGTGGATTGATGTTGGTGTCGATGTTTTGGAGCGGCCGGAAGCACGGCTGTACCCACTGCTAACATCATTGTAATTGCGATAAGATACTTTTTCATATAGCTTTTTTGTTCTTTTTCTGATAGTTAGACGACAGAACAACTCTTTTGGTTGCAAAGTAATAAAAAAAGTTGGTAATGCGGGAAATTATACCTATTTTCGCACGAAAAGAAGCGCAGAGAATGAATTTACCACAAGAGTTTGAGCAGCATACACGTACCCTGATGGGAGATGAATTATATCAAATACTCCAAAAAGGGCTTGAAGATACGCCGCCGACAAGCATTCGTTTGAACCCTTTGAAGACCAGTGGGTACAATGTTTCTGTTCCTTTGGCCGATGGGCAAGTGCCTTGGTGTGAGCAAGGAGTGTACCTTCAAGAGCGTCCAAACTTCACTTTTGACCCCTTACTTCATTCCGGTGCCTACTATGTACAGGAAGCGGGATCTATGTTTTTAGACCTCGTGATGCGCCAATATATTCATCGGCCGGTTACTATGTTGGACCTTTGTGCTGCTCCGGGAGGCAAATCGACCGTTGCCAGAGCCGCTTTACCAGCCGGAAGTGTACTTTTCAGCAATGAGCCGATGCATGTTAGAGCTAATGTTCTGGCTGAGAATATACAAAAATTTGGTCATCCTGACTGCATCGTTACCAATAACTATCCGCGTGATTATCGTAAGGTGGGTATCTCATTTGACGTTGTTTTGGCTGATGTACCATGTTCCGGAGAAGGCATGTTTCGCAAAGATGAGGGTGCAATCGGTGAATGGAGCTTACAGAATGTGGATAAATGCCAAACTCTGCAGCTTGATATTATTCGCGATATATGGCCTTGTTTGAAGCCGGGAGGATTGCTCATCTATTCCACTTGCACCTTTAACAGCCGTGAAGATGAAGAGAATGTGAATGCTATCATCGCCGAATTGGAAGCCGAAATACTCCCTGTTGCAATTAATGATGATTGGAATATCACAGGTTCGTTGGTAGATGACCGCCCTATGTATCGTTTTATTCCGGGTAAAACGCGTAGTGAAGGCCTCTTTATGGCCGTGCTCCGTAAGCCCGTAGAGGCTGATGAAGCGAATAAGAAACAGCAAAAAGCTCCCAAGAAGAATGATACTGTCAAAGGAATAGAGCATTGGTTGCAAGGCGATTTTGCTTTTGTAGAGAATAAAGGACAGGTTCGTGCCATTCCAACGGCATGGTATGGGCTTTATTCTTTGGCCGTAAAAGCCTTGAAAGTGATTCATGCCGGTGTAACGATTGGTACACAAAAAGGACGGGACATCATCCCTGACCAGTCGTTGGCGTTGAATATTGCGCTCTGTCAAGACGCTTTTCCGCGTGTTGAGATTGACGAGTCGACCGCCTTGTCTTATCTTCGTAAGGAAGCCATTATGTTGCCGTCGGATACGCCAAGAGGGTTTGTGTTGCTCACGTATCAGTATTTTCCCCTCGGATTTGTGAAGAATATAGGTAACCGAGCCAACAATCTTTATCCGCAAGAGTGGCGTATCAAGAGCAGCCATATTCCCGAAGAGAACACTCACGCCATCTATCTACATGATGATTAATATTATTGCTTGTCTTTCAAAAAATCGAGCTATCGGGCTGAACAACCAATTACTCTACCATATCAAAGCTGATATGGCTCGGTTTAAACAGCTTACCATGGGGCATACCATCCTTATGGGACGACGCACTTACGACTCTTTACCCCACGGTGCATTGCCCGGTCGACGCAATATTGTGCTTTCCCGACAGCTTCAAACTTTGCCCGATAGCGAGGTATATGCCTCATTAGAGATGGCATTGGAGCATTGTGCGGAAGATGAGTATATATATATAATAGGTGGAGCTGAACTTTATGAGCAGACTATTGGGATGGCGCAACGTCTCTATCTCACCATTGTTGACGACCGACCGATGTATGCAGATACTTTTTTCCCACTGTTTGAATCTGATTTTAAACTCGTCTCCATCTCTCAATACGAAAAAAGCGAAGACGCTCATTACGCCTTCGCTTTCTTAGAATATGTCCGTGTATAATTTTTATACCTCGTCTTCCTCTTCGTCTTCTGCAGTCTGTGGGAAATTCGTGATAGGCAACTGACGGTCTATGGGAGTGCTGAACGAGATGGTAGTCTCGCTACGTGCCAAGCCCAAAGGTTGTAACTTGTCGTGGATAATCTGCATCAGATGATGGTTGTTGTGCGCATATAGCTTGATAAACAAGTCCATAGCACCGGTTGTAGCATGACATTCTACCACCTCAGGAATCTTCTTCAAGGCGGCTATTACTTTGTCGTGCGACTCCGGATCTTTCAGATATAGTCCTACATAAGCGCAGGTCTCATACCCAATTTTCTCAGGCTCAATGATGTACTGTGAGCCCTTCAATACTCCTACATTAGCGAGTTTCTGCATACGTTGATGAATAGCTGCTCCGCTAACGTTGCATGCTCGTGCTACTTCCAAGAATGGAATGCGAGCATCTTCAGCAACAAGACGAAGGATTTTCTTGTCTAGTGAGTCCAAATGATGATGTGACATTGATTATTTTTTAATTTGGTTGCAAAGTTAATACGAATGTATGAGTTTTGCAACTTTAATTACAGTTTTGTTTTAAATCGTTAGATTTTTTAATTATTTACTATTCTTTTTTGTTGCAGAATAGTTGATTTTACGTACATCTGCTTGTCTTAATGCTTGTTTAACTTCCGATATGATGTGCATCGGAGTGTTCCTATCGGCTCGCAACGATATCGTCATAAGTGTACGGTCTTCGCTCGACATTCGGTTTTTCTCGGCCGATAAGTAGTCTACAATTTCACCGATTGTAATCACCTTATCATTCAGTTGCAGACGTGTACCAGCCTCTGTGGTCACCCCATCTGCCGATACAGGGCGGCCAACATAGATGGTACTCACAGCTGATTTCTTTGTCAATCGGGTCAATTCCGTACCTTGTGGCACTCTATATTTCACTTTTACGGTCAGCTTTCTCATGTGTGTCACTATCATAAAGAAAAATAACACGGTGAAAATCAGGTCGGGTAGGGAGGCTGTATTCAGCCCCGGAATGCCACGATGATGGTTGCGATAAATCATGGTTGTCCTCCTTTCCCTGCGTCAGCAGTATGTTCTGCTTCCACAATACGTTGCGGACAGATAGTGCGTATCTGGTCTTTTTGCTGCGGAGAGCACTGTTCGTAGCTTCTATGATATATGCTCAAGGCGGCTTGGTTGCGCCAAATGCGGTAGGCAACTGCCAATTCGTTCTGTATATTAAAATAGGTGTCGTAACTTGAAACTGGGTCTACGTCCAGTGAAATAAGATGATTTCTTTTTCTAGTTTGAAGGAAGGTGCCTACTCGTTGGTGCAGTGTGCGTATGTCGGCAGGCTTTCCGTCTATTGTCAACTGATTACGGGCTGTCACTTTCAGCGCCATCATCGTCTTGCTGTCTACACTTGTTTCCATCGCTTCTGCCTGCTTATCTATTGGCGGAAGTACGCGCGAAAGTCCCTTGCTTACGTCCATTGACGAAGCCACAAGGAAGAATATCAGCAACATGAATGAAATATCGGCTGTTGATGTGGTATTCAGTTCCGGGACTTTATGTTTGCGATGGCTGAACATGTTTACTTCAATTGATTCTCACGACGATAGCGTGTCATGCCGAAGATGACTGCTGCGATGGCTGCCAATAGTAGGAATAGCGATGTATAAATCAGCAAATCGGCCACTCTCAGAGCTACAAAGTCATCGAATACATGACCGTTAATGGTCATCGGATTACCAGAACTCAGCACCAATGACAGCAAAATAACCACGCCAAGTGCTATTATTCCGTAACGCCGGATACGTCCCACGGGGATATTGTTGACCACCTTGTTTTCTGTTGCACGCATCATCTTGACCGTTTTTACCATGGCCAGTCCGGCCAATACAAGCGTTCCGACAAGCAATATAGCGGCATACACCATGAGTAAGTCGGTGAACAAGGGGGCATTGAAGTTGGAATCGTCGTCGAAAGGTCGATCGAATCCTATCAGATAGAACAGACCGAATACCACGACAGCCAATCCTGTCAGCACATAGAGCACGCGTTGAGATATTCGCTCGGTGCTCATTGTTTTAAGATGACTCCACTTCCACTTCATCGTTTCAACTTGTATTTCATCACAGCATCAAGCAATGTAATGGCCGACTCCTCCATTTGAGCCGTTAAATGTTCGATTTTCGAGAGGATATAATTGTAGAAAATCTGTAGAATCAGCGCTACGATAATACCGAAGATGGTTGTAATGAGCGCCACCTTCATACCCGATGCCACGATGGTAGGGCTAATATCGCCTGCCATTTGTATTTGGTCAAAGGCCATTACCATGCCGATAACGGTTCCCAAAAAGCCTAGCGAAGGAGCTATGGCAATGAATAATGTAATCCAAGAACAACCTTTTTCGAGGTTCGCAGCCTGTACCGAACCGTATGAAGCAACCGATCGTTCCACGTTACCGATGCTTTCGTTGATGCGTTCCAAGCCTTGATAACAGATGGAAGCAACCGGTCCGCGTGTGTCTCGGCAGAGTTTTTTGGCTTCTTCTATCTTTTCTTCGGCAATTAGTGCGTCAAGGTCTGCCATGAATTTCTTGGCATTAATTTCCGACAAACTCAGGTAGATAATACGCTCAATACAAAATGCCAAACCGATGACCAAGGCCAATGCCACGAGCGACATAAATCCAGCGTTACCCTCAATGAACTTGGTTTTGAGCATCTGGTGCAATCCTTGAGGCGCTTCTTCCATTGCTGCCGATTCGACGACAAATCCACCTGCATCCGCCACACTGTCTGTACCCATGGATAGAGAGTCTAGTGTGGCCGCAGCGGTATCTGTTTTTTCTGGCGTAACAACGCGGCTTTCTGCATTTGCTATGGTGCAGGTCATACCTGTGACGAGTATGCAAATGAGTATCTTGGTTATCTGTTTCTTCATTATTTTAAATGGTTGTATATTAAAATAGAGGGAATATTCTAATTGTAGAGACGGTGTATACACCGTCTGGCTCGTATAGAATCGTATATAAACTGCACTATCACTGAGAGAGACAGTAGACCTACCGTCTCTATACGAGACTGATGCAATTTATGAATATCTTCCTTTTAAAAAAGTAGGATATGTCTTTGACAGCGCCCCTTCAATCAGCTTTCAAAGGTACATATTTTGGTATAGACCGACAAGATGGGGTGTCATAAATTTGTTTAAAACCTTCCTTGGCAGACAAGAACTTCGTTATGGGGCAAAAAAATAGTGACAAAACATTTGGAGTGTATTGGAAAATAGCCTTTCTTTGCGAAAGTCTCTGATGCAAAGGAGTATGAAATGAATTGTTTAACTATTTAAATTAGAGATATGAGTTATAAAATTGAAGACATCGAAGGAGTAGGTTCTGTTTATGGCGAGAAGCTGGTAGCTGCCGGAATCAAGACTGTTGAGCAGTTGTTGGAGAAGTGTACGAAACCCGCAGGACGCAAAGCTTTGGCCGAAGAAACTGGTATATCCGATAAATTAATATTGAAGTGGACCAACCACGCTGACCTTTTCCGTATCAATGGAGTGGATCCTCAATTTGCAGAATTGCTCGAAGCTGCAGGGGTAGATACCGTGAAGGAGTTCCGCCATAGAGTAGCTGAGAACTTGCAACCCAAGTTGGAAGCCACCAATAATGAGAAGAATCTATGCAACCGTGTCCCTTCGGTTACTGAATTACAGAAGATGATTGATCAGGCAAAGGAATTGCCTACGACATTAGAATATTAGGGTATTAGCTTTGGGGTGTGCCGAGATTACAAGATGGAAACATCGTTCTAGGTGCACCCCTATCCCTTACTTGATTGATTGCAAAGGCTCTACAGCAATGCTGCAGAGCCTTTGCTGTTTTGTTGAAGAGACGAGGCAGGAATGCTGATGAGCCGCTGCAGTAACCTGATTAACAAGTAGACGAGTTGACAGGTAAACGAGTTGGATGTCATAAGTAGGCTAGGTATGGTTTTATCACGGTCTTTTCTGAATAAAGGAGGAGGTGTTCGGTCGGCTTATGATATGTTGTTGTGGAATAAAAGGAGGGAGAAAATGCGTGGCTTTCAAAAGAAAATCATACTTTTGTGTGTATGAAACGACAACACGCTTTTGCCCATACTCTGTTGCAATGGTACCGGGAAAATGGTCGGTCGCTGCCTTGGCGAGAGACGCGAGATGCCTATGCTATCTGGCTCAGTGAGGTAATTTTGCAGCAAACGCGTATTCAACAAGGACTTGATTATTGGTTGCGATTTATGCAACGATTCCCTGTTGTGGCTGACTTGGCGGCTGCTGATGAAGACGAGGTGTTGCGATTGTGGCAAGGATTAGGCTATTATAGTCGCGCTCGCAACCTGTATGCTGCTGCCAAACAGATAGTGGAGTTGGGACGTTTCCCCGAAACTTTGGAGGAAATCAAGCGATTGAAGGGTGTCGGCGATTACACTGCTGCAGCTATAGGGTCTATTGCTTTCGGGCTTCCGGTGGCCGCAGTTGATGGCAACGTGTACCGTGTGTTGGCTCGATATTTCGGCATTTCCACGCCTATCAATTCTACTGAGGGCAAAAAACTGTTTGCTGCAATGGCGCAAGACTTGCTTCCGTCCGACCAAGCTGCTACTTACAATCAGGCCATTATGGACTTTGGTGCCATCCAGTGCACGCCACAATCGCCCCGCTGTTTGCTCTGTCCTATCAACGAAACATGTGAGGCTTTGCGCACAGGACAGGTGGAATCGCTGCCCGTGAAACTCAAGACGGTCAAGGTGACGGAACGACAAATGAGTTATGTTTATCTACGTTGGCAAGGCAAAACGTGTATTCGCAGGCGCGGTAAGGGGGATATTTGGCAAGGATTGTGGGAACCGCCAACTTTAGATGTGGTGCAGGCTGTCGGTTTGCCAACGGGCAAACAGCTATGCAAACAGGTGAAGCACGTGCTTACCCATCGTGTACTCTATGCTGATTTTTATTTCCTTGAAGTCGATTTACAACCTCAGTTACCTGCCGACTATCGGTGGATTGAGGAGTCGGATATTGACCAATACGCATTGCCACGGCTCATCGAAATTCTCTTTGAAGCGATAGACAGGCGGTAGGAGGAAGTTATTTGAAATAAATTTCCGTTTGTCTTTGATTTCTACTATCTTTGCATACAAGATGAAACCGAAAGTCAAGAGCAACCATATATTGATGTGCTGTGTACTGGCGTTGGCCGTATTATGCTTTTTAAGTGTAAATGCGCCCGTTCGATTCAAGCGCGAACAGCAACAACGCGAGCTTGTGGTGAAGCAACGACTCTTGAAGATAAGGCAGGCAGAGATGCAATACCGACGTTTACATCGAGTGTATGCGGGCAGCTTTAAGCAGTTGACTGATGCCGGATTGTTGGCGGACAGTCTCTCTTATATTCCTTTTTCAGGTGGGCAACGCTTCTCATTGACGGTTTCCATGGCACTCGGTAAAACTGGCAGACAGATTCCGCTCATGGAGTGTGGAGCCACTTATGGGCAGTATCTGCAAGGACTTGATGCCTATAGTATAACCAATTTAATCGAAGAAGCCAATGCTGCGGGACGCTATCCCGGACTAAAGATTGGCGACATCACAACCGATAACAACAATGCAGGAAATTGGGAATAAACATCCAAACGTCACCGGACGTGTGACACTACGTATCACCAAACACTCACTTTCGATTGCTGTGGTCGATTCAAAGGCTACTGATAAGTTGGTGTACGAACCGTATATCATGCGTAGTGGCATCTCGACGGCTGCCAATCTGCGTGAGGCTTTCCGCGAAAACGCAATTCTTGAACAAGGATATAAGAAAGCGCAGGTAATGATAGACACTCCTGTGTTGATGATACCGTTGGAAGAATTCCAAGAGGAAGCGATGGAATCGCTCTATCACTATACGTTTACGAATAGCGAGAACGACTGTGTGCTGCACAGCGTGTTGCCGGTTATCAATGCTGTGGCGCTCTATTCCATCAATAAAGATTTGAAGTTGGTGCTCGATGATCACTTCGCCGACATCCGTTATATGCCTATTGTACAACCCATGTGGAGCTATTTGTATCGTCGCAGTCAGACCGGTGCATGGCGCAAACTCTATGGTTATTTCCACGACGGGAGGCTTGATGTGTTCAGTTTTGCGCAGGGACGATTCAAGTTTTGCAACTCTTTTGATGCCGGAAACTCACGTGATTCAGCTTATTTTCTGTTGTATGCATGGCAGCAGATGGGGTTCGATGTGCGTGGCGATGAACTCCTGTTGATGGGAGGAATACCTGATCAAGAAGATTTATTAGCAAACTTGCGCCGCTATTTGCAAAAGGTTCATGTGATGACAGCATCGGCAGAATTCAATCGAGCTGCTATTACGAAAATCAAAGGAATACCACTTGATATGGTTGTATTGTTCTTAAAAGGAAGGTAAAGAAGATTATGAGAATCATCACAGGAATCTATAAAGGTCGTCATTTTGAAATACCGCGTTCGTTCAAGGCGCGTCCTACGACCGATTTTGCAAAAGAAAATATCTTCAATGTGATGCAAGGATACATGGATTTCGAGGATGCCAGTGCTCTTGACCTGTTTGCCGGGACAGGCAGTATATCCTTGGAATTGGTGTCGCGTGGCTGTCGTCAGGTGGTCAGTGTGGAGGCCGATCGTGACCATGCCAACTTTATTCGCCAGTGTTTTCAAAAATTGGGTACCGATAAAGATATTCTTGTGCGTGGTGATGTATTTCATTTCGTGAAGAAATGTCATCAACAATTCGACTTTATTTTTGCCGACCCACCTTATAGTTTGCCTCATTTAGAGACGATTCCCGACCTCGTGTTGCAGCAGGGGGTGCTTGCTGAGGGGGGGATATTTGTTTTTGAGCATGGTAAACACAATGATTTTTCGGCTCATCCTTGTTTTGTAGAGCATCGCGCTTACGGCAGTGTGAACTTCTCTATCTTTAAAATGAGAGGTGAAGAATAATATGTTTGTGAGTTTTTAATTTTATCGTTACATATCCAGTTTATGACGGTAGGTTTACTTATGTTTCTTGTCAATGGGTAAAGAGGATAAAGTGTAGAATACGAATGTTGTTTAGCTGTTCTTTTTACTACATGAGGCTAAGTACATGGAGTAAATAATTGGCTTTTTATTTGCTAATATGTAATTTTTAAATTACCTTTGTGGTATGAAGCAAAGGACGGTTATTACATATAAAGACTATTTTGATAAGTTCTTTGCTGCACAGACTCAGAAGGTGCGCGATAAGATTATTAAAGTCCTTGATATAATAGAATGGATGGAACGTATTCCCTCTACTTACCTTAAATATATGGAGGGGACTGACGGACTATTTGAGATACGTGTACAACTTGGAAATAATATATTTCGTATATTCTGTTTCTTTGATGGAAACAAATTGGTAGTTCTTCTTTCCGGTTTTCAAAAGAAAACGCAAAAAACACCAAGCAAGGAAATAAAACGTGCCGAGAAGTTGATGAAAGAATATTTTAAAGAGAAGTCAGAGGAGGAAAGGTAATTATGAAAACAATGACATTAGATGAAATCAAGAATAAATATTATGGTGAAGTTGGTACGCTCGAAAGAACGCGTATAGAAAATGAATTAGAGGCTTTGCGGATAGGTATACAGATAAGAGAAGCGCGTGAGAAACTGAGTATGACGCAAAGCCAATTAGCCGAACGTGTGGATAAGAAACGTACATTCATCTCGAAAGTAGAGAACGATGGCGGGAATATAACACTTAAAACCCTCTTTGATATTGTAGAACGTGGGTTGGGTGGAAAGCTTAATATCCAAATACAAGTGTGATAGCCAAGAAAAGGCAGAATCTTAGAAACTGAGTGTATAGTTTGATTCAAGTAAACTGCGGTTATAAACCATTGTCATATGGAACAACCAAAACAATTTTCTAGAGTTCCTTTCTATCCCGTAAGCAGCTATTAGTAAGTAATATATGAAATGAATGGGAACTACTTGCCGTTTAGGATGTTTGTGTGCAGATATGGTAAATAAATAAAAGTAAACCCTTTGATTTTAGTGTGCTTTATATTATCTTTGTAGAAGCTAAGCTGCACTCGGCAATTTGAAAGTTAACTTTCATTGCGCTCGTTTGCATTATCTTTGTAAAAGTTAAAAAGGGAACTTGTTTTTGCCCTTGTATTTCCTAAACATGATAGATAGACAAACAGTTGAAAGAATCAAAGATGCTGCGAATATCGTAGACGTAGTATCCGAATTTGTGACGTTGCGTAAGAGTGGTAGCAACTTCAAAGGGTTGTGTCCATTCCACAACGAGAAGACTCCTTCGTTCTATGTATCGCCCTCTCGTGGGACATGTCATTGTTTTGGTTGTGGCAAGGGTGGCAATTCTGTGAGTTTCATCATGGAACATGAGCAGATGACATATCCTGAAGCGCTACGTTGGTTGGCTAAGAAATTCCATATTGAAATACAAGAACGAGAGCTCTCTGACGAAGAAAAACGTGAGCAAAGTCAACGTGAAAGTATGTTCATTATGAACGAGTGGGCTGCCAACTACTTCCATGATGTGCTGCATAATCATGTAGACGGTGTGGCTATCGGTATGCAATACTTCCGTAGTCGTGGCTTCCGCGATGACATTATCAAGAAGTTTCAGTTGGGTTATGATACCAATGACCGTCACGCATTGGCCACTGCTGCACGTAATAAAGGCTATCGTGATGAGTATTTATTGAGTACAGGTATCTGTTATCGCAATGATCGAGGGGAACTTATCGACCGTTATGCCGGTCGAGTAATTTTCCCTTGGGTAGGTGTGAACGGCAAGATAGTAGGCTTTGGAGGACGCGTATTGGACTCTAGGACGAAAGGAGTGAATCAGAAATATGTCAACTCTCCGGAGTCGGATATCTATCATAAAGACCACGAACTCTATGGTATCTACCAAGCAAAGAAAGCTATTGCTAAGGAAGATAGGGTATATATGGTGGAAGGTTACACCGATGTCATCTCCATGCATCAATGTGGTATTGAGAACGTAGTGGCCAATTCGGGTACAGCTTTGAGTGTCCATCAGATTCATACGCTGCACCGTTTCACCTCGAATATTACCTTATTATATGATGGAGACGCCGCCGGTATCCATGCAGCATTGCGTGGTACGGACATGTTATTGGCCGAAGGAATGAATTTGAAAGTGCTTTTGTTGCCCAATGGGGAAGATCCTGACAGCTTTGCACGGCAACATACGGCGACCGATTTCCACGATTATATCTTGAAACATCAGACTGATTTCATCCAGTTTAAGACTGATTTGCTCTTGAAAAACGAGACTGATCCACAGAAACGTTCGGAAGCTATCAACTCAATCGTGAAGAGTATTTCGGTGATACAGAACCAAATACTGCGCGATACCTACTTGCACGACTGTGCACAACGTATGGGTATCAATGAAGTAACGCTCATAAACACGATGAACAGGTTTATTTTGGAAGAGCGAGATGAGCAAAAAAAAGAAGTAGAACGGCAGCGTAGACGAGAAGAAATAGGTGTATCTGAGGCTCTTTCTACATCTACAGCCCTCATTATACAGCCTCAAAGCACTAAGGTTGAGCAGATGTTGATGCAGCTGATTGTGCGATATGGTGAGCGTATCATCTATGATAATGTGGAAGATGAAGATGGTCACGTACACAATTTATCACTGTCTCAGTTCGTAGCCTACAATTTATCGGAAGATGGTTTGGAATTTCATGATGAGTTGTTTAATCGTATGTTGGCCGAAGCGGTGGAACATCAGGCGGATGAAGGATTTAAGGCTGAACCTTATTTTGTGCATCATCACGATATTAACATGAGTCGTATAGCCACCGATATGAGCGAAGACAAGGTGATATTATCGGAAAGTCATAAGGTGGTAGAGGATGAGGAGAGTCTTCGACAAAAGGTGTTGCACTTGATACTTGATTTCCGTATGGATTTCGTAGAGCAACGATTGCAAGACCTAAAACGTGAGATTGCCACTGTAGGTAATGATAGTGAACGCATGATGAAGATGCTTGCGGAATACAAGGATATGCAAGAGATACGCAACGCATTGGCTCGTCAACTCGGAAATAACATCATCTTATGACATTTTAACGCATATAACTTGCTGTCAGATGTAATAAAAATGTATATTTGTAATTACGTATGACGGATTTATTTTATCTTTTTATCATTTGGGGAATACTGTATATCATTGCCTTTGTATTCTTTCCGATATGGCGCAAAAGGCGCGATGCCGGCAAAGGATTGTTCGTAAAGCACGACGATGATAACAAAATTACGGTGACAAATGCCCTGAAGAAGTTGAATTGCCATTTCACTTGGAAGCAGGAACAAGGCAAGGATATTACTAAATACGATTTCCAGAGTGGGCATTTCCGTATAGAAATAGAGCAGAATTCTCCCTATATCCAACTATCTTATTTATTCTTTTATACCACCAAGACCGAATATTTGGACTTGGTAAGAGCCTTGATGAATCAGTGTAATCTGAATACTGAGACACTCAAAATGGTGTATTCGCTTGACGAGAAAGATAATTCTGTGGACTTGCACATGACAACCGGATTGCTTATTAACGAACAAACATCGGTCAAAATACTCTCGCGTGCCATGATAGATATGTTTAGATGGCAGAGTGACTTTGTGAGTCGAATCGATAAAATGATTAAAGACAGCAACAAAGCTATTGGTCTTGACTTTGAACGAAAACATGCCGAGCTCGCCAGAGAAACTTTCCTTATTCGTGAACAAGAGATTCAGCACCAAGTGGCAGGGCCGAGATGGCGACAGACAAAGGAGTGTCCCATTACATTAGAACAGTTGTTTAGTTCTGTACTAGGGCTGTCGGGGGTTGTTCCCATGTCGCTTTGCATCTTTAGCGAAAGCGAGATGAGAACTATCAAAGAGACAGACGAGATAAGAAAATTTGCTCCGGCATCTACTATTATAGGTAAGGATGACTTCTTACAAGATGAAGCTTTGTTGTCTGTTTCGCTTTTGACAACCGGTCAACTCGTTGCTGAACGTACGGTAAGTATTCATGTTCGATCGGAGAAAAAGGCTGATAACTCTCTTTATTTTCGCATGACCGTGACCTTACTTCCGCTATCCATGACAACAGATGTGAAGGCAGGAAGTGATGATAATGCCCCTAAAGTGGTGTCGGTATTGGCTGCTTATGACCTTACAAATCCTAAGAAGCGACTCGATGAGTTCCGTTATATGTGGAAAGAAGCAATAGAAAAGACTAAGCGTGGAGAAACTGATGACTTGTCGGAAGAGCAAAAATTGATTGCCAAATGTATGGAGCCGGCATTGGCTTTCAATGCTTATCGGGGGCGAATTCTTTTTAATCAAAAACGATTCTGCGAAGCTTTATTCCTTTTGGAGCCTGCTTATGTAGCCATGAGTCAGCAATTTGATACTTTGAAAGAGGATATGCGAGAAGCTTTCTTTGAGGTTTCTTACCTTATAGGTTTTTGCTATTGCGAATTAAAACAGTATCAGCGAGCTTGTTATTATTTGGAGATGACGCTTCCACAACGGCGCATCACGTACACAGAAGAATACGTTAACTGTCTTGTAAATGGTAAAGATTTCAGGGCAAGTACTGTTATTGATGGCTTATTACAGGAAATGGAACGGACAAAAGCCATTAGTGGACGAACTCATAACGACATGGAAGTTTCGTTTATCAACTTCCTCTATCGTCGGAAAGCTAGTGTCTATATAGATAAACAGCGCTATGATGAGGCCGAGAAATTGCTTCGTAACATGCTTGATGACCCTGAAAATAGCGATTTTGCCATCAATGAATTGGCCTATATCCAAAAGATTAAGACAGGAGGATAGCTGGTATGATTTACATTCATTGGGCATTTTTGGTCGTCTACACATTTGTTGTTGTGGCTGCTATGATTAAAGTACTAATGGACAATAGGCAACCTGCCAAGACAATGGCATGGGTGTTGGTACTTTCTTTTATGCCTATTGTAGGGATAATCCTTTATTTTTTTCTTGGACAGAATACTAGAAAGGAACGCATGATAAGTCAACGAAGCTTGGATCAGTTGACAAAACGCTCCATGCTAGAGTTTGCTGAACAGCGTGATTTACGTTTACCAAAATCGTATCGAGCGCTTATCAAGCTGTTTACCAATCAGAGTCTGTCGCTTCCCTTCAAAGATAATGAAGTAGATATTTGTACCGATGGCTATCAGTTTTTTCTATCCTTATTGAGAGACTTTGGTACTGCCGAGCATCATATCCACCTAGATACATATATCATAGAAGACGATCCACTGGGCAATCTTATTGCCGATGTACTGATAGATAAAGCTCGGCAAGGAGTTGAAGTGCGTCTGGTTTACGATGATATGGGATGTTGGAAGACGCGTAACCGATTCTTTGAGCGTATGAGAGAGGGCGGGGTGGACACTCGTTCGTTTATGCCGGTAAAGTTTCTGTCGTTTTTTAGTAGCAAAGTAAACTATCGCAATCACCGTAAACTTTGCATCATTGATGGTCGAGTGGGGTATATTGGTGGTATGAACATTGCACTTCGATATGTTAAAGGGGATAAAATGCCGTGGCGAGATACCCATTTGCGTATCGTCGGAGGGGCTGTCTATGCTATTCAAAAAGCTTTCTTGATAGACTGGTATTTCGTTGATCGCACATTAATAACCGACCATGCGTATTATCCGGAGCCCGATTCGCGAATAGACAACAACTGTTTGGCGCAGATAGTAACCAGTAGTCCGGTACAACCTTGGCCCGATATCATGCAGGGATATGTGCGTATTCTGCTCGAAGCCCGCCGATATGTGTACATGGAGACGCCTTACTTTCTACCTACCGAGCCCATTCTTTTTGCCATGCGAACAGCTGCTTTGGCCGGAGTAGACGTCAGATTGATGATTCCGATGCGTACCGATGCGAAGCTAGTGGAATGGGCTAGCATCTCATATGTGATGGAAACGCTTGAAGCCGGGGTAAAAGTTCATCTTTATCAGGCAGGATTCAACCATTCCAAAATGTTGGTTAGCGATGACTTCCTGTGTAGTTGTGGAAGTTCAAACATCGATTTCCGTAGTTTTGAAAACAACTTTGAATCAAATGCTTTTTTCTATGATAGCGCGTTAGCTTTACGTATGAAGAAAGTGTTCTTAGACGATTTGCAACAGTGTGTACCCATTGAGAAGGTACAAAGGCTTATGCGTCGTCCTTTCCTCTTGCGACTTTGGGAATCTATTATTCGCTTACTCTCGCCACTGCTGTAGGGAGGCAACGTTACTGTTTGGGCTTTGCAGCATTGCTGTTCGGTTTAGGCAGTAAGTCTGTTCGGCCTTTGCAGCGATTTAAACTTTTTAGTTTATGAGTTTGTGAGTTGCAAATTAGGAAACTCATAGAGACTTTCTCATCAATCAAGATGTTTTTTCTTTATTTCTCCAAGACCTTTTTTATCTCGGCATCTGTCTTGGTTAGCTTGTCCTTACACAGCTTGATGAGCTTTTGAGCCTGCTTGAGTTGCTCGGTCATGTGGTCGATGTCAAGTTCATTATTCTCCATGCGAGCCACAATTTGTTCCAATTGTCGTACGGCTTCTTCGTATTTAATATCTTCTTTTGCCATTATTTGATGATTGATTTGATGGTTCCTTGATAGAATCGGGTTTCTATTTCATCGCCCGATTTTAATACTTTGGTATTGCGAACGGCACGTCCGTTGTGAATGGTGATGCTGTAACCGCGCTTTAATAATAGTGTTGGGTCGAGGGCCTCGGCGCGTTGTGCCAACATATCCAAGCGATGATGCCCTTGCAAAAGTTTACGCTCGGCACCCGGATGGAGTCGCAATGCCAGTTGGTCTATGCGATGACTGGCTTCGGCAACAGACTGCTCCATGAGTTGAGACAGATGCTGATAGAGGCGATCGAGACGTGCCGACTGTTGCGTTTTAACCAATGAGAAGAGCATGGGTATCTTGTCTGTGAGTCGACTAAGCCGTACTTGCTCCATTTCCATGCGTCGCTCAATGGTCTTAACTATGGTCTGTTCGGCTTCTTCTACGCGAATAAGCACCTCAGCCAAGTGGTTGATGAGAAACGCTGCGGCTGCCGTTGGTGTCTTTACGCGTGTATGCGAAATCATATCGAGCACCGATTCGTCGCGCTCGTGTCCTATGCCGGTGATGACTGGGAGGGGGAAGTTGGCTACGTTCTCGGCCAATGCCAATGTGTCGAAACCGCTTAAATCGCTCGTAGCACCACCACCTCGGATAATGACAACAACGTCGAAATCGTCTAATCGATGGTAGATGAGGTTGAGAGCAGCGATAACACTCGCCTCAACCCCTTCTCCTTGCATCGTCGCGGTGAATAATGTTGGGTAGAAAGCCAGTCCATATTCGTTGTCCGATAGTTGATGGCAGAAGTCTCCATAACCTGCAGCTCCAGCACTAGAGATAACAGCTATGCGCTGAGCAAACATGGGGATGCGTAGTTCGCGTTGCAAATCGAAGACCCCTTCTTGTTGTAGTTGTCGTATAATTTCTTGGCGCTTACGTGCCATGTCGCCCATGGTGTATTCCGGATTGATGTCGGTGACAATCCATGAGAAACCGTATGCTTCGTGAAAATTGGCGTAGACCTTGAGCAAAACTTTCATGCCGGGATGGATTTGCTGGCCGGTGATGCGCTCGAAATGTGGTCGTACGTATGCCCATGTGTTCTTCCAACACTTGGCAGAAGCCCTAGCGATGGGCGTATTGGTGGCGTTGTCTTTCTGTATCAGCTCCATGTAGCAGTGCCCACGAACCTCGCGTGCCTCTGACAGTTCGGCTTCTACCCAATATTCGCGAGACAGGGTTGTCTCAATAGTCTCGCGTACCAATTGGTTGAGTTCGTATAAAGTGAGTGTATGCTGCATAGAGATGAGAGAATAAAAGGGTTATTTACCTGACTGGAAAGCTTTCCAGAAGTCGGGCAAACCGTATCCCATGATGGTGTCTGGATGAACGAAGTTATTGCCACTCTTGCGTACTAAATCGATGATTTCGAGTGCAGTCTTGTCGGGAAGTGCCTGCCATAAGCAAGCTACCATACCCGATATGAGTGGAGCAGAGAACGAGGTGCCCATATCGTTGATGATGGTTCCACGTCCTGAAATGACAGTTGTGGGACTTCCATAAGCCATTACGTCGGGTTTGATGCGCCCGTCTGCCGTTGGGCCAACGGCACTGAAAGCCGCATTAAGACCGTTGGGACTGATGGAGCCTACGGTTAGTATATCGGTAGCATCGGCTGGGAAATTGATTTTTTTCCATGTTCCCATACCGTCGTTTCCAGCACTGTTGACCAGTACAATACCCTTGCCGGCCAACATAGATGCCGTATGTGAGATGAGTGTTTGCTGGCCGTCAAGTTCTTGGTAAGTATGACTAGTGGTGCGGTCGTCAAATTCATGAAAGCCCAGTGAGGAGTTGATGATGTCTACACCGGCTGAGTCGGCATACTCTACAGCCTCAGCCCAGTAGTCTTCTTCGGCTAAACTCTCTGTATATTGGTCTTCGCAACGTATCAACATGTACGAAGCGTCGGGGGCGGTTCCCCTGTATGTGTCTGCTTGATTGGCTGCCATGGTTGATAAAACCATCGTACCGTGGTCTAATTCCGCGAATATATCTGTGCTTCGGGGAACCACGAAGTCGGCCAATCCAGCCAATTTGATGTTATGAAAGATGGGGATTCGGTCTACATTCATGAATCCGGCATCGAGTACGGCTATCACTTTGTCTTTGCCGGTATAGCCTGCTCGATGCATCTGAATACCGTTCATGGCTTTGATTTGTTCCTCGGCCATGCCGTAAGGATTGTGCGAAACGGTGTCCCAACGGTTGAAATCTTTCTTGAAATTGACGCGTTGGGAGGGCTCGATAGAGTCGGGTGAGGAGAAAACGTGGCGGATGTCGCGGATGAAAGGGAGACCTTTCAAGCAGTCAATCTGTGATACTTTGGTGCAACGCACAAGTACAGAATTGTTCCATTTGCTTTTGCCAACAACCTCAAGTCTATTATTTTTGAGTGTTTGAATATAGCCCGGGCTCACCGGAAGATCGGTAGAATCGATGGCAATATGCTGTCGTTGGCGGCGAGCAATGGCTCGTGGCGAGAGGAATTCCTCCGGATGCAGGATAGAAAAAGGGGTACCTTGCTTATCGGTAAGTATGATTCTGAACATAAAACATTTACCGCCGGGGTAGGAAATCTTATGCGATTCGTAGCCTTTTGCAGCTATCTGAAGGCTCGTTATCATCATGATAAACGCTAGCGATAAATACTTTCTCATGCCTATTTTACTGATATTTTGACTTGCAAAAATAATTAAAACCATTTGAAACACAAAAGAATACATCGCTTTTTCAATAAAATCGCATAGGGACGATAGCATGTGTGTTATTTTTTTGTAACTTTGCAACAATGACAACCGGTATAGATAATAAGGCGGCTACCCTCGAATTAGGTACCCAACCGGTGGGGAAGCTGCTTTGGCAATATGCTTTGCCCGCCATCATAGCGATGACGGCAGCTTCGTTATACAACATTATCGACCGCATATTTATAGGACAGGTGGTTGGGCCTATGGCTATTTCGGGGCTTGCCATCACGTTCCCGTTTATGAATTTATCGGCAGCTTTCGGTGCTGCGGTGGGCATCGGGTCGTCTACGGCGGTTTCGGTGAAGCTTGGACAGCGCGATTATGACTCGGCAGAGAATATTCTTGGCAACACCGTAACGCTGAATTTGATGGTCGGATGCTTCTTGACGATAGTGTGTTTGTTGTTTCTTGACCCTATTCTTCGATTTTTTGGAGCGAGCGACCAAACCATTCCTTATGCACGAAGCTTCATGCAAATCATCCTATTGGGTAATGTTTTTACACACATGTATTTTGGTATGAATGCCATGCTGCGTGCTGCCGGCAAGCCCCAAAAGGCGATGATGGCCACCATTATGACGGTGGTGATGAACGTATTGTTGGATGTTGTCTTTATTTGGTGGTGGCATTGGGGAATCCGCGGTGCTGCTTTGGCAACCGTATTGTCGCAAGCTACTGTACTCGTATGGCAATTGAAACTCTTTAGCAACAAAGATGAATTGCTACATTTGAAGCGGGGTATATATCGATTGAAAGAAAGTTTGGTGAGGAATATTATTGGGATAGGTATTTCACCATTCCTCATGAACGTGTGTACTTGCATCATTGTCATTTTTATGAACAACCAGTTTGTGCGTTATGGAGGCGACATGGCGGTGGGCGCATACGGCATAGCGAACAGCATTGAAACCGTGTTTGTGATGTTTGTCATGGGCATTAACCAAGGTATGCAGCCCATTGCGGGTTATAACTATGGGGCATTGCAGTTTGATAGAATGCTACGTGTGCTGAAACTTTCTGTGTTAGCTGCCAGTGCTATCACCTTTGTGGGATGGTTGGTGGCCATGTTCCTGCCACAGATGTGTGCTCGTATGTTTACGACCGACCTCTCTTTGATAGATAAGGCCGTCCATGGTTTGCGTATCACGATGTTAGTATTTCCGATTATCGGGTATCAAATGGTGGTGACGACATTCTTCCAATGTATTGGCAAAGTGAAGATTAGTATCTTCCTTTCGCTGTCTCGACAGCTATTGTTTCTGCTGCCTTTGTTGGCCATATTGCCTCAATTCTACGATGTTAATGGCGTATGGGCATCGTTACCGGCATCAGATTTCATTGCAGCTGTGGTGGCCGCGTGGATTATGGTTGTCTATATGAGAAAATTCAAAAAGCAATTTAACGACTCTATACATGAATAATAAGCATATCATCATCAATATCGGGCGGCAGTTTGGAAGCGGCGGTCGTATCATAGCCGACCTATTATCCAAGGAATTTGGGTGTACGCTCTATGATAAGGAACTCCTGAATTTGGCAGCAAAGGAGAGTGGTTTCTGTGCAAAGTTTTTTGAACAGAATGATGAGCAGAAAGGTTTTATGCGTGTATTATTTCATGCTCACGTGCCCATTTTAGGTGAAAGTAACTTCTATCGAAACAATATTTCGCAAGAAAGTCTGTTTCAATTCCAGAGTGATGCCATCAGAAAGGCGGCCGAAAGTGGCAGTTGTGTGTTTGTAGGACGTTGTGCCGACTACGTATTACGAGATCGTAAAGACAGTGTTAACATCTTTATCACAGCTGATATAGATGAGCGTGTACGGAGAGTATGCGATCGTAAAGGCTTAACAGAGGAAGAAGCACGCAAGTTGATAGAGTATAAAGAAGACGAAAGAGCATCATATTATAACTATTACACGGGCAAGAAATGGGGGCATAGTGCCTGCTACGACCTGTGTATCAACTCGACTCATTTGGGAATAGAAGGTACTGTGCAGTTGATTGCCGACTATATTCGCAAGCGTTTCGACCTAGCTGAGGTTGCAGAATAGCATGAGGAAGATAGGAATTATCAGCGATACGCATGGATATTGGGACGATCAATACTTGAAGTATTTTGAACCTTGCGATGAGATATGGCATGCCGGTGACATCGGAACAATGGAATTGGCCGACCGGTTGGCTGCTTTTCGCCCATTGAGAGCCGTCTGTGGCAATATAGATGGTGGCGATTTACGTTTGATGTATCGCGAAACGCTTCGTTTTAAATGCGAAGATGTGGATGTGTTGATGAAACATATAGGGGGCTATCCGGGCAATTACGACTGGTCGATTCGCAAGATTATCTATGCCTCTCCGCCACAGTTGTTCATCAGTGGACACTCGCATATCTTGAAAGTGAAGTTCGACAAATCGCTCAATCTGTTGCATATCAATCCCGGAGCAGCCGGGATGCAAGGTTGGCATCACGACCGTACCATCGTAAGACTCGCCATTGACGGTAGTAAATTTACTGATTGCGAAGTGGTGACGTTAGGAACCAAGGGGTAAATATAGGAACGATAATATTATTATATAATCATTTAAAGATTTAGATAATGAAGACTTATCTCGTTACAGGTGCCGCAGGTTTCATTGGAGCAAACTTTATTAAGTACCTGCTTGGCAAGAAATATAAAGATCAAGACATCAAGATTATTATCTTGGATGCACTGACTTATGCCGGAAATTTGGGCACTATTAAGGATGATATCGACAATAAACGTTGCTTTTTTGTGCGTGGTGACATTCGCGATAGGGAACTAGCCGACAAGCTTTTTGCTGAAAATGATATCGATTATGTGGTCAATTTCGCTGCCGAAAGCCATGTCGACCGTTCTATTGAAGACCCTCAACTCTTCTTATCTGTTAATATTCTCGGTACGCAGAACTTGCTTGATGCAGCTCGTCGTGCTTGGGTGACAGGCAAAGACGAACAGGGGTATCCTGTTTGGAAGCCCGGTAAGCGATTCCATCAGGTTGCTACCGACGAGGTATATGGTTCACTTGGAGCCGAAGGATACTTCACCGAAGAGACTCCTGTGTGTCCTCATAGCCCCTATAGTGCGTCTAAAACGAGTGCCGACCTCTTTGTGATGGCTTATCATGATACCTACCACATGCCGGTAACCATCACTCGTTGCTCTAACAATTACGGCCCTTATCATTTTCCGGAGAAGCTCATTCCATTAATCATCAACAATATCTTGGAAGGCAAGAAACTCCCTGTTTACGGCAAGGGAGATAATGTTCGCGACTGGTTGTACGTAGAAGACCATTGCAAGGCCATTGATATGGTCGTGTGTGAAGGTCGCGACGGCGAGGTCTATAATGTGGGTGGACATAACGAAATGAAGAATATCGACATCGTGAAGTTGACCATTAAGACCATCCACGATATGATGATGGACGACAAGAGTCTCCGTCAAGTATTGAAGAAGCAGGAACTTGATGAAAACGGAGAGATTCGTATAGATTGGATTAACGACGATTTAATCACTTTCGTATCTGACCGTTTAGGGCACGATCAGCGTTATGCCATTGATCCAACCAAGATTAAGAACGAGTTGGGATGGTATCCTGAGACGATGTTTGCACAAGGAATCGTGAAGACTATCAAGTGGAATCTAGAGAATCAACAGTGGATTCAAGAGGTAACCAGTGGCGATTACCAGAAGTACTACGAACAGATGTACGGCAATAGATAACGATAATGGCAGACAAGCATGCTATAGATACGGTGGGAGCGGAACTTCATGCTTTCCTCATCCAATTGGGGAAGAAGCCCGATTGTGTCAGTCATAAGACAGCACATTACGTAGAACACATTCTTCACCTGTTGAGTGCGGACGATGAAGAAACCTTGCTTCATTTCTATGGTATCTTCGGTCATCGGCAAGAAACGTTGAAGTCGTTGGCCGATGAACGCAAGATATCGATGGAAGAATTGGCTGCACAGATAGCAAAACATTTACGTCAACTAGCCATTACGCCTGAGTGGCAGATGGTAAAGAATTTGATACACCCTCAATAACCTATACACAACGTCATGACAATGAAGAAGATTATGCTGCTAGGTTCAGGAGAACTGGGCAAAGAATTTACGATTGCGGCCAAGCGTGCCGGCCAGTATGTAATAGCATGTGATAAGTATGACAACGCTCCGGCTATGCAAGTAGCCGATGAACGCGAAGTTTTTAGCATGCTAGAGGGTGATGCTTTGGCTGCCATGGTAGCTAAACACCGTCCTGATATCATCGTTCCTGAGATAGAAGCTATCCGTACCGAGCGACTTTTCGACTTCGAAAAGCAAGGCATACAGGTCGTTCCGAGTGCCCGTGCCGTCAATTATACGATGAATCGTAAGGCTATTCGCGACCTTGCAGCTAAGGAGTTGGGCATTCGTACAGCCAAGTATTTCTATGCAAAGACCTACGATGAGTTCAAACAGGCAGCCGACGAGATAGGTTTCCCTTGCGTTGTGAAGCCGTTGATGTCGTCGAGTGGGCATGGTCAAAGTATTGTTCGTGGCGACGAAGAACTCGATGCTGCTTTCCACAATGCGATGGAAGGGAGTCGAGGGGATGTAAAAGAAATCATCATAGAGGAATTCATACACTTTGAAAGTGAATTTACGTTGCTCACTGTAACGCAAAAAAGTGGTCCCACATTGTTCTGTCCGCCTATTGGACATGTGCAGCAAGGTGGCGATTATCGCGAGAGTTGGCAGCCTTATGCCATTCCCGATGAGGCTTTGAAAGCCGCGGAAGAGATGGCCGACAAGGTGACTAAGGCGTTGACGGGAGCCGGTATATGGGGCGTAGAATTCTTCCTGACTAAGGACAAAGAGGTTATCTTCTCTGAATTATCGCCCCGTCCGCACGATACCGGTATGGTAACATTGGGGCATACCACCAATTTGAGCGAGTTTGAATTGCACTTCCGTGCCGTTATGGGACTTCCTATTGCCGGCATACACTTGGAACATTACGGTTGTTCGGCCGTGGTTTTGGCGAAAGAAGAAGCCGACCATGCACCGGAATTTAATCTAGTTGAAGCGTTGAAAGAAGACCATACACGTATTCGTATCTTCGGAAAGCCCGACCAGCACGTAGGCCGTCGCATGGGTGTGGTGCTTTGTTATGGCGAGATAGGGTGCGATATGGATGCCCTACGTGACAAGGCTAAGCGATTGGCAGCAACTGTATTATAAACATCATGGAGCTAGGTAAACTCATTCATTTACAAAAAATCAGAGACCTTCGGGGCAATCTTACTGTGGCACAAAAGGGCGAAAACCTCCCTTTTGTGCCACAGCGTGTTTATTGGGTTTACGATATTCCGAGTGGCGGCTGCCGTGGTGGGCATGCCCACAAGCTGTGTCTAGAATTAATAGTAGCCGTGAGTGGCTCGTTCGAAGTGGTGCTTGACAATGGGAAAGAGCAGAAAACATATTTCTTGAACAATCCCAATCAGGGCTTATTAGTCGATACCGGCGTTTGGCGTACGCTCGAAAAGTTTTCTTCAGGAGCCGTATGCTTGGTGCTGGCTTCTGAACCTTTCGAGGAGTCCGACTATATTCGGGAGTACAACGAATATATCAATTACATGGAATGTTTGAAATAAAGCGATATAGTCCGGATATGAAAGAGGCTTGGGATGGCTTTGTCAAGACATCCCGGCAGGGCACTTTCTTGTTTGAGCGCGACTATATGGATTATCATTGCGACCGTTTTTCCGACTTCTCTTTGATGATTTATGTAAAGAACAAGCTCTTTGCCGTGTTACCGGCCAATCGCGATGGTGACATGCTTTATTCTCATCAGGGACTTACTTATGGCGGTTTGCTCACCCAATGGCAAGCTACTGCCGAGACAGTGTGTGAGATTTTCCAATGTATCAACGACTTTTTGAAGTGCGAAGATATTCATCGGGTGGTCTATAAAGCCATTCCGTGGATTTACCACCGGCTACCTTCCGAGGAAGATTTATACGCACTTGTCCATGTCTGTAAAGCACGGTTGATGGCACGCGATATAGCCAGTACCATCGTATCTTCTACGAATTTGAAATTTACAGAACTGCGCCGACGAGGCAGTCGCAAAGCTTTGCAACATCAGGTAACGATAGAAGAAACCACAGACTTGGCTTCCTTTTGGGATGTACTTAATGCCAATTTGCAATCAAAGTATCATGCGACACCGGTACACACGTTGGCAGAAATACGCCGACTTAAAGATTTTTTTCCTCGAAATATTCGTGCTTTCGTGGCCAAATTAGGCGATGAAACACTTGGAGGTGTCCTTGTTTATGTGTCAAATCAAGTCGTTCATTGTCAGTATATATCAGCCTCACCAAGCGGTAAGGCTTTAGGAGCATTGGACTTACTTTTCGATACACTCATTCATCATACATTCAAAGACGTACCATATTTTGATTTTGGAAAATCAACAGAGCAACTTGGCAGTTATCTGAATACTAAACTAATCTTTCAGAAAGAAGGTTTTGGTGGTCGAGGCGTTTGTTATGACTGGTATGAGTGGCAACTTTAAATACGCGGCAGTATGATACCATTTCTTCAATATAAAGATGTGAATGCGCCTTACGAGGCGGAAATTCGACATGCTATCAACTGCGTGATAGAGAGTGGATGGTATTTGCAAGGTACAGCTACGCGGCGGTTTGAAGAGGAATATGCCGAATACATCGGTAGCCGACACTGTATTGGGTGTGGCAATGGGTTGGATGCGCTTACGCTTATATTCCGTGCTTATATCGAATTGGGATTATTACGCGAGGGTGATGAGGTCATAGTGCCCGCTAATACTTATATTGCTTCAATTTTATCTATAACACGCTGCAGGTTGAAACCGGTTTTGGTAGAACCGAATATAGAGACTTTGCAGATAGACGAGCAAGCTATTGAACGATCCATTACCTCTCATACGCGAGCTATTCTTATCGTACATTTGTATGGACGATGTGCTTATACTGCTCGGATAGCCGAACTTTGTCGGCAACACCACCTATTATTAATAGAAGACAATGCGCAGGCTCACGGGTGTACATGGCATGGTAAGAAGACGGGTTCGCTGGGTGATGCAGCTGCACACAGCTTTTATCCCGGCAAAAATCTAGGCGCCTTGGGTGATGCCGGGGCTGTTACGACCGATAACCAAGCCTTGGCTGACTGTATTCGGGCATTGGGTAACTATGGTAGCAATCGCAAATATGTATTTGAATATCAAGGCGTGAACAGCCGAATGGATGAGATTCAGGCTGCCGTTCTGTCGGTAAAACTGAAGTATTTGGATGAAACGAATGCGCGTCGCAAGGCAATTGCCCACTTTTACGAGACCCATATCAATCATTTAAGGATTCATATTCCGCGTATATCAGCAGATAATGTGTACCATCTTTTCCCTATATTATGCGAAGGGCGTAATGTGGTACAGGCCTATTTGCAGGCACATGGCATTGGAACTATGATTCATTATCCCATTCCACCGCACAGGCAGAAGTGTTATGTAGATTGGAATCAACTTGATTTCCCCATTACCGAGCAGATTCATCGACAAGAATTGAGCTTGCCCCTTCATCCCGCTTTAAGTGATGAAGAGGTGGAAGAGGTGGTTCAAGTGATAAATTCCGCTCCTAAATAATGAAATAAGAGACTAGAAGAAATATAAGAATTTTGAAATCTTAAGAGGTATATTAAAAAGATATATAGTGTTTTTTGTAGATGTATATATACGATAAAAGGCGATGAAACCATCGCCTTTTATCGTGTCTTTTTTTATCTAGCTTCACTGCAAGAGTGAGGCAACATTGCTGTTGGGGCTAGGCAGTGATGCTGTAGAAGCTTGGCAGCAAAATTGAACCGTCTTGGCAGTAAATCAATCAAGATGCTTGAACAGTGCCCAACTGATTGATGCTTAGTCTAAGATGACCACCGTTACGCTGCGAGCTGCTTGTGCACCCATGACAAGAGACTGTTCGATGTCGGCCGTTTTAGATGGTCCGCTGATGAAAGTACCGAAGTTATATCGTTCATCCATCTTGATACGCTTGTAAGCATCGTGCATGTTATCGACGATGTTTTGGCGATCGAGCAGGATAACCAGATTCTCTGAGATAAACATGATAGACTTCTCTTTCATGGTTTGAGGTACCCATACGCAGGCATTCTCAGCCACCCCAACCTCTCCTTGAATAATTCCGACATCGGTACCATTAAGGTCTGCGGCTTCAGCCGCGGTATCAGGATTCTTTTGAGCAATGGTAATGGCCGGTAGATTGCTAGCAAATACTTGCGCTTCGGGGTAAGCCTGACGTACGATTTCGTTTAAGTCGTCGGTCTTCTTGGCTTCCACTATCTTTCCACCGGAGGTGATAGTCGTTTGAATAAATTGCTTGACGGTGTCCTCATAGCGGATGCCGTTGATGTTCATATCGGGCATGTCAAACTGCTCCTTAGTGTTGGCGCGTAATTTGGCGAATAATTCTTCCTTGTTCATTTCTATGTTCGTTTAGTCGCAACAATGGATTATTTTACTTTTCCCTCGTTCCATAATTCGTGGAAAGACTTCTTGGCAAATTCCGGTTTGGCATGTCCGATGCCCCACGGATTGAGTCTTTGGAGATGTGTGAGAGCTTCTGGTACGTAGTTGGCAAGTGGTGCAAACTTCAAAGCTGTGGTATAGAGGGTGGGCGAATTGAATAGCATTTTCATCCCCATAGACATGGTCTTCTTCATCGGATCAGCTTTGCCGTAACTGTCAAGCCGTTGCCGCCAGAGATAGATTTGGCTTCCCGGATCGACGTGAGTGGGGCATACGTTGTCGCAACTCAAGCATAATGAGCATGCACTGACGTTGTCGCTGTACTTCTGTGGATCTTTCAACATACCTAAGTTTACGCCGATTGGGCCGGGAATAAAGTATGTGTAGCTATATCCACCCGACCGACGATAGACCGGACAAGTGTTCATGCAAGCACCACAACGAATGCATTTCATGCTTCTCCAGTGGTCGTCATCGGCGAGCATATTGCTACGACCATTGTCTACAAGAATCACGTGCATCTCGGCATCCGGACGTGCTTGGCGGAAATGAGAGGTGTAGGTGGTGGTAGGTTGACCTGTTCCGCAACGACAGAGCAGGCGCTGGAATACGGCCAATGAGTCGTAGTCGGGCACCAATTTCTCTATACCCATTGACACGATGTGCAACTTTGGCATCGAAGTGGTCATGTCGGCATTTCCCTCATTGGTGCAAACCACACAATCCCCCGTACTTGCCACACCGAAGTTACAGCCTGTCATGCCGGCTTCTGCTCCCATAAACTCCTCACGAAGGTGATAGCGTGCGCAGCGTGTCAAGTAGGTAGGGTCGTAATTTCCAATCTCTTTGCTGATACCTTTTTCCTCAAACATGCGCCCAACCTCTTCTCGTTTTAAGTGAATAGCAGGCATCACGATGTGGCTGGGACCTTGATGGAGCAATTGGATGATGCGCTCTCCAAGGTCGGTTTCCACAACGTCTATGCCGCGACTCATGAGATAATCGTTCATTCCGCACTCTTCGGTGAGCATGGATTTCGATTTCACCATCTTCTTCACTTTGTGACTTTCGAGAATATCAAGTACCGTCTTGTTGAACTCTTCGGCATCTTTGGCCCAATGCACGATGACACCTCGGGTCTCCAAATTCTTGGAAAACATTTCCAAATAGTCGGCTAGATGAGTGATGGTATGCTTCTTGATAGCGCTGGCATGGTCGCGTAGAGTCTCCCATTCGGGCAGTTGCTTGGCCATGATGTCTCTCTTGGCGCGTACTGACCAAAAGGTTTGGTCGTGCCATGTGGTCTTTTCCACATCTTTATTAAATAATGTGGCGTTCTTAGAATGAAATGTGCTCATAGTCCTGCTGCTAAGATTTCTGCTACATGAATGAATTTGATAGGCTTGTTTTCGCGCTTGGCAATGCCTTGCATGTGCATCAAGCACGAGCTATCGGGGCCTGTAATATATTCAGCTCCGGTAGCTATGTGACGCGCAATCTTGTCGCGTCCCATGCGAGTAGAGACCGCAGGCTCTTCTACGGCGAACATTCCACCGAACCCACAGCACTCATCCGGGCGTTCAGGCTCTTTCACCGTGATACCTTCTACAAGGTTCAATAAGTCTATAATTTTATTATATTGGGGGATGTTTCTCTCGGAAGGAGAAGACAGTCCTAATTCTCGTACACCATGACAACTGTTGTGTACACTCACAACATGTGGAAATTTGCTGGGCAAAGACCTCACCTGAATGATGTCGTGGAGAAATTCCACGATGTCTTTGATGCGTGTAGAGGTGACGCATTCATGCTCTCCTTCAAGGATACGAGGATAGAATGTTTTGACAAAAGCTGCACATGAGGCCGACGGAGCTACTACATAGTCAAAGGCTTTGAACATGTCTTCAAACTTCATGGCCAATGGTTTGGCCATGTTTTCAAATCCTGCGTTGGCCATAGGTTGGCCACAGCATGTCTGCTTAACAGGATATGTTACGTCTAGTCCTAAGTGGGTAAGCAACTTATAGGTAGCCACTCCTGCTTCTGGGTACAGTGCGTCTACGTAACAAGGTATAAATAAACCTATCTTCATATTATTAGTTTGTTCGCTAAATCTTCTTATCGCTTACAAATTTAACTAAAATATTAATATCTTTATCAAGTCGTGTTATAAAGTTTCGGGCATTGTACTTATTTAACTAGAAAGGCTCTTTTACATTGATTCACATTCGTGTTTTATACGTTCGATTTCATGTTTTTTATTTGGAATTACGTGAGAATTTAAGTACTTTTGCGACCATGTTGACGTAAAATCGAACAATATATATATTAAATTTATGACTTTGAAAATCGTTGTACTTGCCAAACAAGTACCAGACACAAGAAATGTTGGCAAAGATGCGATGACTGCTGAAGGAACAGTTAATCGTGCTGCTTTGCCCGCAATCTTCAATCCTGAAGATCTAAATGCGCTGGAACAGGCTCTTCGTTTGAAGGACCAGTATCCGGGGTCTACTGTAGGTGTACTGACAATGGGTCCTCCTCGCGCAGGCGAGATTATCCGCCAAGGACTTTATCGTGGTGCCGATACGGGTTGGTTGTTAACCGATAGACTATTCGCCGGTGCTGATACGTTGGCCACAAGTTATGCTTTGGCTACCGCTATCAAGAAGATTGGTGGTGTAGATATCGTAGTTGGTGGTCGTCAGGCCATTGATGGTGATACGGCACAGGTAGGTCCTCAGGTGGCTCAGAAGTTGGGTTTGAATCAGGTGACATATGCTGAAGAAATCCAAAAGGTAGAGAATGGTAAGGCAACAATTCGTCGTCATATTGATGGAGGTGTGGAAACAGTGGAGGCTCCGTTGCCAGTTGTCGTGACAGTCAATGGAAGTGCTGCTCCTTGTCGCCCATGTAATGCGAAATTGGTCATGAAGTATAAGTATGCTACATGTCCTATGGAGCGTAAAGGCAATGAACCTTGGACAGCGCTGTATGCCGAACGTCCTTATCTGACATTGAATCAATGGTCGGTAGCCGATGTTGATGGTGATGTTTCACAATGCGGTTTGAGCGGCTCTCCTACAAAGGTAAAGTCGGTTCAGAATATTGTGTTCCAAGCAAAAGAAAGCCAGACTCTGACGGGTAGCGATGCTGATGTGGAAGGTTTGATAAAGGAATTGTTGAACGAAAAGATTATAGGATAAGTGATTGAGTTTTTGAGTTGTCGACCTTTGTAGGACGGCATAGACTCATAAACTCATAGGCTCAAAGACTTGATCATTATGAATAACGTATTTGTATATTGTGAGATTGAAGGCACAGAAGTAGCTGAAGTATCTCAAGAATTGCTGACCAAGGGCCGTAAACTGGCTAATCAGCTGGGCGTAGACCTGCATGCTATTGTTGCCGGAACAGATATCAAAGGCAAGGTTGAAGATCAGATACTGCCCTATGGTGTGGATAAATTGTTTGTATTCGACGCAGAAAGACTATTTCCTTACACCTCTGCTCCCCATACAGATATACTCGTAAATCTGTTTAAAGAGGAGCAACCCCAAATCGCTTTGATGGGTGCTACGGTGATAGGACGTGACCTTGGTCCCCGCGTATCTTCTTCATTGACCTCTGGCTTGACTGCCGATTGTACACAATTAGAGATTGGTGACTACGACGATAAGAAGACCGGTAAGCACTATGAGAACATGCTTTATCAGATTCGTCCGGCTTTTGGCGGTAACATCGTGGCTACTATCGTGAATCCAGACCACCGTCCTCAGATGGCAACGGTTCGTTCTGGTGTAATGCAGAAGGCTATATATGAGGGACAAGCAAAAGGCGAAGTCGTATATCCTGATGTAGCTAAATATGTACCAGAGACCGATTACGTGGTAAAAGTCATTGACCGCCATGTGGAAGCAGCGCAAAACAATTTGAAAGGTAGTGCTATTGTAGTAGCCGGTGGTTATGGTGTTGGCAGCAAAGAGGGCTTTGAACAGCTTTTCCAGTTGGCTAAAGAACTTCATGGAGAAGTTGGTGCCAGTCGTGCAGCTGTGGATGCCGGTTGGGTAGACCACGACCGTCAGATTGGTCAAACAGGCGTTACCGTTCATCCAAAGGTATATATTGCTTGTGGTATCTCAGGTCAGATTCAGCACATTGCAGGTATGCAAGATGCCGGAATCATCATCTCTATTAATAATGATCCGGATGCTCCGATTAACAAAATCGCCGATTATATCATCAATGGTACGGTAGAAGAGGTTGTTCCGAAACTCATTAAGTATTATAAACAGAATAGCAAATAATAAAAGAATAGGAGATAACGGAAGTTATTAGGATTTAGTCGGTCTTTTGACCGACGGAAGTTAACAGACCAATGTCTTATGGCGAATAGTTTTACCGATATTATTGCTTGGAGAGAAGCACACGATTTTGTATTGCGTGTGTATGGAGTTACAAAGATGTTTCCAAATGAAGAGAAGTTTGGACTTACCTCTCAATTCCAGCGTGCAGCAGTATCTATTGCAGCAAATATATCGGAAGACTATCGTAAACTATCCAAAGCTGATAAGCTCAAGTTTATGAATATAGCTCAAGGAAGTTTGGAAGAGTGTCGTTATTATATCATTCTTTCGCACGATTTGGGATATATTAATGAGGATAAATATTTGGAATTGAACACCCAAATAGAAAAGACAAGTTAGTTTCTCAATGCTTATGTAAAGGGAATTGTGGAAAACCATGCTTTACAAAAAGAGCAAGATGCTCAATCATAGATAAGCTATTGTCTGTTAACTCCGGCGCGTAGCGCTTAACTTCAGATAACTTCAGTTACCTACCATAAACGATAATAACATGGCAAACTATTATACAGACCATCCAGAGATAGGATTCCACTTGAATCATCCTCTGATGAAACGCATCGTAGAACTAAAGGAACGTAACTTCGTAGAGAAGGAACAGTTTGAAGATGCACCCGTAAATTATGAGGATGCGATTGAAAATTACAAGCGTATCTTGGATATTACAGGTGATGTAGCGGCTAATATCATTGAGCCAAACTCGGAAGATGTGGATATTGAAGGGCCACACTTGGAGAATGGACGCATGATTTATGCAAGCAAAACATACGAGAATTTGGACGCAACACGTAAGGCCGGACTGTGGGGAATATCCATGCCACGTCGCTTTGGTGGACTCAATCTGCCCAATGTAGTGTTCTCTATGCTCTCTGAAATCATCTCTGCCGCTGATGCAGGATTCCAAAATATATGGAGTTTACAGTCTTGTATCGACACGCTTTATGAGTTTGGAACAGAAGAACAATGCCAAAAATACATCCCACGTATCTGTGCCGGCGAGACGATGTCAATGGATTTGACCGAACCGGATGCCGGTTCCGACTTGCAACGTGTAATGTTGAAGGCTACATTCGACGAGAAAGAAAACTGTTGGAGGCTCAATGGTGTGAAGCGTTTCATTACCAATGGCGATTCAGATATCCACTTGGTATTGGCTCGTTCGGAAGAAGGAACACACGACGGACGTGGACTTTCTATGTTTATTTACGATAAACGCGATGGTGGAGTAGACGTTCGTCACATCGAACATAAACTCGGTATCCACGGTTCTCCTACTTGTGAGCTTACTTATAAGAATGCTAAGGCAGAGCTATGTGGTAGTACTCGTCTCGGACTTATCAAGTATGTGATGGCCTTGATGAATGGTGCTCGCCTTGGAATTGCAGCACAGAGCGTCGGCGTAGAGCAGGAAGCTTACAACGAAGGACTTGCTTATGCTAAAGATCGTACCCAGTTTGGCAAGAAGATCATCGAATTTCCGGCTGTCTATGACATGCTTTCACGTATGAAGGCGAAGCTGGATGCCGGTCGTTCATTGCTTTATCAGACGGCTCGTTATGTGGATATTTACAAGGCTCTTGACGATATTTCACGCGATCGTAAACTCACTCCAGAAGAGCGACAGGAACAGAAAAAGTACACACGTTTGGCCGATGCGTTTACTCCTTTGGCTAAGGGTATGAACTCAGAATATTCCAATCAGAATGCTTACGATGCTATCAGTATCCATGGTGGTTCTGGTTTTATCATGGAATACAAGAGCCAACGCTTGTTCCGCGATGCTCGTATCTTCTCTATCTACGAAGGTACCACGCAGCTACAAGTGGTTGCTGCCATCCGTTATATCACCAATGGAACTTATCTTGGCATCATGAAAGAGATGTTAGAGACAGAGGTTTCTGATGCTTTCAAGCCTTTACAAGCTCGTACAGCTAAACTCGTGGCTCTCTATGAGGAAGCTTTAGAGGGGGTGAAAGCAGCCGATAATCAAGAGGTACAAGACTTCTTAGCTCGTCGTTTGTACGATATGACGGCTGATATCATCATGTCATTGCTTATCATTGACGATGCTAATCGTGCTCCAGAACTCTTTACCAAGAGTGCTAACGTATATGTTCGTCATGCTGAGGAAGAGGTTTGTGGTCATGCGACTTACATCAATAACTTCGATGCAGACAGTCTTGAGAGTTTCCGTGCTACTGAATAAGTAGACATATACGTATTATATAATAAGGTATATTCCCACATTAAAAAAGGGAATATACCTTTTTTGTTTTCTTACAGTTCAGCGTTCTACAAAGATATGATAATTCTCTTCGATTTCCAAGTATATTCAAGTGAATGTTAAAAAACTGCATTTTCCACCATCTTCACGACCTCATCATTGCGAAATTATTTACCTTTGCCATGTATTTATAGATATTTCAAAAATTAGAGAAGATGAAAAGTTGCAAGTTATTATTGCTCTCTTTAGTGGCATCTATGTTGATGGCTTCTTGTGGAACTACATCAACAGTGCCAATTACCGGGCGTAAACATTCCTTAATGGTATCGGATGCCGAGGTTTTAAGTTTGAGTAAACAGGAGTATACCAAGTTTATGAAAACGGCTAAGACGTCTACCGATGCTGTCAATGTTGCCATGGTGAAGCGAGTAGGACAACGTTTGGCCAATGCCGTAGAGACTTATTTGCGTAACAATGGTATGGCTTCAGAAATTCAGAATTTCGCTTGGGAGTTTAATTTGGTACAAGATAAAGTGGCCAATGCATTCTGTATGCCCGGTGGTAAGATTGTGGTTTACGAGGGACTCCTCCCGTACACACAAACCGAAGCAGGCTTGGCTATTGTTCTAGGGCATGAGATAGCTCACGCCGTAGCCAAACATAGTGCCGAACAAATGTCTAAGAAGATGCGTCAGCAGTATGGTACACAGATTGGTGGTAGCGTACTATCGGCTATCGGATTGGGCGATGTGTCGGGTATTGCTTCTGCTGTTGCCGGCCAATATTTCTCGTTCCGTAACTTGAAGTATTCTCGCGACAACGAGACCGAGGCTGATCATATGGGCTTGATATTTGCTGCCATGGCTGGATATAATCCCGAAGTAGCTATTCCTTTTTGGAAACGCATGGCACAAGGTAATGGTAATAACAACGACATGTTTAGCGATCACCCCTCTGATGCCAAACGTATCGCAGCTTTACAGCAGCAGATGCCTGAAGCTTTGAAGTATTATCAAGCATCGGGAGCAGCTGTCAAGGCAACAACATCCGGATCTTCTACAACCTCAAAATCTTCGAAAAAGACTTCTTCAAGAAAGACAACCGTCAAGAGTAAGAGACGTTAGAATGTTGTAGCAGGAGCTATTAAATATATAAATGGAGTTATAGTCATGAGATTATAGCTCCATTTTTTTTGTAGTCAAAAATCTTTTCTTTATCTTTACAGGCGCGAACCTATATTCACAAAATAAGCTATGATAGAATACTTTACACAACATTATTGGCTCTTTTGGACAATTATTGTCTTCGTATGTTTAATCCTTGAACTTACTTCGGGCGACTTCTTCGTCACTTGCTTTGCCATAGGAGCATTCGTAGCATGCGGTGTCAGCCTGTTTGATGTGCCTTTCTGGGCACAAGTTTCTATTTGGGCTGTTGCTTCGGTTATGAGTATTTGGCTCATCAGACCTCGTTTGGTAGCTTATATTCATGCAGGTGGCGACGAGCGATTGAGTAATGCTGATGCTTTGATAGGACGTGTGGGGCGTGTGAGTGAAACTATTGTGGCCAACGCTTCCGGTCGTGTGAAGATTGATGGTGATGATTGGAAAGCCGTGGCACCGACTGTATCTGAAGACATTGCTGTCGGAAGTAGGGTGAAAGTGGTGTCGCTTGACAGCATCATCCTAACCGTGGAACCTGTAGACTAATTTTTATTTTAAACTAAATATCTATCAAATTATGACATTAACCTCTATCGTATTGATTGCTATTGTCGTCTTGGCGCTTATCTTTGTCAAGATGGCTGTGGTCATAGTTTCGCAGAGCGAGACGATGATAATAGAACGTCTGGGACGCTACTATGCTACGCTTAAACCCGGAATCAACGTGATTATTCCAATCATAGACCAATCGAAGACTATCGTAACAATGACGCGTGGCATGTATCGATATTCGAATACCATTGATTTACGTGAGCAAGTGTACGATTTTGCCAAGCAGAATGTGATTACCAAGGATAATATTCAGATGCAAATCAATGCTCTGTTGTATTTCCAAATCGTTGATCCATTCAAGGCTGTGTATGAAATCAACAATCTGCCCAATGCCATTGAGAAGCTTACGCAGACCACTTTGCGTAACATCATTGGTGAGTTGGAACTCGACCAAACGCTTACCAGTCGCGACACCATCAACACCAAGTTGCGTGCAGTGCTCGATGATGCCACCAATAAGTGGGGTATCAAGGTGAACCGTGTGGAACTTCAAGACATCATTCCGCCCGAAAGTGTACTTCAAGCCATGGAGAAACAGATGCAGGCAGAGCGTAATAAGCGTGCCATGATTCTTACAAGCGAGGGTGATAAGCAGTCGCAGATATTGCAGTCTGAGGGTGAGAAAGCAGCTACCATCAACCGAGCTGAGGCCGACAAACAGCAGGCTATCCTTCGCGCCGAAGGTGAAGCACAGGCTCGAATCCGTAAGGCTGAGGCCGAAGCGGTGGCTATTGAGAAGATTACGGAAGCCGTGGGCAAGAGCACCAATCCGGCCAACTATCTGCTCGCTCAGAAGTATATTGCCATGATGCAAGAACTGGCTTCGGGCGATAAGGCAAAGACTGTATACCTGCCTTATGAAGCAACCAACGTGATGGGAAGCATAGGAGGCATCAAAGAACTATTCAAAGGCGAATAAGTCTAAGCTATCATTAAATCATAACAAAAGCCGGAATCAATATCCGTCTATCATCTTCTACAGGTGAAGACAATGGATATTGGCTCCGGCTTTTTAGTGTATATACGTATCGTTAAATCACTTCTGCACCGAGCGAGTGTTCGAAATGACCGAGCGCCCAAGCATGTCCTTGTGGATTGAAACTAGCTACGGCAGCCTGATGTACAACAATTTTAAAGCCAAGGTTGTAAGCATCCATAGCCGTATGAAGCACGCAGATGTCGGTACAGACACCTACTAGATGCACCTCTTCAATGCCACGCACACGCAGTTGTAGGGCTAAATCGGTGTGAGCAAAGGCCGAATAACGTGTTTTGTCGAGATAGTAGACGTTTTTATCAGCCTTGATGGTTTTGTAATAGTCGCCCAGTTGCCCATAGAGTTGTCGTCCCTCAGTGCCTTCAAGGTTATGGGGCGGGAAGAGTTTGCTCTCCGGATGGAACTCATCATTGGTTTTGTGTAAGTCGATAGCGAATACAACGAATTCGCCTTCATCGTGAAACTGCTTGGTAATATCTACGATGGCAGCTTCTATCTGCTGTCCCGGTTCGCCACAAGTGAGTTTTCCGTCGGTAGCCACAAAGTCGTTGGTGTAGTCGATGTTGATAAGTGCTTTCTTCATGTCTCTATATTCTTAGTTTTCGATGATTGTCTACAAAGTTACTCAATAATGTGTATATTGGGGCATGGTTGGTAGGGTTATTTACATATGGCTGTGAATCTTCTCCCTTTGTTCCTGCTGTATTCCCTATTAAATCGTTACCTTTGCCAATCAAGAATAAATATGATATAAGAATCGTTTTAACAACTTTATGATATGAATATTTGTATTGTAGCCGGTGCACGTCCCAATTTTATGAAGGTAGCCCCTATTGTCCATGCCATTCAGCGGGCAGCGAAAGAAGGTAAGGATATTAATTTCAAATTAATTTATACTGGTAGCGAGGATGACCCTACGCTTGAGCCGTCGCTGTTTGATGACTTAGAGATAGCACGTCCCGATATGTATTTGGGTGTAGACTGTGAGAATCTGAACGAACTTACCGGTCAGGTGATGTCGGCATTCGAGAAGTATTTGGATGCTACTCCAACAGATGTTGTCATCGTTGTAGACGATTTGGCCTCCACGATGGCAGCAGCTATTGTCACCAAGAAGCGTGGTGTGTGTCTGGCTCATTTGGTTGCGGGCACTCGCTCGTTTGATATCAATATGCCGAAAGAAATCAATCGGCTTGTCATTGATGGCTTGAGCGATCTTCTTTTCACTGCCGGGATAGGTAGTAGCAGTATGGCTACGCGTGGCGGTACGGACAATGCGCAAGTTTATATGGTTGGGAATATCTTGATGGATACGCTACGTTTGAACCACGGAAAGGAGCAACGTCCTGCTGTTTCAGATGATTTGAAAGATGGGGAATACTTGATGTTCACGCTCAATCGCAAGGCTTTGATGGCTAATGAGGACAATTTGAAAATTATGTTGGCCCGTTTAATAGAGTCTGCACAGTCATTACCCATTATTGCACCGTTACGTGGAGCTGCAGCCGAAGTAGTCGAGGCTTGTTTGCCGGCCGACGCTGAAGGGTTTAAGATTATCAATCCGTTGACATATTTGGAGTTCGGATACCTCATGGAGCACGCCAAAGGGGTGATTACCGATTCCGGTAACGTGGCCGAAGAGGCTACTTTCCGCCAAATACCATGTATCACGCTCAATAGTTATACCGAACATATCGAGACTGTCAAGGTGGGTACGAATGTGTTGGTGGGCGAAGATGCCGAGTTATTAGGCAACTCTGTCAGTGGGATGGTGAATGGACAGTGGAAGAAAGCCGGTATCCCTGAACGCTGGGATGGCCGTAGTGCCGAGCGCATTGTGCAAATTTTGTTAGATTTAAGGCGATAGTTATCGCGACTTATTGGTCGCTGTTACGTCGATATTTTTTTGTATAATAGATAAAAGGCAGGTCTGAGCGTACTCTATATTTATCGTGTATGAATATAAGGAAGTCTTTCAGATCTGTCTTTTATATTCTTATTATCTGAGAGTCTAAAGGTATTCAGGTGTGAATAGGATTGTGCTTCGGACAAAAGATATTTTGTTTGTCGGATGAGTTGATTGGTTATAAACTCAAAGACTTATCAACTCAACTTCTTGCAGGGGCTGGACAATAATGCTGTTCGGCCTTTTCAGTAATGCTGCATAGACCGAACAACGAGTTTGCAAGGCTTTGGCAGTAAAATGAAAGTGGAGCTTGTAGAGGCTCTGAAAGCCTTGTTAAGAAGGTAAAATGTCGCAAATAAGTTAATAATTGTTATAATAATGCGTTTTTATCCTTACATAGTTTGCACGTGTTTAAATAATTCGTACATTTGCAATGTGTTTTTCATAGTATTAGATTTAAGGTTAACAAGGTTGGAGTACAGCGGTACTCCTTTTTTTATGTCTTATAGTTAACAGTCTATATTCAAAGTGTCTACAAACTGCTTGCTATCAACTTTATTTCTTTTTGAACTTCTGATAGAGTTTCCATCCTAGTATGATGCCATCAAGAAGTCCTGCTCCGGTATTCATAAATCCGGAGAAACGTTTGGATGGAGTGGATGAAACCATATCTTTGGGCGCATGGAATAAGTCGGTCCAAAGTGTTTTGATGCGTTTGTCATCGTGCTGAATCTCGCTGAGCAACACTTCTTTGCGCAATCTGATATCGCTGAGTGAGCGGAAACTTTCTATGGGTTGGTTTGGCTGGTCGGTATACATAATGCAATTATTTAGACATGAGAAGGCTTGCTAAGAAGCGTACAAGTGGACGTTCTATCCATGCCTTTCTGAATGCCACAAATAAAATAAGAATAAAGATATAGCCACCTGCCACCAAGCCGAAGGCACCGACACTGCCCAGCAATGGTTGCAATGCGTAGGCAAGTGCAAATGATAGGTAGATGAGAGCCAACAAAAGAAGCAGGGCAAAGGTCGCCGCTATGGCGATAGCAGTGAACAAACGCACAATCTTATCTATTACATCGAGCTTCACGTATTCGCTTTGAAGCCCGATGTAATGCTTGACAACCTCTACCAGTTGCCCGATGTTGTCGATGTTTCTGTCGTTAGAAAACATGTACTCCTTATTCTGTAACGGTGCTGGCGTCCTTGATGTCGTCTACCAAGTCGTCTACTTCCTTACGTGTGAGTTTGATGTTATGCTTCTGGCAGAAGTCTTCTACAGTGTCAGCAATCTTGTTACGAGTGTCTGTTCCCTTTTCGGGAGCCATGAGAATGCCAAGTGCTGCGCCGGCAATAGCGCCACCAAGGAAAGCTCCGATATAACCTAATGTCTTCATAAGCTTGTTTTTTAATTAAACGATAAAAATAGTCTTAGGCAAATATACTAAATGTTTTGTGAACGCAACCGGTATCCTAGGTGATTTTTTGTTAAATAGGTTGTATTCAAACGATTTAACAATCTTTATGCGGGGTTGGCTCCTGTATTCATTGGATATTTTGTAATTTCGCAAGATAATATTAGTAACGACCAATTAAGTTTAATCGTCTAAACAATAAGAAATATGAAGAAGTATATGGTAGCATGTGCCGGACTATGTGTGGCATTGGCTTTTACAAGTTGTAAATCGAGTGAAAGTGCTTATAAGAAAGCTTATGAAAGAGCTAAAGCACAGGAACAGACAACAACCGAACCAGAGACAACTACTCCGACAGTGACACCAGTAACACAGCAGCCTGTAACCCAAACTACGGTTGTAGACAATGCTGATAACGCTACCGTGCGCCGTGAGAACTATGCAGTAGTGAGTGGCCCGGCTATTAACGGATTCGGTGTGGTAGTTGGTTCTTTCTCTTTGAAGGCTAACGCTGAAGGACTTCAGAGCACATTGCAGTCTGCAGGTTATACCCCATCTATCGTGTTTAACAGCGAACGCGGTATGTATCGTGTTGTAGCAACGTCTTTTGCGTCTAAGAGTGATGCTGTTCGTAGTCGTGACGACTTGCGTAGTAAGTATCCCGATGCATGGTTGCTCTTTAAAAAGTAAACCATACATATACTGAGTGGGACGTATACTTGCTATAGATTACGGTAAGAAACGTACAGGACTTGCAGTCACCGATCCGTTAAAACTTATTGCTAACGGATTGGCGACTGTTTCTACGTCTGAACTATTCGACTATCTCCAACAGTATATTGGACGCGAGCCGGTGGAGCAATTGGTCATAGGTAAGCCTATGCAAACCAATGGATTGCCGAGCGAGAACCTACAGCGTGTGCAGCAATTTGTCAATCGTTGGCGCAATGCTCATCCCGAAATTCCCATCGACTATTATGATGAACGGTTCACATCGGTGCTTGCTCATCGCGTGTTGATAGAAAGTGGAGTGGGGAAGAAAGTCAGAAGGGAGAACAAAGGACTGGTAGATGAAATCAGCGCGACTATTATCTTGCAGGATTATATGTCGAGCCGTAGGCTATAAGGCCGAATAAACACAGAAACAACAAAAAATAAATTAGAACGAGAAAGTGATATTACCCATTTATACTTATGGTCAGGGTGTGCTTCGTAAAGTGACAGAAGACATCACACCTGATTATCCTGAACTTGACAAACTCATTGCCGACATGTTTGAAACGCTTACAGCTAGCGAAGGTGTAGGGCTTGCCGCACCGCAGATAGGAAAAGCTATTCGCTTGGCGGTGATTGATTTGGATGTGTTGAGTGGTGATTTACCCGAATATAAAGACTTCCGTCATGCTTACATCAATCCCCATATCTTGGAGATAGACGAAACTTCTAAGAAGGTGACGATGGAAGAGGGATGCCTCTCGATTCCCGGTATTCACGAGGGAGTGCCACGTTATTCGCGCATTCGCGTGAAGTGGATGGATCCTGATTTTACCGAGCATGAGGAATGGATAGATGGTTATTTGGCTCGTGTCATGCAACATGAGTTTGACCATTTGGATGGAAAAATGTTTGTAGACCATCTGACTCCATTCCGTAAACAGATTATCAGTAGTAAATTAAAGTCCATTGTCAAGGGCAAATTCAGTTGCAGTTATCGCGTAAAGGTAGCTCGCAAATAAGATAATTCTTAGTTTGCGATGATGAAGAATAGAAAACTTGTAGTCTTGATATTGTTCTTGTGGTGTACCGTTTCTATGCGAGCGCAGTACAACACGAACAGACTTTTAATCTCAGCAGAGATTGCATTGGACTATCATGACTATGTGGTTGCTATTCAGCATTGCAACAATATTCTTTCGGGGAAACCGTATCTGTACCAGCCTTGGTATTATCGGGGAGTGGCCAAAGAGTGTTTGGGTGATTATGCTGGGGCAGAAAGTGACTTTACGGAGGCTGTCAAACTGAATCCCTACATCTATCAGATATTCAATTTTCGTGCGGAGAGTCGCATGAATCAAGATAAGTTTCAAGATGCCATCACCGATTTTGATGCGGCATTGAAGCTGAATCCCGATCAGAAAGGAAGTTGGTTTAATCGTGCTTATGCTCGCTATAGAAGTAAAGATGTAGAGAAAGCACGCGAAGATTTAAAATATGTCATCAAACGGTGGCCTAGTATGCCCAATGCTTATGGCTTGATGACAGAAACATATTTGAATGCCAACGACACGGCTACGGCTTCACGGTGGTTGGAAAAGACGTTGAAGGTGAATCCATACGATGGCAACTCGTGGTCTATCGTGGGGCGCTTGAATCTTCAACGTAAGAATTGGGCTGCGGCAGAGAAGGCTTTCTCCAGTGCTATTCATTATACTCCGAAGGTTGTCAACAACTATACTTACCGTGCAATGACACGCGTCAATCTCAATAAATTGCGTCAAGCAATGGAGGATTACGACCGTGCAATCAGCATGAATGGTAATAATTTTATTGCACATTACAACCGCGGATTGCTCAGACAGACATTGGGAGATGATAACCGTGCTATAGAAGATTTTAATTATGTGCTTGGTTTGGAGCCCGATAATTTATTGGCGCTTTATAATCGTGCAATCCTATTGGACCGAACGGGTGATTATCGGGCTGCTATTCGAGATTATTCGCGGGTAATAGAGAAGTTCCCAAACTTTTGGAATGGTTTGACGAGTCGTGCCAACTGTTATCGTAGACTCGGTATGACGGCCAAAGCGGAACTAGATGAGTTTAGGGTATTGAAGCGACAGATGGATAAACACGTGGGTATCCAGCAACGTTGGTCGCGTAGTAAACTTCGTCAAGTACGCAAAATGAGCGATATTGACGTTGAGAAGTACGACCAATGGGTGGTTCAAGACAATGAGGTGACGACACCGGAATATAAGAATGAATATCGTGGAAACGTACAAGATAGAAATGTGGAAGTAGAGTATATGCCGATGTTCTTGCTGTCTTATATGCCTTATAAGAATGGTATTAACAGCTATCAATTGGTTGATCGCGATGTGGAGACATTCAATCGAACGATTCGTCCAACTTTGCCGGTATATATTTCTTGCAAGTCCAATGCGTTGACGCAGGAACAGTCGCGTCGGTATTTTGTCGCTATTGATAGCTTGACGACGCGAATCTCTGATATCAAGAATTACAATCAGGTAGCCACTTTGCTTTTTCAACGTGCTGTAGCCCACGCAAGTACGCACAATTTTTCGGAAGCTTTGAACGATATTAACGATTATATGACCATGGATTCGGTCTCGGTATTGGCCTATTGGCAGCGTGGAGTGTGCCAAGCCATGATGTCTAATTATGCTCAAAGTAATGGGAATGATTTGAAAGTTGTTCTAGGTAAGTCGCTTGATGACCTGCGACGAGCTTCTGGAATGGCCGGAGAGAAAAATGCATTCGTCATCTATGACATTGCCAATCTACATGCTATGCAGCGTAATTATAATGATGCTATTGATACATATACACAAGCCATTACGCTGAATCCTAGTCTTGCGGAAGCTTATTTCAATCGTGGATTGACTTATATCTTTAGTGGTAATAAGTCGAAAGGGCTTGCTGATTTGAGCAAGGCCGGTGAACTAGGTATCTATGATGCTTACAGTGTGATGAAGAAATACGCTTCGGAAAAACATTAAACTTACGGGAATAAAAAAAGAGAAACATCGAAATGTTTCTCTCTTGTGCGCCCTTAGGGACTCGAACCCTAGACCCACTGATTAAGAGTCAGTTGCTCTACCAGCTGAGCTAAGGGCGCGTTGCTCTGCCTTTTGTGTGGTGCGCCCTTAGGGACTCGAACCCTAGACCCACTGATTAAGAGTCAGTTGCTCTACCAACTGAGCTAAGGGCGCATTCTCTATCCAGCGAAATGAGCATTTCTGAATAGCGAGTGCAAAGGTAATGCGTTTTTCGTTAACCTGCAAATGTTTCTCGTGTTTTTTGCCAAAAAATCGGCTTAAAGGTGCAGAACACTGCACTTATGGTGCGCTTGAATCTTAAGGGAAATGATGGCGAACAGATTCTACCTGTTATCTATAGTGATAATTATTTTCATCTAATGCCGTCGGAGTCTAAGACTATTACTATCACATGGAATAATCAAGACTCCCGTGGGTGTACTCCTGTTATAGACGTAAGTGGTTTTAATATGTGATGTATTAAGTTAAAGTTACTTCTTGGGGCTCAGTTTTATTAACTGAGTCCCTTTTTTAGTTTGATCATCATGCTTCTGTGGCTGAAAGTAGTCTTGCTATAAAGTTCTAAAAAGCCAAACTATATCTTAGACTACAGCCCACATAAATACGCATAATTATGCCTCATTTTGACATTTCAGCGCTTAAACATATATAAAAACAAGGGATTTTTGCTTGTTACAAAAACTTTGTAACTACTTGATAAACAACGAAGAGCGGTAAACGAGACTCGAACTCGCGACTTTTGGCTTGGGAAGCCAACGCTCTACCAACTGAGCTATTACCGCTTGTGAGCCGATACCCGGACTCGAACCGGGGACCTATTCATTACGAATGAATTGCTCTACCAACTGAGCCATATCGGCATCAACATGCAGATTGCATCTCTCTGTGTAGATGTGAGTGCAAAAGTAGTCTTTTTTTTTAGATTGACCAAACTTCCTGTAAACTTTTTGAGCGTTGAAATTGAAGAACAAAAAACGAGGGTTAAGCTTGTTTTTGCTCTGCAATCTCTTGGTCGTATATACGGTCGAACTGCGTTCTAAGAGCTGGTTCAATGGCTATTATATCTCGTATCTCCTTGAGATTCTTCTCGTTCGGGCTATTCCTAATCCATAGATGGATGTACCCACTGGCAGAGTACTTCTCCTGCATGTGCGATTTGAAGCGTTCCCATTGTGCTTCCTTGTCAAATTCCGGATGCTGTTCCAGTCCGAATTGTACAGCTCGTGTGAATACTGTATCGGGTTCTAAATCGCGGTCGGCCTCTGCTACTATTTTGCCATAGATGCTTCGTGGTGCATGACTGGCACTTGCTCTGTGGTCTTCCACGGCCTCTTTCATAATCTTGATTTGCTCCGGTGAGAACCATTTCTTGAGTCTTGCATCGGCCAAAAGTATCTTTCCTCCAGTGATATGATGGATGGCGCGAGGTCCCTTCATGCCCAAGTCATGGTAGGCAGCAATGGCATACGACATGTTGATATTGGCTCCTACGGTTTTGGCAAGCAGCAAACTATTTTTGATAACCCGATTGACATGACCTAGTCCATGACTTCTTCCGAATTCATTATAGCGCGGGAGAATGTTTTGCTCAACAAACTCCATCAACTCCAAATCTACGTTTTCTATAACCATATTATTATAATAGGAGACTTAAGGAAGTCAATACACCATATATAAACATATTACGTGCCGTTTGTCCCAAAATGAGATTAAGGGTCTTACCACGATTTATTTCTACCATCTTGCGCCATGTACGTGTATGCATGATGAGGTAAATAGCAGGTAAACCAATTGCTACTAAATGGACATCAACCATCCATAGTACTATGATATTCAGTGCTACAGCTACCCATCCACACGCCAAATACAGCCACTCGGTATTCTTTTCACCTATCATGGTGACCAATGTGTGCTTTCCGGCAGCCATGTCGTTCTTCCTATCGCGATAGTTGTTCACGAGCAACAGGGTATCAATGACAAGTCCGCAGGCTATTGAGGCAATGAATACTGGCCATGTAATGTCTGTTGTTACCAGATAATAGGTACAGCAAACCGGTATGATGCCGAAAAAGACAAGTACTAATATGTCACCCATACCAATATAGGAAAGATTCGTGGTGTATAGAAAACAAAAGACTACACACAGCAATCCCACGACGACCATCTCAATCCCGCCATACCATATAAGAGGTAATCCAATCAGACAAGCTATGAGCGTAGTGACGATTAAGCCCTTTTTCATGGCTTCAGGTGTTATCCATCCCTGCGCACAAGCCCTTCGAGGACCGAGTCGGGTATCATCGTCATTACCTCTGATAAAATCAAAATAATCGTTGATGAAGTTTGCATTGATTTGCATTGTGAATGCGAAGAGCAGACAAAGGATGGCAGGTACAGTCCTGAACAGCCCTTGTTCCATGTGCATAGCAGCCATAGCTATGGCCACCATGATAGGAACTGCTGCTCCCGTCAAGGTCTTTGGCCGCGACGCCAACATCCATGCTTTCAGTGAATTTATCTTGATTCCGTTCTGTCCTTCCATGATAAACTGACTCCGGTATATTGATTAATTGAAGAAGTTCCAACTAACCCCGAATCTCAATAGGCTTCCGTTCAGTGGGTGATGAGGTGTCAAGAAGTAGTTCCTCGTACCACTTCCAGCGTTTACATGACTGTACATCACGAAGAATCGAGTATGTTTCAGGTGGAAATTGGCATATACGTTTACGATAGGGTAGTTGCCTATCTTCACTCTGCTATCCTCGCCTGTGGTGTTGGTATTCGTTTGTACGGCATATTGACCAAGTGCCGGACTGTAGTCGGGAGCATAGTACGAAGTGAAATAACGGGCATCGGCTCCGAAGTCACAGTTCAATACACGGGCTATCTTGAATCTCAGATAGAGGTTGGTATAAGCATTCAATGTTGGGAGAGGGAGTACATCGCTTTTGCTCGACTTCTGATATGTGATGACACTCTCCCAATTTATCGGGCCGAAAGTGAAATCTTGGCTCAGTTCTGCTGTTAATACATTGATGGCACCACTGTGTTGTTTCACTGCCACGGCATTGGCTGTACGCATATTTTCACCTGCAGTGTAACTTTGGGCGAAATAAGTATAGTTCTTCAGATTGTCGGCAGATACTCGCAAGAGTGTCCGTGTCTTTTTAATAGATAACGCACCTTGTAACCTTGTATGCAGTATCTTGCTCATGTTATCGTTGTCCCACCAGAAGTGACGGGCATGATAATGGCGATAATAGAAGGTAGGGTTGTTGCGGTGGAAGAAGCCCGATGCAGCGAGTTGAACCGTATCTCCGAGAAATTTGAAGTTCAGGTCTGCCGTGGCATCCAGCTTTAATTGTCCTGCATCCTTACCTGCCAACCACGTCTCTAACACGGCATTGTAGTGCAACATCTTCCCTTGGGTCTTATTCAACTGTGCCCCCACGCTGATATTATGCTCGTTGTAGGTGTCCACACCCTCGGCCGAGGGTAGGGTGAAGTGGCGCATGTCGCTTGTCAAGAAACCTTTCAAGCCTGCCTTGGCATACTTGTTGAATCCCTCTAACAGCGAGATGGCGAATGTGTTCTTCAACTCGTAGTGGCGTGTAGCATCGTAGATGGAGTCACCCCCTAGTCGCTCTTGGGCTTTGTATGTGTTGGCGTAGAAGTTCTCCGGTGTATTATAGGCCTGATAGATGCGCCGTGCATAGTCGAATTGCAGGGTATGGATGAAGCTCGTTACAGGCACATATTCGTTTTTCAACCATGTTGTATCTTCTTTAGCCTTGTTAGCTACAGCTATCAAACTGTCTGCATGTTGTTGTCCGTTCACCTTGATTCGCTCGCTGTTTTGGTCTTCTTTTACAGGCTCATTGCCCATTACCTTTGCGTCGTCTGGTCGTCCGGCAAAGGTCACGGGTTCTTTTTCCTCTTCGTTTCTTCTTCGTTTAGGTTCATCGGCAAGTCCCTCTTTTTCTTTAGCTTTCCTTAGCTCTTGCTCTTTTTTCGATGCAAGAGCAAATTTGCGTGCCTTGATTTCATCCTCGCTCATAGGTACCTTGCGGTTGAATCCTAGGTTATATCGCTGCGAGAAGAATATATGTTGGTTGTCGTTTCGATTCCAGTTTTTAGACAGGGCGGTCGGTATCTCGTCGGTGGAGTAGTTATCGGTGAAACTCTCCGGGTGCTTGATATAGTTGTCGTTGGTGATACCACCGTTCTCGGCCACCTTTTGATGGTTGGTCGAAAAGAGCAAGTGAGCCTGATAACGGTCGGCTATATAGCTGCCATACATGGTATAACCAAAGTGCGATGTACTCTGATTGGCATAAAAACCGCGTCCATAGAGATAGTCCAAATTGAATCCTACTCCCAATTTCTTGCCCGCATTGACTCCGAATTTTGCAGTAAAATGATCCTCACCATTGATTTTCCCACCGCCTGTATTGTAAGTTAGATTGGTGAAAGGAGACAAGGTGTTGGTAAATTGGAATTTGTCTACGGGTATCACGAAGAAGTCGTAGGGGGCCGTAAAGATAAACTGTCCTATTTCGGGACGGTCTATAAATACCCGATGGATGCGTGGTGCGCCAAGATTTCCTGTGGTATTGTATTCGCCTCTTAATCCCGTCGTGAAGTTGGTATTCATGTACATGTGGGAGAGGGTATCCAACTTGGCAGACTGCATGTCTCCAAAGCGCGAATCCACCGTCCACACTTTGATGCCTTTGGGAATCTCTTTGTGGCTGCCAAGACTGTCAGCCTGATTCTTCTTATTCCTCGTACTGATGTTTCCACTAGCGTCTATTTGGTTGAATTCGTTGTCGTCAAACTGTGCTAGTGCGACTCCCGAGACGCACAATAGACATAGTGTGATGAATATTTTTCTCATTTATGGAACATTCGTAATGCGACCTCAATGAACTTAATCACTACGCCTGCCAACATGACAATGATGGCAATGTTTTTCTGCATCGTGAAGAGATACATGCAAACACCGATGATGGCTAGTACCATGAAGCAGATGTTGAGTATGTTTCTCAACTTGAATAGAGAATCTCTTGTGTCGATACGCTCCATACGATGCTTGGGTCTGACAGCTATTTGCTCTTCTGTCGTGTGTTCCTTATTATCCTGTGTCATACTTGTCTCTTTTTATCTTAATGCTCCTGCTAATACTGTGAAAATCTCATTCTTGCGGTCTATGGTGCCTCTTCTGAACTTTCCGGTCAGTTTGACAAGCTTTGTACCGGCCTTGTTTAGACACTTCTTGTCTGTAATCAAGTCTTCGGCCGACGATTTGAAACCTGTCGGGCGGTCGGCCTCATACGAATAGTTCATGCGTTCCATTGAGATGTGGGCGCGTCCATCTTCGCATTTGGCAACCAATATGTAGTTGAATTCGGTTCTGTCTACCGAAAGGAAGTTGTTGCTGAAGACCATCCATTCCTTGAATTTGCCTGCAATCACATTCTCATCTTCATTGACAAGAGCCATACGACTGTCTATTTGGCCATCTTCTGTCATCAATTCTTGCATTCTTTCGTATAGCAATTGATAGATTTCCTTGGCACTTTTACCGTTTGCTTCAAGTTCTGTCTCAAACACCACCTTGCCATCTACTTCAGGAACTGCGCCTATCAGATAGCTTTGTGCTTCTGCTTGCTGTGCAGCAACAGCTGTTTCTTTCTTCTTATCTACGGCTTTGGTAGGAGCTGTAGGTACTATCCACCCTCTCTTGACATCACTGGTAGTTTTCTTCATTGTGCCCTCATCGGTTGGCTGTGTAACTGGTTTTTCTATTTTTGTAGCCGGTATTACAGTCTTTTGAGCCGGTGTTAATGGGGTAGCCGGTATTGTTTTTGTAGGTGTAGACTCTCCTGTTTCTGCTTTTATTTTAGCCAATTTCTTTTGCAGCTTAGCTGCTTTCTTAGCTTCTTTGATGGCTTGTTTAGCTATTTTTTGAGCCTTTTTGGCTTCTTCTAGTTGCTGTTTAGCATTTTCTACGACGGTTTGCGCTTGCATGCCTAGTGACAAACATAACATGATGGCAGTGAAAATCTTTTTCATTAGCTGATGTTTTAAACTAGTAATAATAGGCAAAGTTAGTAAAAAAGATGAGAGATGGGGATATAAAGAAAATGGAATAGACTAACTTAACCATTATTAACGCTTTGGTGCAGAGCCTCGGCAGCCTTGCTGTTCTGCCTATGCAGTATCGCTGTTTGGCTGTGGCAGGAATACTGCCTTGCCCCTGCAGTTTGATAGTAGATGAGTTAACGAGTAAACAAGTAGACGAGTTCTTGGGTGGAGAGTGGTGAGTTAGGAGTGAGAAGTGATAAGTTATAGGTGTGAATTAGAACACTTATTTATGTTAAAAACTCTCAAACCTAATGTTACTATCTACTTTTTAGCTCGTTATATGCCGGAAATCGCTAAAAAAGTAATACTTTTGCACCGCTTTATAATACAAGGAGAGGTGCTCGAGTGGTTGAAGAGGCACGCCTGGAAAGCGTGTAAACCCCTAAAGGGTTTCGTAGGTTCGAATCCTATTCTCTCCGCAGTTCAAGTATGATAATTAATCCATTATGTAATTATCAGTCCTCTTTCAGCCTTTTTCTTATTATAGAATTATTTGATATTCATAAGATTCGTCGTTTGGTTTCCTTATGGTTGTCAACGATGACGGCTATTCTTCGTGCTGGGAATTATCGTATAATGAATAGGAAAAATACGATTTTGTACATTGTTTGTACGATTTTGGACTTTCATTTTCTGCATATTTTATATATTTGCAACCATAATTATCGATGAAATAACACTAACCTAAATAATTTATAGTCTATGGATTTATTCATGACCAATTCATTTTTACGACGATTGTGCCTTGGTTCTGTAATGGCCTTTCCGTCTGTTACAATGTTTGCAGGGGGGGCTATTCCCACCTTCAATACTGCTGTTATTCAGTCTCCTATGCAGAAGACCGTTACGGTTAAGGGAACTTTGACAGATGCTTCCGGCCCAATGATTGGGGCGACAATTCTAGAAAAGGGAACATCCAATGGCGTAATCTCTGATTTAGATGGTAAATTCTCTATTCGTGTATCATCTCCTAATGCCGTATTGGTGGTATCCAGTGTAGGCTATCTCACCAAGGAAGTGAAGGTAGGTGGACGTGAGAGTATTAATATTGTATTGGAAGAAGATCGTCAAACCTTGAATGAGGTAGTGGTAGTAGGTTATGGTACGCAGAAGAAAGTGAACATGACAGGTTCTGTTTCTGCTGTCAATGTAGCCGAAATGGCTAAGAGTCGTCCTATCACGAATGTTTCTCAAGCTTTGGCCGGAGTCGCTGCCGGTGTGTCGGTGATGTCAAACAACAACCAGCCGGGTAACGACAACGCTTCTATTTTGGTTCGTGGTCAGGGTACGTTGAATAGTTCTGCACCTCTTATTATTATTGATGGAACCGAAGCCGGTATCAATACTGTGAATCCACAGGATATAGAATCGGTATCAGTATTGAAAGATGCAGCTTCTTCTGCCATCTATGGTTCGCGTGCAGCTAATGGTGTTATCCTTATTACTACGAAGTCTGGTAAGCGCGGTAAACTTACTGTTGACTACAATGGCTATGTGTCTTTTGAGTCAATTCGTAAGACATTGACCCCTGTATCAAACTATGCCGACTACATGGGAATCATCAATGAAGGTTATAAGAACAGTAAAAAGTCTGAACCATTTACCCAAGACGTGATTGATGCTTGGCGCAATGATGGTGGTAAGGATCCATTGAAGTATCCTAATACCAACTGGATTGATGAGACGTTTAAGACAGCTGCTTCTACCAATCATGCCATTTCTGTATCCGGAGGTTCTGAGAAAATTCGTTTCTATGGCTCATTTGGCTATCTGAATAATCCGGGTGTCATGTACAATGCGGGCTTTAAGAAGTACAGCGGACGTCTGAACTTGGATGCCGACGTGACTAAATGGTTGAATATCGGTATGCATATTAACGGTTATGTATCGGATATGGAACCGGGTAATAATGAGATTGATAATGTCTTTAAGTATACATCAGCCACCACACCGGGTATGGTTTTCCGTGCTCCTGATGGTCGTTTTGGTGCCATGAACAATGAGCAAGACGCTGCTCAGTGTGCTAATAATAACCCTTTGGTACGCGCTTTCAAGTGGACAGGAAACAATCGTAAGAATAATTTCCACCCTCGTTTCACTGCTACCTTGAAGCCGATGACGGGCTTGTCTCTTGCATTGAGCTATTCATACGAGCTAGTAGACCAAGAAATTTCGCGCAAGCCTGTATTGTTAGAGAGTTGGAATTTCCAAACCGAAAAGGTTACTGCTACCACTAAGTCTAGATATTCTTATTATAATTATGACGGTAAAACAGAGCGCTATTTCAATGATGCTGTGTTGCGTTATGAGAATAAGTTGTTCAAGAACCAACTGTCTTTCAATGTGATGTTGGGTGCCAGCCAAGAGCTATATAGAAGTAAACACTTCAATGTTTCAAAGCAAGACTTGATTGATTTGAGCATGGATGCACTCGATGGAGCGACCGGTCAAGCCAGCGCCGGAGGTAATAAGACCGAGTGGGCGATGCGCTCTTACTTCAGTCGTTTGAATTTAAACTGGCAAGATAAGTATCTTTTTGAGTTTAATCTTCGTGCCGATGGTTCTTCTCGATTCCAGTCTAACAAGCGTTGGGGATACTTCCCTTCAGCTTCTGCTGCATGGCGTATTGATCAAGAAAAGTTTATGGAAGCTGCTTCCAGCACTTATTTGAGCAACTTGAAGCTCCGTGTTTCATACGGTTCTTTGGGTAATAACGCTGTCGGAAACTACGATTCTCAGTCGCTTTATACAAGTAATGCCGGTGGTTACAACTATGTATTAGGTAATTCAATGGTTACAGGTATGGCCATGAAGGCACTTGCTAATCCGCTATTGACATGGGAAACGACAAAGGTATTCGACATTGGTTTGGACTTTGGTTTCTTCAATAACCGTCTTACCGGTACTATTGACTACTTTAATAAGCGCACAACCGACATCTTGATTAATCTACCTGCACCCAACGTACATGGTATTACGTCTCTTCCAAAGACCAATAGTGCCATCGTTACCAATAAGGGTTTAGAGTTAACATTGGGTTGGCAAGACCATATTAATGATTTCACATACGGTATCACAGGTAACCTTACCTATGTCACCAACAATGTTGATAAGTTTAAGGGTACTGATAAAGGTGGTCAATCTATCAGCGGTGCCAACCTAATTTGGGAAGGTCACAGCATTAATTCACAGTATTTGTTGCGTGTAGACCGTCTGTTACAGACCGATGAAGACATGAAGTTGGTACAGCAGATGATAGATAATGCACCGGTAGACGAAAATGGTAAAAAGAAAAATCCGTTTGCTGCATTCGGTACACCCCAAAAGGGAGACCTCCTTTATAAGGATGTTAATGGTGATGGAATTATCGATAACCAAGATAAAGAAATCGTCAGCGATGGTCCAAATCCCAAGTTCCTCTTCGGTCTTAATTTGAATGCATCTTGGAAGGGATTCGATTTCTCTGCCTTGATTCAGGGAGCTATGGGTGCAAAAGTATTCTGGCAACACGATGCTTACAATACTCCTAGTGTACGTATCGGCTATCAGTTGAACAGTGATGTTGTTAAGGGACGTTGGACAGAAGGCCGTACTGATGCCACATACCCACGTCTTTTGGAGTACCAAGACCGTCGTAATATCCAGACAAGCGACTTCTTCCTTGAGAATAAGAGCTTCGTTAAGATTCGAAATATCCAGTTGGGTTATACCATTAATCAGAAGTTGACCAGAAAGATCGGTCTCGAACGTCTGCGCTTCTATGGCAGTTTAGAGAACTTCTTTACTTTCACCAACTACAGAGGATTCGATCCTGAAGTCAGCGGAATGGCTTATCCTTCTATGAAGCAGGCTGTACTTGGTATCAACTTATCATTCTAATAAATTCTAAGAACATGAAAAAGATTTATTCTATTATACTAGGTCTGCCCCTTATCCTAACGTTGTCGGGATGCTATGACCTCGGACGTGTACCGGCAGACCAAATGAATGCTTCTCAATTCTACCAGAATGAAGAGCAGACAAAAGAGGCTATGATGGCCGTATATAGCAACATGCAAAACGACCATGCGTTCGGAATGCACTTTGCTATGGATGGTTTGGGTGGTATATCTATGGGGTATGGTGTGTATGCTTACCAGAATTTCCAAACCGGTAGGTATGATGTGAACAACAATTGGATTCTCAATAAGTGGACATATCTGTACGAAGGTGTTGCAAGAGCAAACAATGTGTTGCAGAATGTGGACAAGGCTAACATGTCAGACGACTTGAAGAAGCAGTATAAGGCGGAAGCTAAGTTCATGCGTGCATTGTATTATTTCACCTTGATGGACTTCTTTGGTGAAGTGCCTATCTATGATGAGACGCTCGTTATTACCGATAGCTACAGCGATATGAAGAAGCCACGTAACTCGATGGACGAAGTTCGTAAGTTTATATTGGATGACTTAACCGAAGCTTCAAACGGTTTACCGGAGAAGTGGGGCAAATCTGACATGGGACGCGCAACTAAATATGCGGCTGTTGCTTTGATGGGTAAGGTGTATCTTTATGCAAAAGACTATACCAAAGCATCCGAAAACTTCAAGAAAGTCATCGATAGTAAACTCTATGCATTGTACGATGACTATGCAGGATTGTTCAAACCGGGTGGTGACGAAAGCTCTGAGATGATATTTGCAGTTCAGAATATGGGTGGAGTTGGTACCGATCATGGTATGCCGATGGCATTCTATATGGGTTCTCGTGAAACCTTCGGAAGCTGCTGGAATAATGTGATGGTTTCTCCGTATTTCGTAGATTCGTACGAATATAAGACTGGTGAGCCTTTTGATATGGAGAAGTTATTCCCCGGAATCACGAAAGATAATAAGGTGAAAATTGCTACATTCCGCGCAACTCTGAAGGATGGTAAGGTTGTAAAATACCCGGCAGCCAAGGATAAATTGCTTGAGATGTATAAGCAGCGTGATCCACGTATGATGGCAACAGTTATCTTACCTTATACGCGCTATGCTGGTTGGTATGCCAATGCACCCGAAGATTGCGAATTTATCATAGCTACCGGTATTAACAGCGGTAATGGTTATATCCGTCCAAATCAGAACTATGAGACATATCTTTGGCGTAAGTTCGTACCCGAAGGTAATATGGGTGGTGCTATCAACAACCGTCAACATACACCTATCAACTTCCCATTGATTCGTTATGCCGATGTTTTGTTGATGCAGGCTGAGTGCCTGAATGAACTCGGACAGCAGGATGAGGCCGTGAAACTTATCAATGAAGTACGTAATCGTCCTAGTGTTAAGATGCCTGGAATCAATAGTGGTCCTGACTATTTGAAAGCTACTACGAAGGAAGAAGTCTTCAAGCGTATTCGTCATGAGCGTGCCGTTGAGTTCGCTGGAGAAGGTTTGAGTTTCAGCGATATGAAGCGTTGGAAGACACTTGAAGAACTCGATGGTCGTAAAGAAAGCGACATTACAGGAAAATATCGTTATACCCGTTCTGTAAAATCGAGAGATTATCTCTGGCCTATTCCCGGACCTGAGAGAGAAAAGAACTCTGCTTTGACGCAGAATCCCGATTGGTAAGATATGAATATAGATGATAGAACTTTATTGCAAAGCCGAGGCAGCATGGCTGCCAAGGCCTTGCTGCATCGTAGCGAAGGCTTTGCAGCAGCCCTGCAGAGCCTTTGCAGCATTGTATTGTTTGGTGTATTGTTGTGCTATTCTGTTCCGATACAGGCGCAACGTAGTTATCAATCCTTAAACGAAAAGTGGCAATTCCGCTTCTCTCATCAGGTACAAAAGGGGAGTGGAACATTGGTTGATCTCCCACATACGTGGAATGCCACAGATGCTTTGAGTGGTAAGCCCGACTATAAACGTGGTATCGGCAACTATACCAAGAAGTTTTTTATTCCTCAAGAGTGGAGTAGCAAGCGCTTGTTCATCCGTTTTGAAGGAGCAAACAGTGTGGCTCACGTCTTTATTAATGGCAAGTTCTTGGGCGAACATCGCGGTGGTTATACGGCCTTTATCTTCGAGTTGACCGATAAGGTTGACTACGGAAAGGATAATACAGTCCTCGTTCGTGTGAACAATGCTGAAGATTTGAGTGTGATGCCACTGGTGGGCGACTTCAACTTCTATGGTGGTATCTATCGTGGAGTGTCGTTGTTGTTGACCGAGAAGACTTGTATCTCGCCTCTAGACCATGCCTCGCCGGGTGTATATCTCCAGCAAGAGCATGTCAGTGCAGCCTCGGCTCATGTCAATGCACGCGTAGTTCTCTCCAATTCAAGCGCTGAAATCAGCAAGGCTCAAGTGCGCTTGACCGTCTCTGATGGTTTGAAAGAGATTTTGAAGGAAACAAAATCGGTGGATATTGCAGCCAAAACCGACTTGCAAACACTCGATATTCCCTTTACTATCAATAAGCCCCGACTATGGAATGGTTGCTCCAATCCATTTATGTATCGGGTTAATATTTCGCTATGGGATGGTCAGCGAAAGATAGATGAAGTAGAACAACCATTAGGTATTCGCAGTTATTATTTTGTTGCTAACCAAGGATTCTTCCTCAATGGCAGACATTTGCCTTTACATGGTGTATGCCGTCATCAGGAAAGAGCGGTTGTTGGCAATGCCTTGACTCCTCAGCATATAGAAGAAGATGTGGCTCTTATGCGCGAGATGGGTGTCAATGCTGTGCGCTTAGCTCATTATCCACAGTCTACTTATACCTATGATATGATGGATAAGACTGGCATTTTGGCATGGGCAGAGATACCCTTTGTAGGTCCCGGAGGATATGCCGATAAGGGCTTTGTAGATACCAAAGCTTTTCGAGATAACGGAAAACAGCAGTTGCGTGAGTTGATTCGACAGAACTATAATCATCCTAGTATCTTTGTATGGGGACTGTTCAACGAGTTGAAATATTTCGGTGATAACCCCGTGGAGTATGTGAAAGAGTTGAATATTTTGGCTCATCAAGAAGACCATACACGTCCTACTACCTGTGCGAGCAATCAAGATGGTGACATGAATTTCATCACCGATGTCATGTCGTGGAATCGTTATGATGGCTGGTATGGTTCAACTCCTAAGTCACTAGCCACTTATTTGGACAAGATGCATGCCACCTATCCGAAATTATGTATCGGTATTAGTGAGTATGGAGCAGGTGCAAGCATCCGTCAACAGCAAGATTCGTTGAAGCAACCGATACCTACGAGTATGTGGCATCCGGAGAATTGGCAGACTTATTACCACATGGCTAACTGGGATATTCTCTCTCATCGTCCATTTGTATGGGGTACGTTTGTGTGGAATATGTTTGACTTCGGAGCAGCACATCGTACCGAAGGCGACCGCATAGGTATCAATGATAAAGGATTGGTAACCCACGATCGCAAGACGAAGAAAGATGCTTACTTTTTCTATAAAGCGAATTGGAATCCCGAACCAATGGTTTATATAGCCGGAAAGCGTGCCAAAGAGCGCACTCATCGCCAAACCGAGGTTCTCGTTTTCTCTAATTGCAAGGTGGTAACATTGTCGCTCAATGGCAAGAAAGTGGCTACACAGCGTCCTGATTCCATGAATGTATGCCGGTTCCATGTGTCATTACAAGATGGACAAAATACGCTTCAGGCTGTTGGAGCAGATAAGAAGATAAAACTATCTGATACTTGTGAATGGATTTTAAATAAATAAACCTATCAATGAAGAATAAGACAAACAAAATATTATGTGGTCTGATGCTTGCACCATACACTTTGTGTGCGGCCGCACAGACCGACAATCGCCCCAATGTAATCTATGTATTTCCCGACCAATTACGTAATTGTGCGCTGAACTTCTGGTCGCAAGAAGGCTTTAGAGACAATGTTAACTTCAAAGCCGACCCCACGCATACACCGCATATCGACCGTTTTGCGCGAGAATCGGTGGTACTCACATCGGCTCAAAGCAATTTCCCTTTGAGTAGTCCGCACCGTGGTAGTCTTTTAACGGGCATGTATCCAAATCGCAGTGGTGTATCGCTCAATTGCAATTCCGACCGTCCGAATAGTTATATTCGCGAGTCGACGACCTGTATAGGCGACGTGTTCAGTAGCAATGGATACGATTGTGCCTATATCGGAAAGCTGCATACCGATCGTCCGGAGAGGAATGATCCAGATCGTCCCGGGCAGTATGTACAAGATGCGAACCCTGTGTGGGATGCCTTTACGCCCGTAGAGCGCCGCCACGGATTCAACTATTGGTATTCTTACGGAACGTTTGACCAGCATAAGAATCCCCATTATTGGGATAATAAAGGCGTGAAACATGAGCCACATGAGTGGTCACCGATACACGAAGCCAAGGTGGCTGCAGCCTATATTCGCAATCAAGCCAATGTAAGAGACACGAAGAAACCTTTCTTTATGATGGTTGCGATGAACCCGCCTCACAGTCCTTATCGCTCAATGGACGACTGTATGCCCGAAGACTATGCACTCTATGCCAACAAACCGATAGATAGTTTGCTCATTCGACCGAATGCAAATCTAAATATGGATAAGGTAAAATCGGCAGCATATTACTTTGCTTCGGTGTCGGGCGTAGACCGTGCGTTCGGTATGATACTCGATGCGTTGAAGGAAGCTGGGCTTGATAAGAATACTATTGTCATCTTCTCATCAGACCACGGAGAGACCATGTGTAGTCAGAATACCGACGACCCCAAGAATTCACCGTATACAGAGGCGATGAACATTCCGTTTATCGTGCGTTATCCGGGACATCTCACTCCACGTGTAGACCCATTGTTGATGTCTTCTCCAGATATTATGCCCACAGTATTGGGTTTAGCCGGACTTGGAAAAGATATTCCATCAACGGTTCAAGGGCGCGATTATTCGGATCTGCTCAGTCATGAGAACTTGAAAGCTAAGCGTCCGGATGCAGCTCTCTATATCCAAAATGTGAATGGGGAGAAAGATGCTGCGGGCAAGACAATAGACTATTTCCCATCGGCACGAGGCATCAAGACGGCGCAATATACGCTGGCTATCTTTATAGATAAGAAGTACAGAGTGAAACAAACATTGTTCTTCGACGACCAAAACGACCCTTATCAGCAGCATAATTTGGATGTAAATGCGCATAAAGCTGTTTATAAGAAGTTGTTTAAGCGCATGACGCAGTTATTGAAAGAGGTGGATGATCCTTGGTATTCCAAAGGAATCGTGAAGAAACTCAAGAATAAATAGGGATTATAGAAATTGCGTTTGTAGAATCAAATTGTAGTAACAATAGCCCGGAGGGCTACCCATTCATAGCCGGAGACTGTTGAGCGAAAGCGAAGATAGTCTCCGGCTTGTTTGTGAGTCAAAGTTCCAATCTGATAAGACTACCCGTGTCTATATTTAATATATGGTATCATCTTGATATGGGGAGTCTTTCAGACTCAGACATGTATTTTGTCCTTTTTCCGGAGGTTTACGCTATCGCTTTAACCACCGGCTATGTATGGGTTGTCCTTCGGACAGTTCTTGATTGTAGGGATACACATGTCGGATTCACAAGCAAATCGTATTCTTGATACATGATGATGAGTCGATGGTTGAGGCGGAGTGTATAGCCAACAGGAAAAAGCGAGGAAAAGAGATATTAGATGGCAATCGGGCTTTTTGATACCATTGTCTTAGGAGACCGGAAAATAATAAGGGCTGACTCTATATCACATAGAATCAGCCCTCTCAATTGTATACCTAATCTTAAAAAAACGTTGATGACAATTTTATGGTTGCTTACCGATGTAAGCGAGGATGCCACCGTCTACATACAAAATGTGTCCATTGACGAAGTCGCTGGCGTTGGATGCAAGGAAGACAGCGGGACCCATGAGGTCTTCGGGAGTTCCCCAGCGTGCAGCCGGAGTCTTACTGATGATAAAACTATCAAAAGGATGACGGCTTCCATCAGCTTGGCGTTCGCGCAAAGGTGCTGTCTGTTGGGTGGCGATATAGCCCGGACCGATACCGTTGCATTGGATATTGTGCTCTCCGAACTCCGAACAGATATTGCGGGTAAGCATCTTTAATCCGCCTTTGGCAGCTGCGTAAGCCGATACGGTCTCTCGTCCAAGCTCGCTCATCATTGAACAAATATTGATAATCTTGCCTGCACCTTTCTTCTTCATGCCCGGAATGACGGCTTTACTCACGATGAATGGAGCATTGAGATCGATGTCTACCACTTGTCGGAAGTCTTCTACCGACATCTCTTCCATAGGGATGCGCTTGATGATACCGGCATTGTTGACCAATATATCGATGGTTCCTAGCTCATGTTCAACGTTTGCTACGAGTTCACGTACCTGCTCTTCGTCGGTCACGTCGGCGATATATCCTTTTACTTCGATGCCTTTGGCTGCATAATCGGCCAATGCACGGTCTAGATGTTCTTGACTGCGGCAGTTGAAAGCGATCTTAGCTCCTGCCTTATAATATGCTTCAGCAATGGCAAATCCTATTCCGTAGGCTGCTCCTGTAATCAAAGCTACTTTCCCCTCAAGGGAGAAGTTTTTTGAAAATGTGTCCATATAACGATTGATTGTTAGGTTTCAAATTCTGATAAAACATTTATTTCAGGTCGTTCGTCTTGATTACCTGCATGTCGCCATAGTCAAGATTCTCACCAGCCATACCCCAGATGAAGCTGTAATTACTTGTTCCGGCAGCACAGTGGATACTCCATTGCGGAGAAATAACGGCCTGTTCGTTGCTCATCCACATAGGACGTGTTTCCTGTGGTTCACCCATGAGATGGCAAATCATTTGGTCTTGAGGTACTTGGAAATACAAGTAGGTCTCCATACGGCGCAAGTGTGTGTGGGCAGGCATGGTGTTCCAAACGGATCCGGTCTTCAATTCTGTGAGTCCCATCTGCAACTGGCAGGTGCGAACTCCGGCTACACCGTCGATAATTAATTGATTGATGACACGGTCGTTTGAACCGGCCAAAGAACCGGCTTTGATAATCTTGGCTTCTTTCAACGTCACTTTACGCACGGGATAAGCTGTGTGGGCAGGTGCACTGTTGATATAGAACTTAGCCGGAGAGGCTGCATTCTTAGAAGTGAGGGTTATTTCTTGAGCGCCACGACCGATATATAGTGCCTCTTTGAAGCCTAGCTGATAGGCCTTTCCGTCGACTGTGACGGTACCTTCGCCACCAATATTGATGATACCCATCTCGCGATTGTCGAGGAAGTGTTGCGTGCGGAGTGGGGCGATAGATTCTAGTTTCAGTGGAGTAGCAGTGGGCTCAGCTCCACCAATAAGGAATCTGTCGTACATAGAGTACACCCAGTTCACCTCGCCGGGAGCAAAAACCTTTTGTATAAGGAACTCCTTGCGTAGGCGTTGAGTATCATAATGCTTGGCATCTTCTGGATGATTGGCATATCTTACCTCATAGTGGGTATAGCTATTTTGCGCCATCAGGGTGATAGCCATGAAAGCGAACGAGAGTAATAGGAATGTTTTCTTCATAATTTTATAATTGATTAATTGGATTTACTGACTGATTCTTTCTCTTCTTGTAGGATTCTACGTCTGTTGATAAACATCAAAACGACAGCAATAATAACTAATATTGCTGCCCCGATATAGGCTGTATGGCATGTAAGTTTGTAGATACACCAGCCAAATAGCGAAGAAGCGAAGTCGAGAGCACCGCCTGCAAAGCCTTCTGGAATTTTGGCTGCGGCATCTTGTGTGGCAGCATATACGGCATTGGCTGCGATGGTGAAGTCGGGTGCCATGTCGGTAACGAAGTATAGACCGACGGTGAGTGCCACCAAGCCAATGATGAATGTTTTGACAACATTACCTTTAGTAATAGGTAGAACCATTGGGAATAAGTAGAACATACCGGCTAATGACGCCAAGGGAAGGAATTGATTGCCGGGTAAAATGACTGCGAGGAAGAGTACGGTAGGGATGAGGAGCAAGCTCACAACGAGGGTTGTGGGATGTCCGATGACCAATGCCGGACTCATACCGATATTTACTTGTCGGCCGTTGAACTTCTTTTCTACGAGCGTTTTGGTTTTCTCAGAGATAGGTAAGAGACCATCTATGAACAAGCGAGTGATGCGTGGAATCAACTCCATTACCGCTCCCATGATGATACCCAGTGTGAGGATGCCTTTTACATCGGATTGTGCGAGGTAGCCGATGAGTACTCCGACGATGACTCCGAGTACAAGTGGTTCTCCCAACACACCAAACTTCTTCTTCAATCCCTCGGCATCAATGTCGAGGCGGCTGAATCCCGGTATCTTGTCTAAGAGTTTGTTGATAACCAATGCAAAGGGTACAAAACTCTGACAGAAAGGTTGTGGGATGGAGATACCATCGAGATTGCCATAATATTTTTGGAAGTTATTGGCTGTCAAATCTGCCATAACCATGGTGATGATATAGCAGATGATGGCGGCAAAGTAGCCCCACAACAAGCTCTCGCCCATGACAAAGTAGACCACAGCACCAATAAATGCAAAGTGCCAATAGTTCCAAAGGTCGATATTAACGGTACGGGTGGTCTTAGTGAGTAGCATCAAGAGATTAACGCCTAGGCATACAGGGATGACGAGAGCTCCCACTGCGGTGTTGTAAGCCACGCTAGCTGCTGCCGGCCAACCCATATCGAAGACACCTAACTGGAGGTTGTAGATACTGGCAATCGATTTCAATGGAACGTCGAAATTACTGGTGAGCAGTCCGGTAACGATACCAAGACCAACAAATCCGACTCCCACATAGAGGCCGGATTGTAGAGATTTTCCCGGACGCAAACCGATACAGATGCCTATAATCGTGAAAAGAATAGGCATCATGACGCTTGCGCCAAGGCTGATGATGTAGCTGGAAATTTGTTCGAGAATCATATTGATGATACTTAATAATTATTTTTTAATGACTTTCTTGCCGTATTGTATATATACACCTTGAGGAAGTTTATTTAAATCTGTTCCAACAAACTGTCCATTTAGATTGTAGATATTTTCCGGTCGACCAATTACGGAAGTGCGTAATTGGCTGATGTCGGTTGTAGGTTTCTTGACTTCAACGCTCAACAAAATACTGGTCTTTCCTATAGAGCCAATTAAAACGTTACCATTAACTTTGGAAACACCCTTGTTGAGGACATTATTAGGTTCTATAGTAGATTCAAAACCACTTAAAATCGTAAGGTTTTCTGATGTTAGTCCACGACCATCTTTACCACCGGGACGGCTTACGACGATGACAGTATCGCCCACTGCGACGTTTGGAATAACGAAGAATGCACCTGGCATTTGTGGGTAAATGCCGTAGCCTTTTTTCCCTTTGTAAATACGGAAAGCTTTGTTATTATTTCCTTGGAAGCGTCTACTACCCTCATTTGCAAATCCAAATTTCAATCCTTTAGTCATTTCGAGTTCTACACCGTTAGCTTCGACAGTGCTAGAATATTTGGCTGCAGAATCTGCTACATTGAAGTATGGACTATAGTCTTTACCCTTTTTTGAATAGCGGCCTACGTATATGCCCTTTCCACTAGTGCTTGTGTTATAATAATAGGGATCGGAAAATGACCAATCTGCAGTGAGGTTCGCTTCATCATTTGCTGATAATGTGAGAAAATCCCATTTCTGTTGAGCCATGCTGGCCATACAGATGGATAACAATGTTAGTGTTAACAGGTAGATTTTTTTCATAAGATAGATATATTAAAGATTTGTATAATTGTCATTCATTGTATCAATAAGGTATGATTTATTATTGAGTAATGGTGAAATTATATTTTCCTTTATTCATAACCGTTTTTGCTTTGAGTGTCACTCTAAATATTTCGTTGCCCCAAACATTAGAGAGTCGCTTGTCGGTAAGGGTAACGGTCTCTATTGATGGGCTGAAAATATTGGCATCATAATGCAGAAAAGCCTTTTGTCCTTTGACAGAAACACTTACGATACCGGCTTTAGAAATGTTTACCTGTCCCCATGTCATGAAGTTGATTTCATTAGCTACGGTTGCATTTGACAGCTCAAAAGCATCGGTGATGATTACTTTATCCTTCAGAAGTTTATACGTGCGGTTCCAAGTTTTAACGCCTGCTGTAGCTGGATAAGCTTTAGCAATATCTATATTGAACTGCATTTGTTTGGCATTGAAGACTGTGTTTGTTGCTTTGTATTGAGTGCCATTATGTTGAGGAACACCATTAATCAACGGGAGATTATGGTAGTTGCTCTGCATAGTCCAAATATTGTAGCGCTCGCTACTGAAAGTCTGTTTGGTATAGGTACCCACTCCGGCATCAATAAAAATTGGAGTAGAGTTGATATAGAAAGAGAATGTACCTACATCATTGTGGTTATGACTCTCGTTGTTAAAGCCACCTTTCATGGCAAGGAACATCTTGTTCTTGTTTGTTAGGTAGCAAAATTCGGTTTCGGGATACCACGTATAGGCTGGATGGTTGAGTGTTCCCTCAGTAGCTTTCAACTCTTCCTTGATGGAAAGTGTAGCCAACATGCGGTAAACATCGGTGCCTGAAGAAAGGTAGCGACCTTGTTCTTCGGTCTTTGTGCTCTTCTTATCAAGGTAAGCTGCGAACTTTTCCATGAGCTGGCTGCCTACACCTTTACCATAGCGGAAGACTGTTGGAATGTAAGCTAAGTCGGCTTTGGCTGATGCATCGGCAAAGTTGACGACATAATCATTACCTACGTAGCTTCGAACGATATACTCGCCCATGTTACGCACCATTGGTTCGTGCGTCACATCTAGCTTTCCACCGGTACTCATACGGAGTAGTTCGATGTAATCAAAGAACTTTCCGGAAGCATGCCCCCAATAAGATGGGCCTTCTTCACAGGCTCCGTCTTGTTTGATATAGTTGAGGAATTTGTCTACAGACTCTATTGTTAAGTATACAGCATTGGCCAGTTTGTCACGGTCGTTTTCTATTAACATGTAGCTTTGGAGCACATTGAAGTTGCACCAAGGGGTCCAATTGTTGAGTAGGCTTCCTTTCTTATAATTACGAGCCATCCACCATAAGTCGTTATTGTGGATGAATGGAAGCAATTGGCGTTGTATAATCTCATACTTCAAGCGTGGGGCTATCGTCTTATCCACCTTATCAAACTCGCTGTGGAAGAAGTGATAAATCCACGACATCATGGCTCCTACCTCGCCACTACCAAGGTCTATAATTTCTTCATCGATGGATGGAAGAGGAGAATGTGACTTTTGTAGACTGCTCAAATGGGCTGAAAGTACCCACGAAGCCCGTTCGCAGGTGAAGTATACACCATTGATGAGTTGGGGTATGAAGCGACCCTTGCCCTCAGCAAGTTCTGCTATCATCAAAGCGGAGATAGCAGAGTTATTGCTAGTGTTTGGTTCTTGCATAGCGCTACGGTTGCCTGTCTTGCTGTATTCTAGGTAATCGGTTGCCTTTATAACTCGCCATTCATAATTGAGATAGCGTTTGCCGCGCTTGATGGCAGCCTCTTTGGATGCACCGAAGAGTTTATCCCATCCTGCTCTATCACTATAAGTTGGATAAGGAACCCACTTTTGGTTCATTACAAGTGCTTCTTTCAATGCTTCTTTAGAGATTTGACGCTCTAGCAAATTCCTTTCTGTATAAGCTTTGCTTGATATACTACAGAGTAGCATCAAGGTAAGAAGCGAATATTTAATAATATTTTTCATGTCAGTTCTTGATTGTTAGAATCATGTATTTATGTAATGCTACACGATTATTAGTGAATTAAGGTCTTCTTTCCATTGATGATATAGATACCCTGTGGTAGTTGTTTGGCATCTACATTCAGTTTTTCTCCCTTCAGTGTGTAGATACCTTTATTCAACTCTTCGGTTGGTCTGAATATTTGAGGTGTCTCTATACCAGTGGTGATTTGCTTCATCCATACGTTGTCTTTACCTAGACGGCGCTCCAATTGAGCTAAGTATAGCGAGCGAGGATTAACAGCTGTGCCATAGCTTTCGTTACATTTCATTTGGTCTTCAGCAAAGGTGATAAGATGTCCATGGAATCCAACGACCATTGGCGGCATTACTTTTACCCATGTTTTACCATAGTTCCACCAATTAAAGGTACCAAAATCCTTGGTCTGAGTTTCCTTTGATTCAAAGTTCCAAATCACTAAATCGTCTAAGTGATTAGGCAATTGGGTCTTATCTCCTCCCATTCTTCTAGGCATAAATCCACCTTTACATACATCAATAAGGGTAGCGCGAGGCTGTGTGGCATGGCTTTCAAAGCAAGCATCTTTACCCCAATCGCAGTTCCAAATTACACATCCAATGCTTTGTTTAGATACGCCGCATGCATGATATTGACCTAAACCATCGTAATGCGTCTGATAATCTTGCTCTACATAATAACCATCAGAGTGGTCATATACGTTTCCTATGAATGCACGTGTACTGTTTTGTGCGCGTACCGCAGAGTGTCCACGATTACCAGAAATCTCAATCTCGTAAGCACTTGTATTGGCACATTGTTCAAAAGTGAGTGCTTCGCTGACACTCTCAAATCTAACTCGTCTTACCCAAGAATCTGTCAAGCGCATCAAATTAAGGGGTTTATAGGCTCCATCGTCCTCCCAAGAGCCATGATGTTTAAACTTATCACGAGCATGTCCAATGAATGTAAGATCTTCAATACCCACTTCTTCATAATGTGGATATTCTTGTAATATCCATCCCCAATTTTCTTTTACCTCGTGCATAATGGGTTCTTTGAACGTTACAACATTGCCGTTGACAGATTCAACAACATGGTATTCATTTACTTGAACGCCTATATCGATAAGGTTTTCCATTGAAGGCTCACGCTGGCAGGGATGTAATTCCTCATCAATGACATCATCATTATTATTATTCACAAGTTTGAGCCAGACCCATTGATTAGGCTTTATTTGACTTACATCGTCTAGAGTAATCGAATGTGACCCTTTCTTTGAATCAGCTATAACATCACCGTATTTAATAATGTCATTATCTTTTTTACCATTGTTTTTTACCTGCAACATCATTTTAGAACTATACATGACTTTTTCGTTTTCAGGTAAATTTGGATCTTTCATCTCAATGAAAGTTTGATCCTTACCATCTCCTCGGATAACAAAACCGCCCATATTTATTATAATAGGTTTGGAATGCATCTTACCAGCTTTATTAAAGTTATCATCTTTATCATGCAGTATATAATGTCCTTTAGGAAAGTAGATGATAACTTTAGCTAGATTTTTTTTCCCAAGTTTCTTGATAAGTGCTTCAAAAGCTGTGCGATCCGACTTCCCATCATCGGGTATTAATCCCTCTTTGGTGACGTCATATTCTGTATATCCTTGGGCTTTGAGTTCTGCAATTGTAGGAGGAACTTTCTCTCCACGTTTATAGCCAGCATAAGAATAGTCCAAGATAGCACTACTTGTAGGATTAGCTTTGAATTCAGTCCAATAGTGATTGTCGTCTTGTGCATAAGCACTAAGCGACAGCCCTAATCCGATAAAGATAGATATATGGTGTTTCAATGAATGGTAATGCATATTGAATAGATTATAAGTTAATGCTTCATGTTATTGCTTGTAGCTTCTACTTTTCTGCTTAATGCTTCCAAGAAGTAGTAATCAGCATAGTTCAAAGGCACATCGATTTCGTTGTTATGAGGTATACTACCAACAGAATGCATCAGTAAGAAGCATCCATTTGCTCCTATGGCAGAGCGATAAGCCGGTGTAGAAAGGCTTTTCATCATCTTATCGGCAATCTTAGCATACCCTTTGTTAGGTGCATATTGCTCCATCTCGTAAAGAGCTGAAGCTATACAAGCGGCTGCAGAGACATCTCTCGGTTCGTTAGGAATCTCCGGAGCATTATAATCCCAGTATGGGATCAAGTCTTTCGGCATGTGCTTATCGTACAGAACGAAGTTGAGTGTACGCTCTGCTAAGTCGAGATAACGACTGTCTTTGGTGTATCGATAGCAAACGGTGAAACCATAAATGGCCCATGCCTGTCCGCGAGCCCATGCTGATTCGTCGGCATATCCTTGTGCGGTTACACGACGACGCACCTTTCCCGTAGCATCATCATAGTCAACGACATGGTAGCAACTCGCATTCTTACGGAAGTGATTTTTCAATGTTGTATTGGCGTGAGATACGGCAATATTCCAAAAAGTAGAGTCTCCCGATAGCTTGGTAGCTTCGAATAGGAGTTCCAAATTCATCATGTTGTCGATGATGACAGGGCATTTCCAACCGCGTTGTGACTGCCATCCGCGGTCTGTATTCCATGATTGAATGACGCCGGCTTTAGGTCTGAATCTGGTACAAAGCGACTTCGCTGTTTGTACTATGACATCTTTATATTCCTTATGACCTCCTAGGCGATAGCCATTAAGATAGCTTGAACCAATCATGAAGCCCACATCGTGGTGCCATGTCAGATATTTGATGGAGTCAAGGATGAGTGTATACTGTTCTGCGTGGTTCTTCCAACTTGTTTTGTTGGTAAGATTGTACAGATACCACATACATCCTGCTGGGAATCCGGAGCACCAATCGTCGGTAGGAATATACACGACTTGCTGCTTAGAGTAATTATATGTCTTTGGTAGAGCGAGTGGTTGAACCTTTGAAATGTTGTCTACCATGAGTCCATATTGCTTGTCGGCAAATTGAATGTCTTTTTTAATCCACGTGTTATTTGCCTCTCCTGAGAAGACAGAGAGGGAAAAGAAGACTGTTAGTCCAAGTGATAGTAATTTTTGCATGGTTGATTAACTATTTATTGTTTGATGAATTCTAAATCATAGCTTGCACCATCTTGCGTTTCAATAAGAATCGTTGTAGTGTTTTGCTGTATCGTTGTTTTAACTTTGTTCAAAGGTTTTTGAAGTACCCATTTTCCATTGATGGTTAGTGTTACAGGCACTATTTGGCTTTTGTTTTTTGGCCATGAACGCGAATAGACACTACGTTCTATCCATTTTCCATGTTCATCATATTGCTCATCGCTCTTGCCACGATATAAAGCCAAGTCGGGTTGTGCGATGGTAAGGGTCAGTTGACTAGGCTTTTGAGTGTTGGTCATGAGCAAACATGGGGTGTCAACACTGCGAACCAAGTCTCCCGGAAGTGGGGTAGTAGTCGCTTTCCAAATGACATATGAGTCTGTATGCTGTGCTTTAGAACGAACAATATGGGCAATACTATCTTGCTTCAGCATCTCATAAGTGGGCGCTTTGGCAAAGGTCTCTAGCTTTTGGGGTGTCGTGTTTGGCAATATCACATATTGGTATTGTGCATTCTGTGGTGCCATGCCATGCTCAATAACGAGTGATACCCAGTCGCCTTTCGTCTCCTCGTCTGTATCTTCTGTGCGTGATAGCTGTGGAAAATTCTTTCGTAGGCTTACACTGTTGGGGCAATAGTAGCCTGTTGACAAAGCATCAAGATAAGTATGGCCTGCTGTAGAGACTTGATTCCAATAGTCATGTTGGGCAGCTGTAGTTGCCACTTGCTGAAATATAGTGGTCTCTGTTGGATATTCCGCAACCTTATTCTTGATATTTGACCCTACACAGACTATCATTCCGTCAATAAAGTGGAAAGATTTATGAGCCCACAATGTACCATTATACTTCTCATTCTCATGTAGTATCATCCCAAAGTTACCATTTCGCCCTTGTTGTGAGAGTCCGCCTGCGAAGCTTTGGTCGGATAGTAACATCTCTTCTAAGCCTGAGAATCTATCTACATTGTATATTTTGGCTTTCAATAAGTCTAGTGGTAAGATAGTAGTCGTAGTTCCGGGAATATGCGCCCAGTCGAATCCCGCTTCTTGCCAACCACTTGTTGTTGGAGTCACATCGCCTTCTTTACTTGTCAATAGTTGTAGGCTTCCATGCGCCAAATAGCGTCCATAAAGATTCTCTTTGTTGTAATGTTCGGCTGCCCAAAGGTATCTTGAATGGCCTACAGCTACAGCCGCCCATTCTCCTCTGCGATGGATGGAAGCACAAGCGTATGGCATCGACCAGTTGCCTTGTGGAGCTTGTTCTGCTTTGAAGCCTTTAGCTTGAAGTGTTTTCCAGATTTGCTTTTCTAAATATGACTTTTTGGGCTGGGCCAATCTTAGATAAGCTGTAGCCATAGTTGCGTCTATTTCATCATCGTTCTCAGGATTTCCAACCATTGCCATAAGGGCATAGTGTTCCAGAATCAACTCTCCCAATCCGTCAGGATGGCGACCAGACATGGTTAAAGGAAAGTGACGCTTATTGCAATAGAATCGCATGGCCAGTAGGGCTTGGCGTACGGTGCGATGTGCTTCTGCCCCCATTTTGAACGAGGTTTGTTTTAATATGTAGGCCATTTGAGTAATTCCACTCAACCCACCGATAGCGTATGCGGGATAATGGTGGCAGTGATGATAGGCACTGCCATCTACTTTAAACGCATCTCTTAATCCGTCTGCCGGCAGACAACCATTGCTCAACCAACTACTGAAGGCCTGTAGACGCCCTACTTTCTCCGGACAGTCTTCCATCATCAGTATGCTTGCCATGCAACCAATGGCTTCTGTATTAAATGTATCCATGTCCGAACCGGGGGCTGTAGGTATGTCATAGAGCGAATTGGTCTGTGCATACCATAGCAAAGTTTGCTCGGCTTCATGCGAACGGCCACTTGCTCTGAGTACACCTCTCATGAGATAATAGGCCGGGAACATTTGTCGTAGGCTGTAACCATAATGATGGATGTTTCCCCAACAACTACCATACACAACTCCTTGGTCAGTAATATGGTCGTACATATTGAGGAACATGCCTTTTAATTCGTCTTTTTGTTCTGCTGAAGTGGCATGATGGTAAGCTGTTGCAATCTGATTCATCAACTTGAAATAGTTTCCCATTTCTACTCCGGCTTTGATGAATAGGTTTTTATCCCATTGGGGGAGCAAGCGCTCGTAGGCTTCCGAGTGGCGTACAAAGTAGATAGGTGTACCTACTATATGACCGTTTCTGCGTTCAATGTGGTATTTCTCATATTGTTTCCGCATATGCTCCATAGACTTGGAAGATAGTTTTCCGGGACTGTAGATAATATCCAAGAAACGTTTTTCCATCATTCTAATGTCATTCACTTGCGATGAGGTGAGTGTTGAAAATGATGTTTGAGGCTTTTTGAGAGAGTTATTGTATATCTGTAACCAATGGTTTTTCGTATCCTTATTGACAAAAGGTACTTGTATGTCGGCAGTTTGCTGACGAGCATCTACCTTGGTTGCCAATATCATGTGATCGAAATATAAGTCGCCGGCAGTCTTTGGAGCTTCTACACGTAGTTCGTTCATCCCTATTTGAGGAGTTCCTTCCATATCGCGTTCGTAGCATACCCATACACCACGCCATCCCTTAAAATTGATGTTCATAGGAAAAGAACAACATGACTTACCTTCTTTCAGAAATGAAAAGCGAATCAGTGTATTCTGTGGTTTCTCATTATAAACCCATACAATGAATGCCGAGAGGTAGGTGTCTTTGCCGGTTACGTCCTTAGGTTGAAACTCGATATTCTTTGAGAGGCTCAGTACACCATTCGCTTTAAACTTCCAGTGCATGGAGTTAGCACCATGCTTGAAGTGGTTAGATGAAATTTCGACCTTTGATTTTGAGGTTTGAATATCACTTAAGTCTTTCTTGTTCTCAAACGACAATAATTGTCTCACCTCCACATCCTTTGCCATAGACGGGGTGGAATTGATAATGAATGCCAACAAGATAATTAGACTCCGAATCATTACAGAATGATATTTTGATACGATTATTTGATAGTGGTAGGTTATCAATCCTCGTATTAGGTTTTAATATTTTTAAGACATAGCCTATATATTGGCTAGAATCTATGCGTGAAGTTATTATGGTTATCGCAAATTTACTTCTTTATTCGCGCGTATCAAAAAATATCTGTGACGAAAAAGTACAAAAAGACTCAAAATTAATACAATTGCCTAATTATCAGTATCTTCTGTTCTATACTTCGAAGGCATAATGTGGTAGAAGTCTTTGAAGCATTTACAGAAATAACGAGCAGATGAAAAGCCGTTTTTATCGCTTACTTCTGCAATGGAAAGGTTGGATCTTGTCTTCAACATGTGGGCGGCTTTCTTCAGGCGGTAAGACTGTATGAAACTCATCGGAGTGTCTGAGGTAAGGCTTTTCCACTTGTTGAATAAGGCTGTTCTCGACATACCAATCTCGCGTGCAAATTTGTCTACATTGAAACTTGGATCGGTGTAGTTTTCCTCTATCAACTTGAGTGCACGCTCTAATAGCTGCTTATCTATTTCGTTGGTGGCTAGCATATCGGGCTGTTGTTCTGCTGATTTAGAGAAGCGTTGCTGTAACATTCTACGATTATTGATGAGATTATTGCATCGCGCCAATAAGATACTAGCTACGAAAGGTTTAGTGATATAGTCATCGGCGCCTATCTTGAGGCTCTCTACTTGGTTGTCGACAGATGTACGAGCCGTTAACAGCACCACAGGGATATGGCATATCTCCGGATTACGCTTGATAGAGCGACAAAGTTCGGTACCCAGCATTTTGGGCATGACCAAATCTGTCAATACAATATCAGGCATCGTCTCTTTGACTGCGACTAATCCTTGTTCGCCATCTTGTGCCGTCACCACTTTATAATAAGGACGGAATAAGTCTAGAAGCATTGTGAGGAGAGTTTCGTTGTCTTCAACAATAAGGATAGTGGCAGTCTCTTCGGGCTTTTCTACGATTTGCTCTACTTCCTTATCGGCTATCATGGTGGTCTCTACAGGGAGTGTCTGAACCATTAATTGCTGTTGTCCGGTAACCTCTCCTTTTGGAATTTCTATGATAAAAGAGGTACCGTTGGCTTTGTCACTTGTTACATGTATCTTTCCTTGATGCAATTCTACGATACCTTTGACAAGTGCCAGTCCGATACCGGTGCCTAGTTCGCGTGATGATAATTCCAATTGTTCTACCTGATAGAAACGGTCGAATATCTTTTCTATTTGTTCGGTAGGAATAGGATTGCCCGGATTATTCACAGATAGGGTGAAAGTTGTTTCGTTGGCAGATAGTGCTATCGACACCTCTCCGCCTTGTGGAGTGTGCTTGATGGCGTTGGCCAACAGATTGTTGATTACTTTTTTCATTTGTAGCAAGTCGAGCTTAGCAATAATATGTTCCGCATCGCATTGCAATTTCACTTCGATACCCTTGGCTACGCCATATTCCCGATAGATGAGGAAGGTCTCGTAAATAAGTGAGGTTAAGTCCAATTCCACGGGATGTATCACCATCTTGCCTTGTTCCTGCTTTCTGAAGTCGAGCAATTCCGTGATAAAGTCTCTTAGTTGCATGCTACTTTTGTGTATGCTGAGGAGTTTTGAATACCCTCTAGGACTGAATGTGTCCATACCAAGCATACTTTCCGACAACCCGATAATGACCGTAAGCGGGTTTCGTATCTCGTGTGAGATGTTCGTAAAGAATCGCAGTTTTGACTGATTCATCTCTTCTATGTCCGACGCTCGTTTACGTTCGTACTTCAAAGAGGCGTATAGCTTGACACGTTCTAGATAGTTGCTGGTGAGATACCAGATGATAAAAAAGAGAATAAATGAATATGCCAAATAGGCCCACCATGTCTTATACCATGGCGGTAGAATACGAATCTCAAGTTTTGCCGCTTGTATCTCCGGTCTCGACGATTTACAGATTAAGGTATAGCTGCCCGGATTCAAGTTGGTGAAGCTTACTACCGATTGTCCCTCATGCAGTTCATTCCATGTCTTAGAGTAACCTTCTAGCTGATAGACTAGCCGTGCACGGTTGTCTTCTATGTGGTTTGAATTGGCTATCTCGATGGCGAACATTTTCACATTATTCTTCAGTATAAGTTTAGAAGTGTATTCCAATGCATGCTCTAACAATCCTGTTTCGTCTTGAGGGCTCACCTCTTTGCCATTGACGAAGAGTTTGCCAAATTCTATATTGTATTTTTTTGAAATATTGTGCAACAGTTTCTCGTTGAAGAATAGCATACCATTGACACCACCCAAGAATACCTGGCCGTCTCTACTTACATAGAGTGCACGCTCATTGACGGCCGATAAGGGGAATCCGTTATCTCTTCCGAAGTTTTGGAAATGTTTTTCTTTGAGATTGAGTTCGGAGTAACCTTGATTGGTAATGACCAACATCTTGTTGGTGGATACCGACGATTCGCAGATGGAATAGACACAATCACTTGCCAATCCGTTCTTATTAGAATCATAATTTTCAAAGTTGTTGGTCTGCGCAATGTATCTGTCTATACCTGTACCTGATGTGCATATCCACACGTTTCCCTGTCGGTCGGTGTAGATTTTATTGATGTTGTTGCTACTGAGCGAATGTTGATTATGCTCATTGTGTCGATACCAATACAACATTTGCTTCCTCATGTCATAGCAGAACACACCGTCTCGTTCTGTTCCTATCCAAAGTTGCTGCTTCTTATCAATGGTAATACACGGTATAACCGATATATGCTTACTGAATTTATTTCGTTTCAGCAGTGGTGTACACTTGCCTGTCTCCGGCGTAAAGAGGCAAACTCCATTCTGTGTGGCGAGTATCAGCTTGTTGCCATAGGGCACGATGTCTCTTACGATGTTAGAGGGTAGGGAGTGAGAGTCACCCTCTCGGCGACTATAGTTGGTTATTTTGCCTGAATTCAAGTCCATTCTGTTAAGACCGCCCAAGTGTGTTCCTGTCCACAGGCATTGTCTTTTTCTGTCGTAGTATATGGATTTGAGGTTATTATGTGCAATGTTATTGGGGGTAGAAGGTAGCGAGAACCATTTAATCTTTCCGGTATTTCGATCGTACATGTTAAGACCGCCACCTTCCGTACATATCCATATGTGGTTTTGGTCATCTTCTGTCATACTTCCTACGATAGGACTACTTAGTCCGTCAGCAGGGCTTTTGCCCTCTCTGAAGTAGTTGTATATTTCATATTCCGGGTTGAAATAGTTCACTCCACCGAAGTATGTACCCATCCATAGTGTACCTTGTGAGTCTTTGGCTATACTCCAAATAGAAGCATTTGTCAGGCTCCCGGCCTTGTCATCGGCGTTATAGAGTTGGAAAGTACCATTGCCTTTATCAAATCGCTGTAGTCCCCTGAATGTACCAATCCATACATATCCTAAGTTATCTTGGCAGAATGTACGTACAAAATTGCTCTGCAAGCCGGTATGGTCTTCTGCTCTTATATTTCTGATGCGCCCGTCAGCGCTTATCCGATACATGCCGTCGGCCCAACTACCAATCCACGTCTCACGTTCTTTGTCGGTATAAATATCAATGATACTTCCCCTTTGGATGATGTGTTCCAGCTTTCCACGCTTTGTTCTGCGGTATACCCCTCTGTTTTTTGTGCCAATCAGCATATTGCCTTGGCCGTCGAATCCGATGTTGCTGATGGTGGTATTATCGGGAAGAACGGTAAATATAGTATGCTGGAGATCATGATCATAGGTATAGACGGTATTCTCTATGCCTACATATAATTGTTTGTTGAATTTGATAGCACTTACAGGTGCGTGATTGATGGTCTTAAATCGTCGGGTAGAAATGTCCATCATGGCCAGTCCTTCGGTACATTGCAGATATAGTCTTCTGTGTCCGTCGGATATAACCCGGCTTACGGTGTTACAAAAAAGCGAATGTGGCTCCCCTTTCTTTTTGCGATATACGGTGATGGTCTTACCATTATAGTAATTCAATCCCTCGCGTGTTGCAATCCATATCATGCCCAATGAGTCTACACAGACACTATTTACAGATACTTGCGACAAACCGTTCTCAGGCATCAAATGCTTGAAAGTGATGTTTTGAGCTGATAGCGATGTTGCTAATAGGAGTATTGATAGGAATAGGAGAGAGAGTCTTTTCATGTAGTGAACTGCGTAATTAGTGAATGACAACCTTGAGTGGGCTCTTTAAAGCGGCCATATATTCCTCACTTCTGAGTTGCCATTCGGTTTGTGTACGGACATCGTAGTTACTCCATGCACTACCGAAATAGTAGGTATAACGTGCATTGTTCTGCAATTTCTTCACGATACCTACTACATGGCCTTCATATCCTTTGTCGCTATTGGTCTTGGGGAGATACTTTGTTTGGGCACTTTGAGGGAACAGGATGCCTGTATAGATCTGGAAGTTATGCTTCTCCGGTGCATCCGTAGGGTCTACATATAATAGGTAGTCCTTACCTAACATCATGTCGTGTTTGTCGGTAGAGTGCACTACAATGCCGGCTGCCATGTCCATAGGCTTTTGTAGACCGTCGTACCACACTGTCATCTTATTATAGTTGGAGCCCTTGTCAAGGCTGATGATGCGATGTTCGGTCACTTGGTCGTTGTCACCGATCTTCTTGGTCTCGTATGTGAGAGCCAGTGTAAAGCGCAATGGACCGTTGTCTAGTATATCGTAGTCTTTGAAACAATAGGGGAAGATGAGTTCGCCTTTGCTCATAAGAGCCGGGGTGCCACATCCTAATGTCGGACCAACATTGTAACAATCCATACCGTTTCCTTGGTCTAAGTGGAACGTTGTAGCCAATCTGATAGCCTCGGCTTGTTCCTTTTTCCCCTCTCTGAGGAGTTTTTGTTGGCGGGTCGTACCGTCTAAGGCCTGCGTGTAGCGGTCTTTGACGACAAGCTCAGATGTATTTTTCGTCCAAACATCAATACCGAAAGCGCGTTCGCCGGTCTTTTGTAGTGCCGGTCCGTATACGCGATAGATACCTCTATCGTTTTCCCATGTAATGTCATCTACTCGCTCGCGGTAGAATTTCCCATATACCCATGCTTTCATGGGGTGGGGAATACCTTTCTCAACCGTGAATATGGCTTTGCCAAGAGGCAAGATTTCTACATCAAAAAGGAGTTTCCTGTCATGTGTAATTTGGTATGTTATCTGCTGTCCAAATGCATTTTTTACGATGATAGACTCGTATTGTCCGGGAGTGATGTGCTTGACGATGCTGTCGTAAGATACTTCCACGAGCTCTTGTCGTTGTGTAGGTAATTCGTTTGTGACGGTAACGGTTACTTTTTGAGCATGTCCAGCCAATGGTAACAAGTAAAAAGCTGATATGATGCTGGCGATTTTTAGTTTTTTCATGATATATTGTGTTTACTATTTTAAATGAATTGCAGTTGTGTCAGGGCTTTTTTGAACTACAAAAATACGTAAATATCTCTTTTTTACAAGCTTTTTTGTATTTGTTTAACAAAGTGCTTCTATGAGTAGATTTGCGATATGTTAGTTCGTTGGTGAATATGATGCTGGTTGACTCTGCGTTTGACTCTACCCCAAACAAACTGAATGAAAAAGTTGAATGAAAATTTTGCGGATTCAAAAAAAACGCATACCTTTGCATCGCAATTCGGAAATGGACTTTTGAGTTGCGAATAAATTGGGATATGGTGTAATGGTAACACTACAGATTCTGGTCCTGTCATTCTTGGTTCGAGTCCGAGTATCCCAACAAGAAAGAGGTTAACAAGTTGTCAATACAACGAGTTAACCTCTTTTCTTTTATACATAATATCGACAAATGAGGAAAGAGCGAGATATAGTTTGATAGGCTATATCTCGCTCTTTTGTGTTTATTTCGTTTCTAAGTGTCGTAGAATATAGTCCCTACATTCTTCCATCAGCCACTTCGGTGTGCTTGTTGCACCACATATACCGACAGTTTTGATACCTTCAAACCAACTCATTTCAATCTCTTCGGCTCGTTCTATTTGATGGCTGTTGGGATTGATATTCTGGCATTGCTTGAATAATACTTTGCCGTTGGAGCTCTTTCGCCCACTGACAAAGAGGATAACATCGTGGCGTGTGGCAAATGTGGCGATGTTGGGCATGCGATTGGCCACCTGCCGGCAGATGGTGTCGAAGCTCTTAAAGGTTGCTCCATCTTGCATGTGAGTCTGTAGGTAGTCGATGATTCGGTGAAATTCGTCGAGACTCTTTGTTGTTTGTGAGTACAGATAGATGTCGCGTGAGAAGTCCAACTTTTTCACATCTTCAAACTTCTCTATCACAATGGCCTTGTCATGGGTTTGTCCAACAAGTCCCAAAACTTCGGCATGACCATTTTTTCCAAAGATAACAGTCTGCGCATTGTCTTCGTTGTTATCGTGTTGTCTCTTGATTCGGCGCTGTAATTGTAGTACCACGGGACAGGTAGCATCTATGATTTCGATGTTGTTACGCCGTGCTATCTCATAGGTTTCGGGCGGTTCTCCGTGGGCACGGAGTAGCACTTTTACATCATGAAGGTTGCGCAACTGGTCGTGATCAATTGTAATGAGGCCGCGCTCGTGCAAGCGTTCCACTTCCATCCCATTGTGTACAATATCGCCAAGACAGTAAAGCGTCTTGCCGGAAGCCAGCTCTTCTTCGGCTTTTTGGATGGCTGTGGTGACTCCAAAACAGAATCCACTGCCATTATCTATTTCTATTTGTAACATGTAACTTCTTTCTATAGTTTGTAATCAATATTGATAATCACCTTCGAATGTTTTGGGTCGTTGGTTATCATCAATACGCGTGGTTTGGTACGAACCTTTCGTAACAGGCCAGCCACGCCTGTAATCTTGAGTTTCGTCTTCTCTCCGGGAGCAATCTTGGTTTTGTTCAGCGCCACTTCTATGCCGGCGGTGAACATTTGTAACTGCCGAATGTCGAGTACAGCTTTTCCCTTATTCTCAATTTCGATGACTCCTTTCAAACGCTTCCGTCCTTGGAAACTACCCAAATTAAGTGTTGTGGCAGAGGCTGAGAAGACAGGATTGCCTTTCTTGAAGACCGAATTTAGTTGGTTAAAGTCAGGCAATAACACTGTAGAAACAGATATTGCTTTGTTTTCAGACACCTTATCACCGGGCATAAAGCCTAGGTAAATAGTTGTCTGATTAAGTCCTAAATCGCGCACCAAACGTGAATTGAGTGTCACGGTAGCCACTCCAGTATGTCCCGGAGCAATGCGCGATGGAGCAACCTCGGCTTTCAGATAGTTCGGTAAATGCATCATGACCGGCTCAGCCGTGCGATCGGTGCTATTATAAATATGTATCTTCTGAATCGGGGTATCCCCTCTATTCACGTCGTCGAACTCTATATCGCCAATGTCGGTGTGCAATTGGCCGAGTTCAATGGGATATGTTCCGGCAAAAGAGGTCAATTGTGCCACCACGACACCCTTTAAGGTGAGCATGGTAGGAGTCGTTCCACCAGCTGTATAGATACCAATCTGTTTTTGGAAATGTCCCAGTTGCTTGGCATCGTAAGTAGCTTTTACACTGAATGCTGCACCGGGTGCGATGCCGTTGATTGGGAATTTTACTTGTGTACAACCACAATCCGACAGTACTTTGTCTATTCGTAATTCTGTCGTTCCTGTATTCTTTAGTTTGAATTCCACTGTTGAGGGAGTACGAAAGAGCACCTGTCCCATGTTCAACTCATGACGATCAGCGGTAATCTGTTGTGCCTGAAGACCTAAAGAGGCTATCATGAACAACGCTGTTATCATTGTTTTTTTATTCATTCGCTTGTTTTCTTATTTAATATGTAGGGATTTGGCCGTAGCTCGTCCGCTATATTCGGGAGCATAAGCACATTGTACAGTGCACAGCCCTGTTTGGTATTCGCCGGCACGGTCGATGTAGTATTCGGTTTCTACGATGTGTGTGCCTTTAGCCAATTGGTCAAAATAATAGTTCGTAGTATTGTCGCGTGGGGCACAATAATAGCCCCAACGATAGCCACTAAGTTGTTTGACAGGCTCTAGGCAGGCGGCACGCTTATCTTGTACTTGTACAAAGTCATAGTCACGATCGGCAATTATCGTGATACGAATCTTTATCTTGTCGCCTACTTTCAATGGGGTAGACCGGGGAGCAACGATTTCTCGTTTCACCTGAATACCCATACTTGCAGCTTGGATGTCTATTGTGTTTTGGGTAAACTGGGCGTATAGTGCACCCCAACTAGTGCCTTCGCCCTGCTTTTCAACCGTGAATGTCTTCATCGTTTTGCCCTCTTTCATCATTTTCACATATCCGGTTGCAGTCGAAGGCTTTGCTTCGAGCGCTGTACCATCAATGGAGAGTTTGGCAGGTGTAGCGTCTATCTTGAATGCGGATAGCCCTTTGGCAGGATTAGAGCCAAGTGTAAATGCGTAAATAGCATTAACAGCATTGATAGGAGTGTCCCAACTTTGGGTACGTTTGCATTGCAAGAGCCAGCGTTGCATGTCGTTGATAGTCTGCTTTTCAGTGGGATGAAGCAAATGGAAAGCTTCTATGGCAGCTACCTCTGTAGGAATCTTGTAGTCGAACCAGCTGTAGTAAGCATTTCTAGAGTCGTAATATCGTCCCATTTCTTCCTTATAAACACTGTATTCATTCAGGCTCTTGAGATTGGTCTCTGCCTGTTTCTTATATCCGTTTCGAGCCAAAATGACGGCTGTGTTGGCCTTTCCATAGATGGTATAATCGGCCGATGAGGCGGCAATCTGCTTCAACATGTAAGCTTGTGCTTCTCCTCCTTGGCGTCCAAGGTTTTTCAACAGTGACTTGATATAGAGTGTCTCTATTGTCATTTCGCTCGGCTCATCTATCTTAACACCGCGTTTTCGTTCCGCCATCATATAGTCGTATTCTTCTTGGAGCTTTTTATCCAAATACGTAATAGACTTTGTGATAAGCCTAAAAGCCTCTTGGTCGAGTGTCACAGTGCAGAGACGAGCCAGCATCTTGGTCACTTCGGCCGTCACATAACGACTCCCTCGCATGCCGGGCCACCAACTCCATGAGCCATCGGGGTTCTGCAGACCGCTTAATTTTTTCAATACGATGGTCTGGCGTTTCTCCAATTGCGACTCATCCAAGTAGTCAGCAAGCAACTGTTGTTGCTCCGTCTCGTTCTTAGCATCTGTCAACCATGGCGTTTCATCCAATGCCAGCGTCTTTAATTCTTCATTCTGCATCAACTTACTCTTCTGTTGGCTGTTGTTTTCTATCTTCCATTGCTTGATGACGCGGCTGATAGCAGAGTCTGAATATACAATATGTGTTGCTAAACTATTGGCATAATAGGCAGCCGCTAAACTGATAGCGTCGTCGTCACGTGTGTTGCTGACGGTGGGTAATGCCTGTATCATCAACCATTCTGGATTGTTGGTATACTCTATAGTCAACTTCACATCCTTGTCGATAGGTGCTAATTTCGTCAAATCCACGTTTTTTACACCTGCTCCTATTTGTGAGAAAGCGTACGTATTGGTCACTATTTCCTGCTCAGGCATGATGAGTAGGTAGTGCTGTTCGCCATCGCTGAAGCCACGACCTTCTACCATTGTACGGCAAATCAACAATGAAGAGTTGAGGCCTCGACCTTCCATGAAATTCTTAGGAGTTACGGTGAAGTTAACGTTAGCTGTCTTTGTAGCCTCCACATTGAAGTCTTTTACCACTTCGGTAAGCACTTTCTTCGTCTCTGGATCGATAATTTGCAGCGTCGCTTTGCCCTTTACAGCCTTATCAGAAGTATTAGACAGACGTGCATTGATTTCTCCCTTATCGCCTTGACGCAAAAATCTTGGCATGTTAGGTTGTACCATTACGGTCTTTTGAGCTACCGCCTCATCCTCCAATATGCCATATTTAATATCGGAATCGTGTGCTAATCCTATGAACTTCCACGTGGTTACGCTCTCCGGAAGGGTGAATTTTACGTTTATATTTCCGTTCTTATCGGCCGTTAAAGCAGGATAGAAAAAAGCTGTTTCGTTGAGGTTCTCGCGTAGTTGAGTCGTAGTCTTCGCGGTTTTTTCCTCTTCCTGAGCCTTTGGCGTCTCAAGGATTTGAATTCCGGCAACCTGACCTTCAAATGCATCTTTGCTATTCATCAACCTTTCTGCCTTTGTCATGGCAGAGCCGACCATCACCGATCGTGTTTTTGTTGCGGCAAAAGCGTAGTAAGGCATGGTTGCCCTAAAACCATAATCTAAATTAAACAACCCATTATCGAAGTGCGAGAAGTTGAACTCTTTCTCCGGTAATGCCCGCATGGGTAGCTCCCCATACATCGATATGTCGTTGAAATCGATTGTCTGCCAACGTGTGTTAGGCAGGTTCAGATACAGTAATGGTGAGAAATTCCACTTGTTTTTACGTATTTGGTCAAGGCTTTTGTCGTACATCGTTGCCATTAATTGTGCATTTGCAGCCTTGCCATCGGGGTGCTTGATGGTCAATGTCCATTCCTCATTTTGCCCCGGAATCAAACGGTTACGGAATGTTTTCCACTCCACCTGTAAGCGTTTGTCGGGTAAAGCTCGGCTAATTTCTGCTCTATGTGTATGGCATTGACCGTCTTTCACCCATGCGTAAGTAAGTAAAATGCCATCTCCCCATTCCTTTTGATAGCGGAAGGCGCGTGTGTTCAGCGCCTCACTTTGCTTGATAACGCCACTTTCCAACACTTTCTCATCACTCAACATGGTGTACAATATATATTGGTCGGGATCGCTCGACCCTATCTGCACATATACCGGTTTACCATCTTTAGGGAATGTATTGGCACTCTGATAGAACCAATCGTGAGTAGGTATAACGGGGTTCCTGTCTTTCACAGAGAAGACCACGAACTTTTGTTCCAATGTGTCTTCATTACATATAGCCTTCAACACGTGCAAACCCGACTTCAATTTCGTCATACGTGAATCGCTGATAGGCTCGTTAGCCTGCCCCGACATCGACATGTCATCAATCTTGAAGTATACTTTCCCAGCCACAGGTTCGCCCGATATATTCAAGTAACTGAAAGTAATGGCTTTTAAACTGTCGCTTTCTATCTTCTGTGGGAGATTATTTGTGAATATCGACGTGCGATTACTGAGTGGCAAACGTGTCTCGCCCGTATGGCTTTCACCGTTCAGGTCGGTTACCTTCGCCTGTATTTCGTACGAGTAATAGCGTGGTGTGTTTATGTCGCCTTCTTCAGGCAACTGCATCGGAACCTCTATTTTGAAAGTTCCATCGTCCGTTGTTACAGTAGTATCGCTCTTGATAGTCTGATCTGAACGTTCTGACCGATACCACCTGAAAGCCGAACGACGTACCACAGAGTATGCCACTTGAGCTCCTTGTACGGATATTCCTGCATACGTATGTGCCTTCCCTTGTACACTCACCGTGTCTCCGCTGTGGTAAACTTGTTTTACCTTATCGAATGAAACTTCAAATGTGGGGCGCTTATATTCTTCTACCGAGAAATCTGTATAGGCATAATCTACGTTTGCACGCACCGAGAATCGCCCGGTCAAACCTGTAGATGGCAACGTAAATTCGGTCGAGGCGGTACCGAAGGCATCGGTCTTCACGTCGCGCGAAGCCACTTTCTTGCTATTGGCATCGTACAAAGAGAGTGTCACTTGTTTGTCGGCGATAGCCTTTGTCTCTGTATGAGCGATGTTGTTATACACGATTGCGGCCACATGCACCGTTTGCCCGGGACGATAAATCTTTCTGTCGGTGAGCAATTGAGCCGTCTCGCTTGTTCCCTTATGATTGGTATAGTTGAAGTAACCGTTAAATTTTGTCTCCGGACAGTACTTGTCTTCATCGGTATAAGCGTGAATCCAGTCGGGCATGCGCTTCGAATAAGAGACCATTGCCTCTCCCTTCTCGTTGCAAACAACCGTTTGTATATCAGTCTTTTCTTCGAAATCCGGATGAGTAACTAGTTTCACCTTTGCCCCCGGAATTGGTTGACCGGTAGTAGCACTTACCACGGCAAGCCTGATTTGATGGTTGGGTAATACCTCGGACATCACATGTATATCGCTCACATGGAGTAAGGCACGCTCGACAGCGATGTTAGTATTGTCAGTTGTAAACTCTATCAAGTACACGCCTTTTGTTAGTCCCTCTATCGTCATAGAGTCGCTTGTCACCTTATAAGCAGGCAGTCCGATGTATCTATGAGTAATAGTCTTCTGTGTATCTAGCTGTAGATGCTTACGCAATTCGGTATAATCGTCTTCGTCATCAGCCTCTAACTCTACATAGCCGGTATAATCCAATCGCGTTACCGTCATCCTCAACTGCTGTACATTGGTGATACTGCGGATGGCAACCGTACGTTTCTTATCGGGTATCTGAACTCCTTTTCCCATATCTACCAAGAAGCAGGGTAGGGTGAGACGTGTTTTGGCATTGCGTAATATATTCATACGTGGCCAAGTTCCCCAGCGGCTGAGTGCATAGTTGATGTAGTTGATTTTCTCTTTTACCGATGTGTCTATTGCCTTATCCATGAAATTATAGCGCTCAATAGCCACTTCGCCGGCCATGGGTAGGTCATGGTATTCGTAGATAAGAGAGTCGAGGGTTTGTAGATAGTGCGATTTACGTGCTAATGCCACGTCTTCCCGACGGTCTTTTTGGGTGATGAGATAGGCACAGATACACGCTGCGGCCCTGTTTCCATGCGCTTTATAATAATCGTGTAGCTGTTGATAAGCCTCAGCTTCCATGCCAATGACATGTAATAGATCTTCATAGAAGATGTTGCTATCGTAACCTTTTACCACGAGCGGTTCGTAGTTTTTCGCCAATTGATGAGCCAACAAGTCCGGATGGCGCATAGATTTCTCGTAATACTCTTTGCTGATACGCTCATGTTCTTCCTGTGTTTCATAGTTTTTATAGATATGTCCCAGCACCGAGGCATAGACATCGGCTAGCACCTGATTCTTCCTTTCTGCTTTCTTTTGCTTTGTTTCTAGCAGTACGATGTGTTTCTTTAGGGAATCGGGCGATATAGATGTCTCGGCATCAGCCATTTTCAACTGTGCCTTGATGAGTTGTCCGTAGTCTCCGGCAGCCGTAGCTTTATCCACAATTACATTGAGTATCGAGATTTGCGTCTTGGGTAAATCCTTCTTTTCAGCCGCAGCCACTTTCTTCCAAAGCGACACATAACTCTCTGACATTCCTACAAAGGGAAATAAAGTAATCATCGTGATGAGAGCTAACAAATATTTCTTCATATCGTGATGCTTAAAAATCGATTCCCAATAAGTCTTGATTGAATGTGGAAACCGAATAATATTTTATTCAGAAGTGTATAATATATTATGCAAAGATACAAGAAATCTGTAGCGAAGCAAAAGAAAAGAGGCTTTTACTATGTGAAAAACTGCTATATTATATTTTATTTCATGAATAGAACGACAAAATATCAGACAGATTTTATACTTTTGCAACATACGAAAGAATATGATAATATCAAAACACTAACTAACCAATGAGACATGGAATCGGTAAAAAAAACTTACACAAAAAACTCTTTAATTTGCTAGTAATGCTCGTTTGCAGTCTGTTATTGACTGCTTGTCACGAGGAAGAGGAAGACAATGGTTTTCCTGATGAGAAGAATGCGGTGGTCTTCAACGGGCGTATAGTCAATTCAGAAGGTATCGGTATCAAAGACGTTAAGCTGCAAGCTTACTTCATCGATAGATATTATCTATATAGCAAGACTCGTAAAAAGGGTGAAACCAAGACCGATCAAAATGGTAATTATCGGCTGAAAATCTATGTAAGAGCTGATGAAGACTCACTTCTTAAGAAGAGAAGTGAGTCCTTTTATCAATTGACAGCCGATGTAAGTTGTCTCCCAAAAGATAAGTACCTGATACCGGAAGACGAGAAATATAGTATAGAGTTGTATGGAGAACGTCCGGATCCTGTAGAGCAATTAGCGTGTTTGGTTCCAGAATATCGTAAGATAGACGTGACTCTGACTGGATTCAGTGCGAAAGACGATACCCAAAACAAATTTAGAATCACTGTAAGGCCGTCCGCGGGATTCTATGTGAAAGACAAGAATGGCAAACGTCAATTCTTATATAAACCCGATAAGAGCTACGAAGCCACTCAGGCCAATGCCCGGTATACGATTCCTTTTGCCATCAACGACAGTACGGAAGTTGCGGTACTTCGCGAGAAAGATGGAAGGATAAACTATGTGTGGAAGAAAGTTTTCATCGGTAAGACGTCGCCAACTAGCTTGACGTTCGACTACAATGCAGCGGATTAATAGCTTCAATCTCTGAAATCTCATCCCCAAGAAGCTTCTCTTTTAAGAGGAAAAGTCCCATCCCTTCTTTCCCCAAAAGGGGAATGAGGGGGAAAAAGAGATAAGGAAAAGCTAGTAAACTGATGAACTTAAAGGCTTATTCAATTACTTATTAACTCAACAACTTATGGACTTATCTTGCTGCACCGGCTCGCCAGCATCGCTGCCTAGGCTAGTCAGCATGGCTGAATGGGCTTTGCAACATTGCTGGCGAAGCCCTGCAGTGAGTTAATTGTTGAGTAGCTGAATAGACTATTTGGTAAGATTGCAGCCATATATGTCGTTACTTGATGATGAAAGTCCCCTTTTCTATGCCTCATAAGTATCGATATTGTAGAAAAAAGGAGAGTGTGTTGTTGCGAATGAAAGATAATATTGTTACTTTTGTGGAAAATTATAACATAATATATTAAATTCGTTGACATTATGAAAGATTTGGATTGGTCTAATCTGTCTTTTGGTTATATACCAACAGACTACAATGTCCGCTGCAATTATCGTAACGGCAAGTGGGGTGAAGTGGAAGTTTGCTCCGATGAATATCTGAAACTTCACATGGCTGCCACCTGTTTACATTATGGTCAAGAAGCTTTCGAGGGCTTGAAAGCCTATCGTTGTCCCGATGGTAAAGTGCGTGTTTTCCGCATGGAAGAGAATGCCGCTCGCTTGCAAAGTACTTGTCGTGGTATCATGATGCCGGAGGTTCCGACCGAGCTTTTTGAAGAAATGGTGAAGAAGGTTGTACGTCTTAATCAAGAGTATATACCTACCTACGAGAGTGGGGCAACGCTTTATATTCGCCCATTGCTCATTGGTACGAGTGCACAAGTGGGTGTACATCCTGCCGACGAATATATGTTCTTGATATTTGTAACGCCTGTAGGGCCTTATTTCAAGGGTGGTTTTGCCAGCAATCCATACGTGATTATTCGTGATTATGACCGTGCTGCGCCTCTGGGTACAGGTATTTATAAAGTAGGTGGAAACTATGCTGCGTCATTGAAAGCCAACCAGATAGCACATCAAAAAGGCTATGCCAGCGAATTTTACCTAGACTCTAAGGAGAAGAAATATGTGGATGAGTGTGGTGCAGCCAATTTCTTTGGAATCAAGAACAATACATATGTCACTCCAAAATCGACTTCGATACTGCCTTCCATCACCAATAAGAGCTTGATGCAGATAGCAGAAGACTTGGGATTAAAGGTGGAAAGGCGTCCTATTCCGGAAGAGGAACTCGATACATTTGAGGAAGCTGGAGCTTGTGGAACGGCTGCTGTCATCTCGCCAATATCGCATCTTGATGATCTCGATACAGGTAAAGTATATAACTTCGGTGACCAACCGGGACCGTGGTCTAAGAAACTTTACGATACACTTCGCGGTATCCAGTATGGTACGGTGGAGGATAAGCACGGTTGGACAACCGTGGTCATTGAATAAAGAAATAGATTTAAAGGCATGTTGAGCAGAGCTTGGCATGCCATTCTTTGTTATACTAATTAATAATTAAATTCATGGATTCACTCAGTAATTATCGCAATCGAGCCTTGGCTTCGCTCGAAAACAATTGGGGAAAAGCTGTTATTGTAACGATTGTTGTCTTGCTCATCTCTTTGCTGTTTCAAGGTGGGATACAGATTGCATTTTCGTTTGGTGGTAAATTGTCAAAGCTTACTAGCAATATTTTTGCTGCTTTGATATTAATCCCTATATCGTGGGCATTCAAGGTGTTCTTCTTGAGAATGCTAAGAGGTGAAAATTTAGGTGTAAAAAATCTATTTGATGGCTTTTCTGATTATGGGCGTATACTCCTTGCTATCGTATTAAAGAATGTATACATATTCTTATGGACCTTGCTTTTGATAGTACCGGGAATCTACAAGTCTTTTTCTTACGCTTTGACGGAATTCGTACTTCTAGACCATCCGGAAATGAATGGAGAGCAGGCTATCAAAGAAAGTATGCGCTTGATGGATGGTAGAAAGATGGCATTGTTTCTACTTCTTCTCTCATTTATAGGATGGTTGATACTTTCTTTTATAACACTTGGTTTGGGATTTATATTTTTATTCCCTTATGTGCAGACGGCTATGGCTCATTTTTATGAAGATGCCGTAAAGGAAGATGGAGCAAGTATCAGCGATTAAATAGCTAGAACTGTCTTTTTGTTGTTTGGTTTGAGGGGGCTTCTTTGCACTCTCAAAATAATTATTGTACCTTTGTGTCCTAAATAAAAAGAGGATATTACAAATGGGAAAAGGGAAATTAGCAAAGTTTGCAGAGATGAAGGAGATGGCTAACGTCTTTGAATATCCATTCTCTGTGGTCGATAATGTGCCGTTTACCATGAAAGGTCATTGGCGCGAAGAGTATTTCCACAACGACAATCCTATCGTCTTGGAGTTGGGGTGTGGCAAAGGTGAGTATACCGTAGGACTGGGTAAACTCTTTCCGAACGTCAATTTTATCGGTGTAGACATTAAAGGTTCGCGCATGTGGACAGGTGCAAAGCTAGCTCTCGAACAGCAATTGCCTAATGTTGCATTTCTCCGTACCAGCATCGAAATCATTGATCGATTCTTCGACCAAGACGAAGTGCAAGAGATATGGCTTACTTTTTCTGACCCTCAAATGAAGAATCCACACAAGCGATTGACCTCTACCTTCTTTATGGAGCGATACCGTCGTTTCCTCGTAGATGGAGGATTGATTCACTTAAAGACCGATTCCAACTTCCTCTTTACTTATACCAAGTATATGGTGGAGCGCAATCAACTGCCCGTAGAAGTATGTACGGAAGACTTATACCATGATACTCCTGCTTATTTGGTGGGTCAGCCTATCCTTACGATACAGACTTATTACGAGTCGATGTGGATAGAGCGAGGACTTAATATCCGTTATCTCCAATTCCATTTGCCCCATACAGTCCCACTCGTTGAGCCAGATATAGAGATTCCGCTTGATGAGTATCGTAGCTATCATCGCACGAAGCGCAGTAGCAAAGATATGGCAAAGTAAACAAAAACATTAGAATGATGACATTATATCCTAAATTAATAACAGATGCATTGGCTACCGTGGTTTATCCCGGAACCAAAAAGAATCTGATAGAAAGTGAAATGTTGGCCGATGATGTGCGCATCAACGGCATGAAAGTCGAATTTACACTCGTGTTTCCACGCGAAACCGACCCTTTCTTAAAGTCTACAGTGAAAGCTGCCGAAGCTGCTATACACTATCATGTGGATAAGGATGTGGAGGTAACAATCAAGACTGAGTTTAAGAACGCAGCCCGTCCGGAGGTGGGAAAATTGCTCCCTCAAGTTAAGAATATTATTGCTGTGAGTTCTGGTAAAGGCGGGGTGGGCAAGAGTACGGTGTCATCTAACCTTGCCATTTCGCTTGCTCGACTCGGCTATAAAGTCGGTTTGCTCGATGCCGACATCTTCGGTCCGTCGGCACCTAAGATGTTTGGTGTTGAAGATGCGCGTCCGTATTCGGTTCAGAAAGACGGTCGTACGCTCATAGAGCCCATTGAGAAGTATGGCGTGAAGCTGTTGAGTATCGGCTTTTTCATCGATCCTGATACGGCAACGCTATGGCGTGGCGGTATGGCGACGTCGGCTTTGAAGCAGTTGATAGCTGATGCCGACTGGGGAGAACTAGACTATTTTATCCTCGATACGCCACCGGGGACCAGCGATATACATCTTACGCTACTGCAAACACTGTCTATTACCGGTGCAGTGATAGTCAGTTCGCCTCAGAAGGTAGCGTTGGCCGATGCGCGTAAAGGCATCGATATGTATCGCAATGACAAAGTGAATGTGCCAATCTTGGGTTTGGTGGAGAACATGGCATGGTTCACGCCGGCCGAATTACCGCAAAACAAATATTATATATTTGGCAAAGATGGATGTAAGAATCTCGCCGAAGAGATGCAATGTCCACTGTTGGCGCAGATTCCTATCGTACAAAGTATCTGCGAGAGTGGCGACGCGGGGAAGCCAGCTGCTTGTAATATCGATACCATGACGGGACAAGCATTTATCAATTTGGCTCAAGCTGTGGTGACAGTAACCAATCGTCGCAATAAAGAGCAGGCACCCACGAAGATTGTAAAAGTAGATTGATGCGAGTTTCGCATGTATGCTCAAGTTGGGAGTTAGCAGGAGTTAAAAGGAAGTTAACAGGATGTAGCGGACAAATGGCTATTATCTTCCATTATCTCCTACTAACTTCTGTTAACTCCCAAATATACATTTACCTAAGAAAATTATTTTATTTAGTCTTCTCCTCTGCCAATTCGCTTTTGCGATGGTCGAGAATTGGATTGATGAATCGGTCTAGCTGGTCGCCTAATTTCATCAATTCGTCCATGCTAATGTCGTAGTTATTGAAGATATTGATAAGGCATCCGGGGAAATCCTTACATTCATCTTGCATTGTTTTTCCTTTCTTGGTGAGAGACACTATCTTCTGTCTACGATCCACCGGACCGACGTTGCGGACTACCAAATCAAGTTTTTCCATGCGCTGGATGAGTGGAGTTACCGTGTTGGTCTCTAATACTAGTTTCTTAGCAATGTCATTTACCGGTTGGTTATCCTGTTCCCAAAGAACCATCAATACCAAATATTGTGTGTACGTGATGCCTAATTGTTTGAAGAATGGTTCGTAAGCTTGAATGATGAGTCGACTAGCTGTATAGAGTCTGAAGCAGACCTGATTCTTTAACTTTAATTGTTCGTATGCCATAAACAAAATCTTTTTATTCGCTATATTTATTCTTTTCAATTGAGAAATTAGAATGCAAAGATAAAGATTTGTTTTTGTATCGAAGACGATAAGGATGTTTTTTTCTTATCATTTAACCGATGTTAAGGTCAAAACGACATATTCCGACCTCGTTCCGATGCGAAATTTACCTCCCCAAATGCCCATGCCGCTACTTACATAGTATTTGGTTTTACCTTTTGTCAATGGGCCGAAAGCATCTTCATAAATGATATCTTCTATCCAACTGATAGGCCAAACCTGCCCGTAGTGGGTGTGTCCACTGAATTGAAAATCTATTCCTGCCTGTTCGGCTTCCTCTAAATGATAGGGCTGATGGTCGAGTAGGATGGTGTAGGTAGACTGGTTGGTTGTGGCAACAAGAGCTTTCAACGCCTTTCTATGCTTGTTGGTACGGTCGTCACGACCAATAATTGTTAGTTCGTTTTTGAAGACAATGCTGCTATCTTGTAGCAAATGAATGTTGGCATCGCGATAGAATTGCTCGCTCTTTAGTTCGCCTGCATAGTAATCGTGGTTGCCCAATGCCGCATAGACAGGCGCTTGGAGTCGGCGAAATTCCTCGGCCATGTTGGCTCGGAGCAGTGGTTCGACACTGATGTCGACTATATCGCCGGCAATTAAGACTAGGTCGGCGTGCTCGGAATTCACCTTATTCACCCAGTTGGCTAAGTCTGTCCGTGTATTATGATAGCCCAAGTGTAGATCGCTCATTAATACAATCTTCAAAGGTCGCTGCAATGGCTTCTCGGTAGTGACGTTCAGAGGCACACGCACCTTGTGATAATAGTTCAAATTGCCATAAATGAAAATTGCCGACATGATGATTAGTACTGTTAACGAACCTTGTATGCTATTCTGAATGAATGATGCCGGGACGAGATGGACGGCTCGTCCGAGGTCGAGTACCAGAAAAATCATCACCAGATAGAGGAGTACGAAGAGCGACGAAGTGCCTATTTCGTACATGAAGCGTGCCACGGTCGGTGGCATTTTATCCAGCCCTATGAGGATATTAAGAAAGAGTAGGGAGAAGCACAATATCATACAGGTGATGATGATACTCTTTAGCAGATTACTATAAGGCAGCATCATCCACACATGCCATCCCACATAACTGCATCCTATGATTGGAAGCAATAAGAAAAGTAAAGCCCACATTTTATTCATATCTTTTGTGTGGTAAAGATAGGGGGAGTTTCTTAAATAGCGAAACTTTCTTTGTCTTTTTGTTTTCTACTCGCTTTAACACCTTATTTTATAAACTTGTCAACTCATATCTTGTCTACTTATTATCTTGTATCTTGTCTACTTGTTAACTCAAATAACCTTCTTCACATAACTCACTTCTTACTCTCCGCTTACTGCAATGGCTTGGCAAGCTTGCTGCCTCGCTTTTGCAGCAATCTTGTTTGGCTTCTGCAGCATTGCTGCGAAACCCTTGCAGCAGAATACAATAAGTTCTTTAGTATTAAGTTTGTGAGTTGTTGGGATTTGAAAATGGCGGAATAAGGAAAGCATATCTTTTTAGATTATCAGGAGGTAAGGAGTTAATGGGAGATTAAGGCAAATGCTTATAACTTTTTATGTGCTTCCGTTCTTCGGTATAAATCTGTAAAGCCCAAAGTACCAATAGGTACTCTGGGCTTTACGTAGTCCCTTATCCCGATAGTTATACGCTTTGCTCTAACTATCGGCTATTAATACTGCAGCGGTTTCACTGCTAAGATAGTATCTCTATCTCTACTTTACTACTGTGGCACGAACGATGGCGATGTCTTGTAAGGGGCGGTCGTTCTTGTCGGTTTCTGTGTTTTGAATCTCTTCAACGATGTTGAGTCCTTCCACGACTTCACCGAATACGGTGTATTGTCCATCGAGATGGGGCGTGCCACCTTTGCGGAAATATGCCTCACGGAGTTCGGACGGAATGATGATTTTGCCTTTAGTGGATTGGTCAAGGCGTGCTTGTACTTGGTCAATCATATCTTCGTTGTAACGTCGCCCGAAGACAATGTAGAACTGACTGGCTGATGAACGGTGTTCGGGATTTACGTCGTCTCCCTCACGAGCAGCAGCCACTGCTCCCCGTTTATGATATAATTGTGGGTAATGTATCTCTGCCGGTAAGGTGTAGTCGGGTGAATAAAGTCCTAATTCGGCTCCCGGTTCAGCGTGACGCGATGTGGAATCGCCCGTTTGAATCATGAATCGGTTGATGACGCGATGGAATAAATTACCGTCGTAGTAGCCTCCTTTCACAAGCTTCAAGAAGTTGTCGCGATGAATAGGAGTTTCATTGTAGAGTACGATGCGAATATTACCCTTGGTCGTTTCTAAAAGCACTTCATGGCGTAGAGTATCATTCTGCGCCATGAGTGATAGGGGAAGCAATAGAAGTACTATTGCATAAATAAGTCGTTTCATATATTTATGAATAATACTAAAAGGAGTGATGGAGTTAAGGAGTTGAAGTTGCGAAGCCAAATGTGGAAAGAACATTTCCTGACAAAGCATATGGCATCACTTCTTGATTCCCCTTTAACTCCATCACTTTTTGTGTCTCAATTAATAAGCGTCACCTTGTGATACCTCATCTTTTGTGATTTCTTTCTTGTCGAGTGCTCTCCATGCCACTACGATATAAGCTAATACAAATGGGATGAAGAGTGAAACGATAGACATGGTTTTGAGTGTGAACGGACTACTGCTGCTATTGGCAATGGTCAGCGAACTCTGTAGGTCGACATTAGAAGGATAGTAAGCTGTGTTGTTCCAACCTGCCATGAGGAAAAGAACCAGTACAACGAGTACGACACCGATGCCGGTTGGCCAAATACCGCGAATAAAATCTTTTTTCAAAAGAGTAACGATGACACCGCCAAGTACCAATACCACGCCCACTAAGAAGATAATGGTGAGATACCACATGTCCACAAAGTTGTGTAGATATTTATAAGGTTCCATGGCAATGATGCCTGTAGCAGGGTCGTAAGCAAAACCGTCTTTGCACAGTGTGCGGCCTAAGAACGATAGGAAAAACACGAGGAAGGGGACGGTGGCATACAATAATTGCTTGCGAGCATTGGTACGAATGTTCTCATCGTTCACATTATTAATAATATAAAGCGTGCCGAGCATACGAGCAAGGAAGAAGACCGCAAAGCCAAGAATAAGATTCCATGGGTCGAGCAATGCATCTAATCCGTGGCTGAGATTAGCCCAACGGCTGATGACCGGTTGTAATTCTTGGGTGATATTCATCTTGTCGACAATGAAATTGCTACCATCGAAGAAGGTTGCTACAGCACCACCAAGCAATAGCGGAGCCAAGATACCGTTGATGACAAGCAGCCATTGGAATGTACGAATACCGAGCAAGTTGCCCAGTTTGTTTTGGAATTCGTAGCTGACAGCCTGCATGACAAAGGTGAAGAGAATAATCATCCATAGCCAATAAGCGCCACCGAAACTGGTGCTATAGAACAATGGGAATGAAGCAAAGAAGCCTCCACCGAATGTTACCAGTGTAGTGAAAGTGAGTTCCCACTTGCGTCCGGTAGAATTGATGACCATACGACGCTCTTCAGGGGTCTTGCCGAGGCTGAATATCAGCGAATTTGCCCCTTGTACAAAGAGTAAAAAAACGAGCAGTGCTCCCAATAATGAAACAAGGAACCACCAATAATGTTGTAATATGCTATAGTCCATAATTGTTCAGTTTAGATAGTTGTTGATGTTGCAGATTCTTCTGTAGCAGTGATACTATGCTCAGGTCCTTTCTTAATCTCTTTGATGAGAATGCTGATTTCTACTGCCAACATAGTGGTGAAGAGACCAAGGAAGATGAAGAAAGTGAGGGCTATGCTACCCGAATTGATGTCGCTGACTGCGGCCCATGTAGGAAGCATGTCTTGAATAGTCCAAGGTTGGCGTCCCATCTCGGCAACAATCCATCCCGATTCGCTGGCAATGTAAGCGAGTGGGAGAGTTGCGACGGTAGCCCATAGCAACCATTTGGCTTTGCTGATGTCCTTGCGATAGACAAAGAACAGGGTTACGGCGAAGAGTAGGATGAACAAACTACCCAAACCAACCATAATGCGGAATGCCCAGAAATTGATAGGAATGAATGGTACTACTTGGTCGGCTGACTTCACATAGCCATATCCGAAGTAGCGCATGTTGTCGGCTAGAAGTTTTTTAGTACCCTCGTCTTTCTTGCCGGCACGATATTGTTGTAAAGCTGCAATAGCCATTTTGCCTCTGGCAATTTTCTCTTTGACAGACGGTTCGCGTGTTCCGTCGGGTTTCGTATAGCCGTTGATGAGCTCGTTAACACCGGGAACAAAGCCGTGGAAGTCGCGTGTAGCCATGAAAGACAGAGCATTTGGTACGGCAATACGGAGAGGCGGTTCTTGTAGAGTCGTGTAATCGGGCTGTTGGAATGGATTTACCCATGCAGCTACGGTCAGACTTTGGTCGTTTCCACCATTATATAATGCTTCCATTGCAGCCAGTTTCATGGGTTGAACCTTACTGATTTGGTAAGCACTGCTATCTCCGGTAAGTGCAGCGAGTAGCGAAGCTATGAGTCCAACACAAGCACCTATCTTGATACTTTCGATGGCTAACTTCTGTTCACGTTTTTTTAAGAGGTACCAAGCACTCACTGCGACGGTGAAAGCTGCACCGATAATCCATGACGAAGTGACGGTATGGCAAAACTTATCGACTGCAAATGGAGACAAGGCTACGTCGATGAACGAGTTCATCTCGAAGCGCATGGTGTCGGGATTGAAAGTTTGTCCGATGGGATATTGCATCCAAGCGTTGGCAACCAGTATCCACCATGCGGAGATAGTGGCTCCAAGACCGGTAAGCCATGTCGATGCGAGATGGAATCCCGGTGACACTTTCTTCCATCCGAAGAACATCACAGCAACGAAAGTCGATTCCATGAAGAAGGCGATGATACCTTCGATGGCCAATGGTGCGCCGAAGATGTCGCCTACGAACCAAGAGTAGTTACTCCAGTTGGTACCGAATTCGAACTCAAGAATGATACCGGTGGCAACACCCATGGCAAAGTTGATACCGAATAACTTCTGCCAAAAGCGAGCCGCATCGCGCCAAAAACGCTTTCTGGTTCGATAATAACAGGTCTCGACAATGCCCATGATGACAGCCAAGCCCAATGTTAATGGAACAAATAACCAGTGATAAATTGCCGTCAAGGCAAATTGTGCTCGTGACCAATCGATGGTTGCGGCAGAGATGTCTAAAAGTTGATTTACCATACTTTGTATATAAATATTGTGTTATTAACTATTTGGCTCTATTGATTAATTGTTCAGAGACGAATTGACTCTTTTGACCTTTGGGTGCTTTCTTGCCTAGGAAGTTGGGAAAGAAAAATACCTTGAGAATGGCAAACATGATAAATAGTTTGATGAGGATGACAGCCCAAAGTGTTTTCCCCAACGTCATGTGGCGAAAACCGTCGTAGTATAGGTCGTAAACTCTATATAAGAAACTATCTCTTTTCATGATATTTTTGTATAAAATATAGTTAGACAATGCCTTGTCAGACTCATTTGAATGTGTAAAATAGTAATGATTACAATTTTCGCCGGTAAAAGTACAAAATAAAATTTAATGTAGTTGTCTTTTTTCCATAAAAATGCTAATTTTTAATATATTATGGGATTGAATAGCTAGAATCCTTGGAAAGTTAAGATAAAAACTCTAAATTTGCATAACTGTTGAATTGAAATCGAATTTCAAAATGAAAAAGATATTCTATCCTTTGATTATTATAGCTTTGTTGCTTGTGGCAGGTATCGTGTATTTGGGTATTAATTTGCACAACCAACAACAGCAAAATAAGGAGATGCAGGAGCTGGCTGAGTTGGATAAACAGGAAATGGAAAACGAATACCAACAGTTTGCCAACCAGTATAGTGAGATGAAATCACAGATTTCCAATGATTCTATTGTGGCTCAACTGACCGCCGAGCAAGAGAAAACCCAACGCTTATTAGATGAGTTGAAGAGTGTGAAGAGCTCTGATGCTCGTGAGATTGCTCGTTTGAAACGCGAATTAGCCACAGTAAGACAGGTGTTGCGGAGCTATGTAATGGAGATAGATTCACTGAATAGACTGAATCAAAACCTTACAGCAGAGAACACTCATATCAGAGGACAGTACGAAGAAGCGACACGACAGATAGAAGGACTGAGTACCGAGAAGGCTTCGCTGTCGGAGAAAGTCGCTATTGCTGCACAGCTGGATGCTACAGGAATTAACATGATATTGAAAAACCGTCGTGGAAAGACTACTGATAAGGTGAGCAAATGTACCGTTGTTCAGGTGAATTTCAGCTTGGCCAAGAATGTGACTGCGGCTAGTGGGACGAAGACTGTTTATGTGAAAATCGTCTCACCAACAGGTTCTACACTTGGAGAAGGTGGAAACTTCAACTATGAGAATCGGACATTGACGAGTACGATGAGAAAAACTATAGAGTATGGTGGGCAGGAAACGCCGATTACTCTTTATTGGAATGTGTCTCAAGCACTCGAAGGTGGAACTTATGCAGTAAGTATCTTTGCCGATGGAAATATGATAGGATCGAGGAACTTTACATTTAAATAATGAAGAAGTTACTAACTTTATTTTTATGGGTTGGTATTCTTGCGCCGGCCGAAGCGCAGAGAATATTGAGCTTGGATAGTTGTCGTGCCCTGGCATTGCGCAACAATAAGCAGCTTAATGTCTCGAAGTTGAAGCAACAGGTGGCCGCGAATATCAAGAAAGCAGCGCGTACTAAGTATCTACCGAAGGTGGATGCGCTAGGTGGTTATGAGTATACCAGTCGCGAAGTGTCTCTATTGAATAAAGACCAGAAGTCTGCCTTGGGCAATTTAGGAACTACTGTAACTGCGGGGGTAGGAGGTAATCTCACAAACTTAGCAACGACATTGGTGCAGCAAGGTGTTATTTCACCGGCCGTAGCTCAACAGCTCTCTGGTGTCTTGGGGCAACTGTCGCCTGCTTTAGCGCAAATGGGAAACCAGTTGGGAAGCAGTATTCGAGATGCTTTTGAAACTAATACGCACAATATTTTTGCCGGTGCGGTGATGGTTCGTCAACCTCTTTATATGGGTGGAGCTATCGTTGCGGCTAACAATATGGCTCGTATTAGTGAGCAATTGGCACTCAATAATACTGATGTTGTCACCCAATCTACCTTATATAATATAGATCAGGCTTATTGGACAGTGGTGTCTCTCCGTCAAAAGCACAAATTGGCGAAGAGCTATCATGAGCTTGTTTCAAAGCTTGATTCCGATGTCCACAAGATGATCAAGGCAGGGGTAGCAACCAAGGCTGATGGATTGAAGGTCGATGTTCGTGAGAATGAAGCCGATATGCAGGTGATGCAGGTAGAAGACGGGCTGTCTTTGGCTAAGATGTTGCTATGCCAACTCTGTGGTATTCCATTGGATGAGGAAATCGTTTTGGCCGATGAAGGCAAGGAAAGCTTGAGTGTTGACGAGTTTGCGCCGACAATGGAGAAGGAACAACTCGACCAATCTCGTCCAGAATTACGCATGCTTCAGAATTCAATAGATTTGAGTAAGGAAGCTACGAAGGTGATTCGTGCCGCTTATTTGCCGCAGGTTCTCTTGACCGGTGGTTATCTCATATCTAATCCAAATGTCTTCAATGGCTTTGAAAATAAATTCTCAGGCATGTGGACGTTGGGAGTCATGGTGCGAGTACCGGTTTGGAACTGGTTTGAAGGCAGCTATAAAGTGCGAGCATCGCGTATAGCTACCGATATGGCTACACTGGAATTAAGTGATGCCCGCGATAAGATTGGATTGCAAGTTGCACAGAGTCAATTCCGCGTAAAGGAAGCACAGAAGAAGCTAAACATGGCTAGAAAGAATATAAAGAGTGCAGAAGAAAATCTACGTTGTGCCAATTTGGGATTCAAGGAAGGGGTAATGGAGTCGACGGATGTCATGGCTGCTCAGACAGCATGGCAACAAGCGCAGAGTCAAAAGATTGATGCGGAGGTCGATGTCAAGCTTACACTCGTTAATCTAAAGAAAGCTCTTGGTATATTACAATAATCGAATAGAATATCATGTCAGTAAAATCTCAACATAATAACATTCTGTTAGCCGTCATAGGATTTGCGGCTGCCGTCATCATAGTGGCTCTTATAGGTTTCTTTACGTTAGGAAAAACCGAAGAAATCATTCAAGGTGAGGTAGATGTATCGGAATATCGAGTATCCTGCAAGCTACCCGGGCGAGTGGTAGAACTCTGTGTAAAAGAGGGAGACTACGTACATGTGGGTGACACGTTGGCACTATTGGAGGTTCCGGAAGTCGATGCACAGAAGCAAGTAGCTGAGGCTACACAGGGAGCGGCGGCTGCCATGCGCGATATGGCGGACAATGGGGCACGCAAGGAACAGATACAAGGAGCTTATCAGTTGTGGCAACAGGCTCTTGCAGCGAGTGATATAGCTCAGAAATCCTACACTCGTGTACAGCGTTTATATGATGAAGGAGTATTGAGTGGACAGAAACGAGACGAAGCTTTCGCCGCTTATAAGGCTGCACAAGCGCAGGTGAAGGCTGCTGAGAGCCAATATGAGATGGCTAAGAATGGAGCTCGTGCCGAAGAAAAGCAAGCAGCTACTAAGCAGGTTCAGGCTGCTAAAGGAGCTGTGAATGTAGTAAAGGCTCTGTTAAAAGAGACTGTTCAGATTGCCCAAGTAGAGGGTGAGGTGAGCGATGTATATCCTAAAGTGGGAGAACTTGTAGGAATTGGTTCGCCCATTATGAGCATCTCGGTGATGAAAGACATGTGGGGAACATTCAATATACGTGAAGATCAGTTGAATGGAATGAAGGTTGGTGATATCATTACAGCCTATTCTCCAGCATTCAATAGAGACCTCAAGATGAAAGTCTACTACATCAAAGACGAAGGTTCGTATGCTGTTTGGAAAGCAACCAAGTCGAACGGACAGTACGATATGAAGACATTTGAAGTCAAAGCGCGTCCTATTAAGCCTTTTGAGGGGCTTCGTCCCGGCATGTCATTGATTGTTAAGAAATAATTTATCTATTCGGTTATCGTAAAAACTAGTCATTCTTAGAATGCACACCATTAAACAGATATATCATATTGCCCTTCGCGAGTGTGGCATCTTGTCTCACAACCCTATTTATCTGTTTTGTATGGTGGTGTTCCCTATTATTGTCGTAGTCTTTTTTACGTCGTTGATGAGTGCCGGTCAACCCACAGACATGCCTGTAGGTGTAGTTGATTTAGACCGCACATCGACTACTCGGCAACTTGTTCGTAAGTTGGATGCATTCCAGAGTACGCAGGTGGTGGCTCATTATGAAAACGTGAACGAAGCACGCACGGCCATTCAGCGCAATCAGATATACGCATTTCTGTATATCCCACATGGTACTACCGATGGTTTGATGACAGGTAGCCAACCCAAAATTTCTTTTTATTATAGCAATACGTCGTTGACGGCAGGCGCATTGTTGTTTCGCGACCTCAAGACCATATCCACATTAGGTTCGGCCTCGGTTGGTATGAAAAAGTTGTCTGCCATCGGTAAGACCGGAAATGAGATTCGTACCTATCTCCAGCCCATCGCTGTCGATCTCCATACTATTAATAATCCATGGGTAAGTTACAATGTTTATCTGAGTAACATGCTCATTCCCGGTTGCTTGATGGTGTTTATTTTCCTGATTACGGCTTATTCTTTGGGTACGGAATTGAAGTTTAATCGTTCCAAAGAACTTATGCAGATGGGCGATAACAACATTTTCCTTGTTGTTTGCGGTAAGTTCTTACCCCAAACACTCATCTTTCTTGGCATCGTATATGGCTATATGGGCTATGTCTACGGTGTCTATGGATTCCCACACCCCGGTGGTATTGTCCCCATGTTGTTGCTAGGACTGCTCATGGTTTTGGCTTCCCAATGTTTTGGTATCTTTATTTTCGGCCTCATACCCTCCATGCGTATGTCGATGAGTGTGTGTTCGTTGTGGGCTGTATTGAGTTTCTCCATGGTTGGAGCAGCTTATCCAGCCTTTGCCATGTCACCGGCTTTGGAGATGTTGGCAAACCTTTTCCCTTTACGACATTATTATATTATTTATCAGTTATGCATTTTCAACGGTTATCCGTTGCTTGAAGCATGGCCTTATATATTGGCTTTGATGGTATTCATTGGGCTGCCTTTATTTATAATTCGTCGACTCTACATCGTTCTGTTGACTTATGATTATGTATCATAGAGAGTATGGAAAAAGATAGTTTGATATATAAAATAAGCCATGGATTACGCGATATGTGCTATATCTGCATGCGTGAGTTGCGTCAGACGGTCACCGATGAGGGAGTACTTATCTTCTTTATCCTCGTGCCTTTGCTCTATCCGCTGGCCTATTCTTGGATTTATAACAACGAGGTCGTGCGCGAAGTGCCGGTAGCAGTGGTCGACTTCTCGCACAGTCATGCTAGTCGTGAGTTTACTCGCTTGCTTGATGGTACGCCCGATACCAAGGTTGCTTATCATTGTAACAGCTTGGATGAGGCCAAAGACTTGGTGGGTAAGCAAGTAGTAAATGGCGTGATTTATTTTCCAAAGCAATTTCAGAACAAACTTTATCGACAAGAACAAACGCATGTCGGAGTATATTGCGACATGAGCCTGATGCTTACTTATAAAGCCATCTACCAGTCGGCACAGGCTGTAGCTTCGCAAATGAATACGAAGATACAATTGTCTCTATCCAAGAATTTTACTTCGCGCGACGAAGAGGTGAGCAGTAAACCGCTTGATTTCGATGAAGTTCCCATTTTCAATACTACCGGTGGATATGGTAATTTCATTATTCCGGGTGTCCTTATGTTAATTATTCAGCAGACGCTTTTGCTGGGAATAGGATTATCGGCCGGTACTGCGCGTGAGACAAATCGCAATCATGAATTAGTCCCCATCAGCCGTTATCATGCCGGAATATTCCGTATTGTGTTGGGTAAGTTCATGTGCTATTTTATGATTTATATGGTCTTGGCAGCTTATCTCACATTGATTGTGCCACGATTGTTTGGCTTCATCTCGTTAGTATATGCCTACGATCTCACCATGTTCATGCTACCTTATCTGTTATCGTGTATTTTCTTCGGCATGACTATGTCGTGTTTGGTTCGCCTTCGTGAGAATGTTATGCTGTTGGTAGTGTTCACATCGGTACCATTCCTCTTTATGTCCGGTGTCTCATGGCCGCAAAACGACATACCTGGAGTATGGCAAGGCATAGCTTGGTTGTTCCCCTCGACATTCGGTATTCGTGGATTTGTACGTATGGGTAGCATGGGTGCGCGTCTCTCTGATATTCATCCGGAGTACATCGCTCTATGGATTCAAACGCTTGTATATTTCTTTTTGACTTGCATAGTCTATCGCAATCAGATGCGTAGGGCACGAGCTAGCTCGTCAGAGTCGCCCATGATGGTCGATTCATCCAATTCTTCTGAAGTGGCGGATTAGGCTACTTTTTTGTTTTTTCAATTGTAAATTCATATCTCATGAAAGAGAAATCTCATGGAATGGCAAGTGTGTTGGCTGCCCTTGCTGCGAATATACTTGTTGCAATATCCAAGTTTGTAGGTTTTGCTTTATCCGGTTCTACTGCCATGTTGAACGAGTCTATCCACAGTGTGGTAGATTGTGGCAATGAAATCCTTTTGCTGGTAGGCGACAAGCGTGCCAAGGGAATGGTCAGCGAGAATCATCCTTTTGGTGAATCGCGTGCCAAATATTTCTTTAGTATAGTGGTAGTCATGATGTTATTCTTTGCCGGTGGTGCTTTAGGTATCATGGAAGCCTCTGAGAAACTATTCCATCCTGAACATTCGGTTGAAAATACTTGGTTGGTAATGGGCATCTTGGTATTTGGTTTGATAGTGGAATGTTTTAGCTTACGGGTTGCTTTGAAAGAGATAGCCGAGTTGAACACGGAGAACTTACCGCTATTCCGCTTTCTACGTGAGAGCCGACATAGCGAGGTCCTTATTATCTTTGCTGAAGACGCATGTGCTGTTGTGGGATTACTCTTGGCCATGCTTGGTACGATATTGGTGGCTGTTACCGGTCTAGCATTCTTCGATGCTTTGTCTGGATTACTGATTGGACTCATGCTTTGTTTGGCTGCTTTGTTCCTCGCCCGCGAATTTTACGGTCTCATCATTGGAGAGTCTATGACCTCTAATGACCGTCGGTTGATGAACAGAGCTTTTGAACGTGAAGAGATAAAACACCTCATCAGTCTTAAAACCATCCATTTAAGTTCGACAAATATACTGGTGGCGGCGAAAGTAGAGATGCAAGATGCATATCGGGCAGAGTCGGCCGGTGTCATTAATAGAATAGAGGAAGAGATAAGAAAGAGCTTCTCACATTATAAGATATACATCTATATAGAGACTGATGTATATCAATCTGATTATCAAGTAAAGTCGGAGTAGTTGACTGCAGTGGCTTTGCAGTAATTCTGAAACGCCCAAACAGCATTACTGAACAGTTGATACAGCAATGTTGTCTCAACCTTGCAGATCGGGAATAGATAAGTTGATGAGTACCTTGCTATATGCAAAAAGCTCCCTCCCTATTCGTTTTTAAAACGATAATCTCATTGGAAATGCCTTTTACTAATTTTTTATATTCGAATGGGATAATCAAATTTTTTATGTCTTTTCGTGTTTTTGTAGAAAGTATACTCTTTTTAGGGGAATTATACTATAACTTTGTTATTACTGAAAATGAAATGTTTAACCTATGTTAACACATTTCTTGTAGCAGGTAACTATTCAGCGATAGGGCATGACAAGC
>NZ_KQ960600.1 GCF_001553265.1 Prevotella sp. DNF00663 | reverse complement strand
AGAGTATATCAATTTTGACACACCCTCTTTTTATTGTTTGAGATTATTTATATTCCTTTGTGGTGAAGTTATGTTGGTATAATACCGTGTTTGGAGTTTGTGCCGAGTGAACCACATATTGGAAGTTGAAGCCGGCTTCTTTATATATTTTGATACCCGGATTGTCTTTGATGGCTTTCAAGAGTCCGTCGGTGATGTTCTTATTGTTATCTTGAATCACCTTTGCATTGTCAAATTTATCCGTGAACGAGCAGTAGTAAGTATAAGTTTTAGACTGCTTATTGAATACAACACTGTCGGTACGAGTGTTGTTGACAACCGGAGTAGGGCAGTATTTACGAGTGTATTCACTCGCTTCTCTGGCTGCACGGTCTTCTAAACTCTCATGGCATGATGCAAGAACTACGATGGCACCCATGATAAACACACATCGTCTGATGACTAAATATGTTGAAACTTGCATATCGTTTCGTTTGTATTTCTGTACAAATATACGAATAATCTAATGAAATCTTTGTATATTTGCACTTTAAAAGCGCACTTATTAAATGGGTAATATCAACAACATAAGGAATTTTTGCATCATTGCACACATCGATCATGGTAAATCTACGCTCGCTGATAGAATGCTTGAGTATACGCAGACCATTAAGATTACAGGTGGACAGATGCTCGATGATATGGATTTGGAGCGTGAACGTGGTATCACAATCAAGAGTCATGCCATCCAGATGGACTATCGTGCAAGCAATGGAGAGCAGTATGTATTGAATCTTATAGATACTCCGGGACACGTAGACTTCTCTTATGAGGTGTCTAGAAGTATTGCGGCGTGCGAAGGAGCATTGTTGGTTGTAGATGCGACACAGGGTGTTCAGGCTCAAACCATATCTAATTTATACATGGCGATAGAGCATGATTTGGAGATAATTCCTGTTATCAACAAGATAGACATGCCTAGTGCGATGCCCGAAAAGGTAGAAGATGAGATTATAGACCTTATCGGTTGCAAGCGGGAGGAAATCATTCGTGCCTCAGGAAAGACCGGTGAAGGAGTCAATGAGATATTGGAAGCAGTCGTAGCACGTGTTCCTCATCCCGAAGGAGATGCTCAAGCACCACTCCAAGCATTGATTTTCGACTCTGTATTCAATAGTTTTAGAGGTATTATCGCATACTTTAAGATAGAGAATGGAACCATTCATGCAGGCGATAAAGTGAAGTTCTTTAATACTGGAATGGAGTATGTGGCCGACGAAGTAGGTGTCCTCAAGATGGATATGGTGCCTCGCAAGGAGATTACATGTGGTGAAGTGGGCTACATCATCAGCGGTATCAAGGATGCCAAAGAGGTGAAAGTAGGTGATACGATTACCCAAGTCAGTCGTCCATGCGAGCATTCTATCGCTGGTTTTCAGGAGGTTAAACCGATGGTATTTGCCGGTGTTTACCCGATAGATCCATCGGAATACGAGAATTTGCGAACTTCTTTGGAGAAGTTACAACTCAATGATGCGTCGCTGACATTTATGCCTGAGAGCTCCGTTGCGTTGGGGTTCGGTTTCCGTTGCGGCTTCTTGGGACTTCTACACATGGAGATTGTGCAGGAGAGATTGGATAGAGAGTTCAATATGGATGTCATTACGACGGTGCCAAACGTATCGTATATGGTGTACGATAAGCATGGAGAGAGTCGCGAGGTGCACAATCCTTCAGGCTTACCAGACCAGACTTTAATTGAACATATCGAAGAACCGTACATTCGTGCGACCATTATTACAGATACAAACTTTATCGGTCCTATCATGACCTTGTGTCTTGATAAGCGTGGCGAGCTCCTTAAACAAGAGTATGTGAGCGGCAATCGTGTGGAATTACATTTTCTGTTGCCACTCGGCGAGATAGTGATAGACTTCTATGATAAGCTTAAGAGCATCTCAAAAGGATATGCTTCGTTTGATTATCACATCGATTCGTTCCGACCATCTAAATTGGCCAAGCTCGATATATTGCTTAATGGTGAGCCTGTAGATGCTTTGTCTACACTGACACATCAGGACAATGCCGTGACATTGGGACGTAGAATGTGTGAGAAGTTGAGAGAGTTGATACCGCGACAGCAATTCGATATTGCCATACAAGCAGCTATTGGGGCCAAGATTGTGGCTCGCGAGACGATTAAATGTGTGCGCAAAGACGTTACAGCCAAGTGTTATGGAGGTGACGTAAGTCGTAAACGAAAATTGCTAGAGAAGCAGAAGAAAGGTAAGAAACGCATGAAGCAAATCGGTAATGTAGAAGTTCCGCAAAAGGCGTTCTTGGCCGTTTTGAAGTTGGATTAATCATTCTTAAATATGTAGAATAATCAGGAAGAGAGGACATTGAGATGAGAGAACCAGTTAATACTCCCCGTGATATAGCGCGAGAATTAGCTCGCAAATACAGTACTATGACTCATGATGAACTTGATATATTAGAGAGTATCTTAGTACCGATGAAGTTTGCGAAGAATGAAATGATTCTTAAAGAGGGCGAAGTGTGCCGAAACATCTACTATGTGGACCGTGGATTGATCCGACAGTTCTATTTTAAGAACGGTAAAGAGGTCACTGAACACCTTGGTGAAGACCGTACCATCTTCATGTGTATCGAGAGTTTATTTAAGGAAGAGCCTACCAAATTGCAAGTAGAAGCCATAGAGCCAACCATAGCTTATGCTCTTCCGAAGCATCGTTTAGAAGAAGTAGCCTTGCACAATGTCAATATTCAAATTTTATATCGCAAGATATTGGAAGAGAGTTTGATAATATCGCAAGTTCATGCCGATCTTGTAAGATTTGAATCTGCGCAAGAACGTTACAAGAAAATATGCAAATTGAATCCGCAGGTAGTGTTGAGAGCGCCATTGGTATATATTGCCAACTATCTACAAATGACTCCTGAGACGCTTTCAAGGGTCAGAGCTTCAACATTACTCGATTGATATAAAAAAGAAAAAAGAGGGTGTGTCAAAATTGATATACTC
>NZ_KQ960599.1 GCF_001553265.1 Prevotella sp. DNF00663 | reverse complement strand
GGGAGTGCAGGCTTTCAATTCATTTTTAGCGGACAGCAATAATATGTAATGATGTACAAAATAATTTCCAATATTCACCTAGTGTCTGATTCATGACAGGTATTATTCTTTGTATATCCATGCGAGGAATGAATTAATCCATGGTATAGTACATCTAAACCATCTGTATTTGGCAACAGGTTTACCTCCAAAACTCAAGGTAAACTCTCTTACAAGGTTTCGCTTAAATGGCAATCCTGCATCCATAAAGAATAGATGGGCGTAATTATGAGTGTACGCATATTTGAGCGTATTCCACACTGTCATGAAATTAGGGTGCAACCGTGGGTGTCTTTTCTTCTTGGAAGCAAAATGCCAGAGATATGCATTTCCATCGGAATACACACATACTGCTCCACCAATGATGTTGTCTTTATAGGTGGTGACGAAGCATTTAACATTTGTGCTTTGATAGAGTTGTTGGAAATGATGTTCTGAAGGAAGAAAGCGATGGAGACGAGTCCTGTAATATCTTTTGAATATCTGATATAGTTTGCTTAGCTCCTTGAGGTTTCCTACCTCGCGAGTTTCTAATCCCGCTTGATAAATCTTGTTGATCCGTTTTAGTTGCTTTGCAGTTAGTCTTTCTTCTGGTGTTTTGCTATGAAGTGAATTATGAATCTCTTGCCAACTGACAGGAAAGTAATGGTTTTGTCGGAATGTTTTATAGCCAAACATCTTTTGGCTGATGTCACTAAACTCTATATACAGGCAGAGACGTCTTCTTAGTTTTTTTGTGATAGCTTTTAGTAGCAATTCAAATAGTTCTACCTTTTCGCTCTCATCTTTATATTCTCCCTCTCCAAAGACTCTTCCTTGTGAATATAAATAAGGTGGAAGCAGCGAACCTCTTCTTCTGACAGTAGCAAGCAAGTGGGCTATACATTCACCATCTCTTTCTGCCACGGCCATGTAAGGTGTTTGTTCCGGAGAGTGTTTCACGATATTGAAGAATTCTTTGCTATGAAAGAAGTTTCGATATTCTATGTCCGGTAAGTCAATGCTTTTCGATATGATTCTGACAGTTACTCCGACCATGTCGCAAAAATAACAAATATTTTGTAAAAGTCAAACTTATGGGCACGATTTATAAAGAGATTGGTTACCTTTGTAAGATATAAATTGCTATTTATGAAAGAATTTAAAAGCTTGGTGGCGTCTAGGCGTAGTCATCGAAAGTTTACGACTGAGCGCATCTCTGAAGAAGATTTACACTTGATACTTCGAGCAGCTTTGATGTCGCCAACCTCAAAAAATCAGCGCTCTTGGCAGTTTGTGGTGGTTACAGAAGCCGCAGTCTTAAAAGAAATGTCAATGGCTAAAGATGCCGGAAGTGCATTCTTGGCAGATGCTCCTATGGCCATTGTGGTTACAGGAGATGTTGAACAAAATAGTTGTTGGGTTGAGGATGGGGCAATCGCTGCTATCAGTATGCAATATCAGGCTGAAGAACTAGGACTTGGAAGTTGCTGGATACAGATTCGTGGTCGATATAAGAAAGACGGAACCAGCGCTACTTCCGTTATTCAGAAACTCTTATGTCTAGATGAGAAGCAAGAGGTTTTGTGTGTCTTGGCTATTGGTCATTGGGTCGATGAACGCAAATCGCAAGATGAAGAAAAACTGAAGTGGGAGCAAGTACACTATATTAAATAGAGTATAGATGAGGATTGTATTAATAGGAGCGGGTAATGTTGCGACGCATCTAGGTTGCGCCTTGTATGCAGCGGGACACCAAATCGCTCAAGTATATAGCCGTACAGATGAATCGGCACGGCTCTTAGCCGATCGGATAGGAGCAATTCCTACCAGCAACATTCGTGATGTCGTCAGCGATGCAGAGATTTATATCATATCTTTGAAAGACGATGTGGTGGGCGATGTTATTGCTTCGTTGTGCCCAACTCGCGAAAAAGCTCTCTTTGTACATACAGCCGGAAGCCTGCCTATGAATATCTTTGTCGGCAAGGTGCAACGATACGGTGTGATATATCCCATGCAGACCTTTTCTAAGAAAAAGAGTCTTGATATCCATGCCGTTTCATTTTTCATAGAAGCGAGCGATACCGATGCCCTTTGTACATTGCGAACACTTGTCGAGGGATTCTCTACTCATGTATATGAGATGAGTTCTGACAATCGGAAATATCTGCATTTGGCGGCGGTTTTTGCATGTAATTTTGTGAATCATTGTTTTGATTTATCTGCCAGAATCCTTCAGCCGTATGGTATACCATTCGATGCCATGCTACCGTTGATAGAAGAGACCGTCAAGAAAGTACACGATATGGCACCACACGAAGCGCAGACAGGGCCGGCTGCTCGTCATGATGAGAAGGTTATTGAGATGCAGAGCCAGTTGTTAAGCAACGATACCCTCATGCAGGATATATATAATAGAATGTCTCAGAGTATTTTATTGTCGTCATGTAAACAAGAGAAATAGACTTATGATACCTTACGATTTAAATAAAATAAAAGCAGTTATATTCGATGTAGATGGTGTCTTATCAGCACAGACCATTACGTTGGCCTCTGATGGAGAACCTCTACGTACAGTCAATATCAAAGATGGATATGCCATACAATTGGCTATGCGACTAGGTCTACGTATAGTTATTCTCACAGGAGGGAAGACAGAGGCGGTTAGACTACGATATGTTCGACTTGGAGTGGAAGACGTTTACATGGGATGTAGTGTGAAGATAAAGACTTATGATGAGTTTTTACAAAAGTACAATCTATCCGATGAAGAGGTGCTCTATATGGGAGATGATATTCCCGACTATGAAATCATGCGTAGAGTAGGGTGCCCTTGTTGTCCGAAAGACGCGTGTCCAGACATTAAGGATATTAGTATTTATGTCAGCCAGTGGGCAGGTGGACAAGGATGTGGGCGTGATGTTATCGAACAAATTTTACGTACACAAGGTAAATGGATGCAAGATAACCGTGCATTTGGATGGTAAAGAGAAGACAAAATGAAATATAATTTGATATTAGCGAGCAACTCTCCCCGTCGTAAGGAGTTGTTAGCAGGATTGAATATTCCTTTTCAAGTAATGGTGAAGTCGGATATTGATGAGACCTATCCTCAAGAGATTGTGGCCGAAGAAGTACCGTTGTATCTATCCAAGAAGAAAGCTGCTGCTTATTTTGACGACTTACGAGAAAATGACTTGCTATTGACGGCCGATACGGTTGTCATCTTGGATGGGCAGATATTGGGTAAACCTCATGATGCTGAGATGGCTAAAGAGATGTTGAGAAGCCTAAGTGGCAAGAGACATCAAGTGGTAACAGGTGTTTCTTTGACTGCATTAAGCCATGCTGAGAGTTTTAAAGTTGTCTCCGATGTTACTTTCAAAACTTTCACTTCGCAAGAAATTGATTTTTATGTAGATCATTATCATCCCATGGATAAGGCCGGAGCTTATGGTATTCAAGAATGGATAGGTTATATTGGAGTCACGGCATTGGCGGGAAGTTACTATAATGTGATGGGACTTCCGGTGCAACGAATCTATCAAGTGCTATGCGATAAATTTGATTTTGATTTTCTTTATTCGGGAAACATCAATTCTTAGAAGTATTTTTAGGCTGGAGTTTCTTCAGCCTTCTTTTTACTTCCTGATAATCAGGGCATAGTTGTAGTGCCTTTTCGTAATTCTTAATGGCAGCGGCAGTCATGTGTTCGTGTTCACATTCTTTGCCCATGACGAAGTATTCTACAGCTAGTCTCTTCAACATTTGTTCTTGTTCCTTTAGCTTAGTTTCCATATCTACTATTTGGGATTGGAGCAAATTGATTTGATTGAGTTTCTTTCTGATGAGTCGTCTAGGTGCAGGTTTTTCAATATCATATCTGCTGTGTATGGCCAAGAAGAAATTGTCGAGAGCGGCTTGCATGTTTCCTTTGTCGAAACAGCGTATAGCTTCGGCATATTCTTTGTCCGCCTTGCTCTGTTGTAGTACTTTGTTGATTTGACGAGTATTATTATAATTTCGGGCAAAATTAACAACGTCGTTTCTCACGAAGATGTCTTCGCGCTTGATAGGCTGTTGAAGATAGAGTCCATCAAGCGATGTACAACGCGACAAAGCTACATAGGTTTGTCCACCGGCAAATACTCCGTCGGTCAAATCTATTTTGACTTGTGAGAAAGTTAGTCCCTGACTTTTGTGAATAGTGATTGCCCACGCGAGTTTGATAGGGAACTGTCGGTAGGTACCAATCTCGTTTTCTTCAATCTTCTTTTCTGTTTCGTTGAAGGAATATTTGACATTACTCCAAATCTCTTGCTCTACATCTACTTCGTTTCCGTCTTCTGTCAAGATATAGATGTGTCCTTCTTGTGCATCGTCAAGGCCTATGACGGTGCCCAATGTGCCATTAACCCACTGCTTTTCTCGGTCGTTTTTGATGAATAGAATCTGTGCGCCAACTTTCAATTCCAGTTCCATAGGAGTAGGAAGGCTACTCTCCGGGAATTCTCCTTCTATGATTCCGTAGAAGATAGATGATGTTCCTTCGAGTTTATTCAAATGCTCTTTGTTGATATAGTCTACCGTATCGCGATGGGTGGATAGGGTAATGACCAGTCCTGATTGCTCTATATTTTCTTGCTGATTGTATCTAGTGTTTAGCAACCCAAGGTCGGTATTGCCTACTTGCGCCGTTCTGATATGGTCGAGGATATTGATGAATGTAGGGTCGGATTGGCGATATACTTTCTGTAATTCGATGGAAACCAATAGAAACTCACGGAAAACGCGGGCATCAAAGAAATACTTTGAGGGGTAATAGGGCTGAAGAAGCTGTCGTTCATCTTCCTTTAATACAGGTTCCAACTGGTAGATATCGCCCACGAACAGTAGTTGTTTACCACCAAAAGGTTCTCGCATGTTGCGACTATAGATGCGCAACACCTTGTCAATGAAATCAATAATGTCGGCACGCACCATCGAAATCTCGTCAATGATGATGAGTTCAACTTCCCTTATCAGTTTGATTTTTTCCTTGTTATATTTCAATGTATCTCTAATATTCCGTGCATTATACCTCACATCGTCGGGCAGTAATGGGTGGAAAGGAAGTTTGAAAAAACTGTGAAGGGTAGAACCGCCGGCATTGATTGCAGCAATACCTGTGGGGGCAAGGATAATGTGTTTCTTGTGAGTATTGGCAGCTAGATAACGTAGGAAAGTAGACTTGCCGGTACCGGCCTTTCCTGTGAGGAAGAGCGATTGGTGGGTATATTGAACAATTTGTAACGCATTTTGGAACTCAGGATTATCGAGATCAATATGCGAAGTGTCAGTGTTCTTTTGTTTACTATCCGGCATGGTGTACAGTTTGTAAATAGCTATATAGCTTTAAATGGTTTGATAATAGGCAAGAGTGCTCCTTCTTTTTATATAATTTGGCCTAGTTGTAAGCTCGTTTATCCGTAAACTTGGTGATTGCAACGTGTTTACAGCAATACTGTTGGGGCTTTTCAGCATTACTGCAGAGACTTACCAGCATTGCTGAAAAGACTCTGCAGTGAATTGAGAGTGAAGCGCTATGAGTGAGAAACCGTTTAGAGGTTGTCGAAATTTACTTCCTCTTCGTGCGGTTTCTCTTTTTTCTCTCCCTGCTGTTCTGTTGTTTTACCATTCTCTCCGGTAGTAGTCTTGATAACAGGATTTCCGTTCTCGTCAAGTATTATTTCGTCACTGGAGATGATAGAATCTTGCTGTGTTGTATCACGTTTGGCCGGTTGATAATAGCTTTGGCAGTTGTACATGTCGCTTGTAATGTTATCATCTTTTGGCTTATCGAACTTTCCGTGATATGCTTGGAATGTAGGATCGGCAAAGACGGACTTCAAGAAGTACCCACATATAGGCAAGGCAGTTCGGCTACCTTGGCCTAATGCTCCTGTTCGGAAGTGGATACTGCGGTATTCACCGCCTACCCATGCGCCACAAACCAGTTTCGGACTGACGGCCATGAACCATGCATCAGAGTGGTTGTTAGAGGTTCCGGTCTTACCACCAAACTCGGTATCACGATAATCACCGACATATCCCCATAGCGATTGACTGGTTCCACCCGGCTCACGCATACCTGCCTGCAACAGTTGTTGTACGAGGAACGCGCTCCGATAAGGGATAGCTTGCTCTGAAGTGGTGGGGCCTGTGTAGACTTCATTGCCATCTTTATCTAGAATTCTGGTAACAAGTACTGGCTCATGATGCACTCCATTGGCTGCTGCGACGCAATAAGCGTTTACCATCTCTAGCAAGTTGACGTCGCTAGAACCTAGAGCCAAAGAGGGATTCTCGTCTAGAGGGCTTTTAATACCCATCTTGTGTGCTGTCTCAATAATTCTGCGTATGCCCATCTCTTGTCCGAGACGAACAGCCACTGAGTTGATACTTCTGGCGAAAGCACTTTTCAGTGGCATACTATCACCGCTGAAGGAACCATTTGCATTAGATGGAGTCCATGTCACTTCTTTGTTTAGTTTCTTATCGAAGACTTGCATGGAAATATACTCATCTCGGCGCTTGTCGCATGGTGTGAGACCTTGATTCATTGCTTCTGTATATACAAAAAGTTTGAAAGTGGAACCGGGCTGTCGCATAGCAGTCACCTTGTCGTATTTCCATGAAGTGAAGTCTATATCACCGACCCATGCCTTAACGGCTCCTGTCTGTGGTTCCATGGCAACAAAACCGCAATGCATGAAATGAACCATGTAGCGAATAGAGTCCATGGTAGATATTTCTTTCTCTATCGTTCCCTTAGTATAGTCGAACAACTTAACTGTATGCGGCTTATTCAAATAGTAATTGATAGAGTCGGGATTGTTGGGGTATTTAGACAGAAGATATTTGTAAACAGGCTGTCTTTGTGCAATGTCTTCAATGAAATGAGGTATAACGTTGCCTTTTTCATCTACCCAAGGGTCGTTCTTGCCCCAGTGGTTGTTGAAGTTTTGCTGTACTTGGCGCATCTGCTTGGTCGCAGCTTCTTCCGCATATTTTTGCATTCGTGTATCAATAGTGGTGTAGATTTTAAGCCCACTGCTATATAAATCGTAACCACTCTCCTCACACCAACTCTTTAGATAGTTGGAAATGGCTTCGCGGAAATATTTTGCTTGTCCGTCATAATTTTCTTCTACCTTGAAATCGAGCTTGATGGGAAGGGCAGATAAAGAGTCGCAAACGTTTCTGGATAGGTCTCCATGACGTACCATATTGTTGAGTACGGTGTTTCGACGAGCAAGACTGTTTTGTGGATTACTCCTTGGGTTGTAGTAAGTTGTAGCTTTTAGCATACCGACTAATACAGCTGCCTGTTCTGTTGTCATTTCCTTTGGCGTAGTATTGAAATACGTCTTGCTTGCAGTCTTGATTCCGTAGGAATTTGAACCAAAGTCTACCGTATTGGCATACATGGTAAGAATGTCTTCTTTGCTATAGACTGTTTCTAGTTTAACGGCTATAATCCACTCTTTACTCTTCATAATGAGCATTTTGATGCCGGGTATCTTCCCCAATAGTCCTGTGGAATATTGGGTTCTGACTCTAAACATGTTTTTAGCTAATTGCTGTGTAATGGTAGACGCACCACGAGCATCATGTTTTAAAACGGCATCTTTAACGGCTGCAAACAAGCCGATAGGGTCAATTCCCCAATGCTTGTAGAAGCGTTCGTCTTCGGTGTCAATGAGGGCTTTGAAGAAACTTGGATTGATTTCTTCATATTTTACAGGGGTTCTATTTTCATTGAAGTATTTACCTATTAACTTACCATCAGCACTATATATTTCTGAAGCTTGACTTGTCTGGGGATCCATTATGCCCGAAAAATAGCCGGGACTCTTGCCAAACAGCCACAGGAAGTTCATGTCTACTAATCCTAAATATAGGATAAAAGCAACTAGTGCAGAGCATAATGCTGTGATGCCCTTGCGATACCAAGGTTGCCCTTGGTATTGTCTTTTGTACCATGCCCAAAATGTTTTGCAGTAATCAAAACACCGGTTGATAATACTTTTTATTTTGTTCATAATAGGATTGTTGAGCTATTGCCCCTTATTCTTGATAATGAATGACGTAGAACTCTTTGCAAATGTACGAATTAAGAGACAATCTATGTCTTGCTTTCGATATAATTTATAATTTCTTTAATGTTGTCGGGAGAAAACCAAGTTATCTCACAGTCTCTTTTGAACCAAGTAAGTTGCTTACGCATATATCTTCTTGTATTCGATTGTATTTGCCTAACAGCTTCTTCCAATGTAATATTTCCATCAAGATAGTTGAATAATTCTTTGTATCCTACTGTATTTAAGGCATTTAAATGTCTATAAGGAAGTAATGATTTTACTTCTTCTAGAAGCCCTTGTTCCATCATTTGAAGAACACGCTCGTTGATTCTTTGGTAAAGAATGTCTCGCTCTCTGTTTAATCCAATCTTGATTATATTGAAAGGTCGTTTTTTATGTGTATTTGTTCTGAAAGAGGAATAGGTCTTTCCTGTCATCATGCATATTTCAATGGCATGGATAACTCTTCTTGGATTCTGTTTGTCAACAATCGCCCAATGCTCAGGATCCAATTGTTGTAGCATATCAACAAGATAGTCTAGGCCATGTTGTTGGTAGATAGACATCACCTGTTCTCTAATTTCTGGAGTGACAGTGGGTATATCGTCTATTCCTTTGCACACAGCATCTATGTACATCATGCTACCACCTGTCAGGATGACTTTGGAATGGTCGGGAGTAAAAATGGTCGGGAGTAGTTGTAGAACATCGTGTTCGTACATGGCAGCACTATAATAGTCGGTAATCTTATGATTACCGACAAAGTAGTGCTTTACAATGTTTTGCTGCTCAAGAGTTGGAGCAGCAGTGCCAATAGGCATTTCCGCAAAGATTTGGCGAGAATCTGCATTGACAATAGGAGATGCAAAATGTTTGGCAAAATCGATACAAAGTGCTGTCTTGCCAACTCCTGTCGGGCCTAAAATGACAATTAATGTATTGTCCATTTATCGAATAATACCACGCTTTGAAGTTTGCACAAAGTCTATGATATATTGAACTTCCGGAGTAATCTGCAAGTTGTTTTGGATTTCTTGAATTCCTTCTGCAAGAACTCCCTTGCTGTATAACAGCCGATAAGTCTCATGGATGAGGTCGATAAGTTCATTGTTGAAGCCATGTCTACGGAGTCCTACGATATTGATTCCGGCATAACGAATGGGCTCTTTGCCTGCGATGATATAAGGCGGAATGTCTTGTGAGAATCTGCTTCCACCTTGAATCATGACATAACTTCCTATTTTGCAGAATTGATGGCATAGTACTGTCGCGCTGATGATAGCGTTATCATCGACCGTAACTTCGCCTGCGAACTTCGTAGAATTGCCGATAATCAAATTATTACCAAGCACACAGTCGTGGGCAACATGCATATTCTCCATCAAAAGATTATTGTTGCCGACAATAGTAACGCCTTTTGAGGCTGTTCCACGAGATATAGTCACATTCTCACGGATGCTATTGTTATCACCAACAACACAAGTAGTCTCTTCTCCTTTAAATTTCAAATCTTGCGGTTTGGTGCTAATACTAGCTCCCGGAAATATTTCGTTGTTATTTCCAATACGTGCACCAATATTGATAGTAACGCTATTTTGGAATGTATTGTTATCTCCAATAACAGTATTGGCATCTATATAACAAAAGGGACCAATTATGTTATTATTTCCCAACTTTGCATCAGGATGTACAAATGCCAATGGACTTATTTGATTCATATAATCTCGTATAGATAGTTATTTATTCTTGACTATTTGAGCTGTGAAGGTTGCTTCTGATACAACTTTATCACCTACAAACATATATCCCTTCATGGAACTGATGCCATGACGTACGGGATGCAATAATTCTACTTTGAAGAGAAGAGTGTCCCCGGGCACTACTTTCTGTCTGAACTTAACATTATCTATCTTCATGAAGTAAGTAGACCATTTTTCGGGTTCTTCTAATTGACTCAAAACGAGAATACCACCGCATTGTGCCATACCTTCAATCTGTAATACACCGGGCATTACCGGCTCTTGCGGGAAGTGACCTACGAAGAAAGGTTCGTTGGCTGTGACATTCTTAACGCCGACAATGCTAGTAGAACCCATTGATATAATCTTGTCAACCAGCTGCATGGGATAACGATGGGGGAGTAGTTCCCTTATTCGTATATTATCCATGAGTGGCTCTTCGTTGGGATCATATATCGGTGCTTGTATCTCGTGTTTACGGATTTCCTTACGCATGAGACGCGCAAACTTGTTATTGATGGTATGGCCGGGGCGTGTTGCCACGATTCTACCCTTGATAGGCTTGCCTATTAAAGCCATATCGCCAATAATATCTAGCAATTTATGACGTGTACATTCATTTTCCCACATTAAAGGTTTGTGCTGGATGTAGCCAATTTTCGTTGCATCCATACGGGAAACATTTAATACATCAGCAAGTTGGTCTAGCTTCTCTTGTGACACTTCTTTCTCATAAATGACGATAGCATTGTCGAGGTCGCCACCTTTGATGAGGTTTGCTTCTAATAGAGGAACAATATCGCGGACAAAAACGAAAGTCCTTGCTGGGGCAATTTCTGTAGCGAAGTTTTCTATATTATCGAGTGTTGCAAATTGGCTATTGATAAATTTTGAGTTAAAAGAACACATAGCCGTGATACTAAACTGGTCGTCTGGAAGTATTGTGATGGTAGAACCAGTCTTTTTATCCTTTACTTCTATCTTATGACGAATGATATAGTAGCCTTTCTCTGCGTTTTGTTCTTCGATTCCAACTTCTTGAATCTTCTGCACATACATAGCGCCTGAACCGTCCAATATAGGAAATTCAGGTCCATTAACTTGAATAAGACAGTTGTCAATGCCCATAGCATATAAGGCAGACATGCCATGTTCAACGGTGGATACTTTGATATCACCCTTTGCTAATACAGTACCTCTTTGTGTGTCTACAACATTTTCTGCAATAGCTTCTATGATAGGCTGTCCGTCTAGATCTATTCTTTGAATTCTATAGCCAGTATTTTCTGCAGCCGGAGTAAACGTAACTGTTAAGCTAAGGCCGGTATGCAGTCCTTTACCATAAAGTGAGAAGCTTCCTTTGAGTGTCCTTTGTTTTGACATATAGTATCTTAAATCTTTATAGTTTTCCTTTTAGTTCTTCTAATTCTTTCTGTAATGTACTCAGTTGTTTGTACATTTCTGGTAGTTTACGGAATATAGCTTGAGATTTGAAATAGGCTTTTGGGGCCATTGGTGGGGTGCCTATGAGTGTACAATCATCTTTGATATTTCCGGGAACACCGCTTTGGGCACCAAGGAATACCTTATTACCAATCTTTGCATGGCCGGCGATTCCCACTTGTCCACCAAACATACACCAGTCTCCAACCTTTGTAGAACCAGCAACACCAACTTGAGCTGACATGACAGTGTTTTCTCCTATCTCAGTGTTATGAGCTATTTGTACAAGGTTATCTAATTTGACTCCCTTCTTAATTCGGGTAGCGCCCATTGTCGATCTATCAATACAAGTGTTCGCTCCAATTTCTACTTCATCATCTATAATGACAATACCAATTTGAGGAATCTTGCTATAACCATCGGTATTAGGGGCAAACCCAAATCCATCTGAACCAATAACAGAACCAGCATGTAGGGTAACTCGATTGCCAATCTTGCATCCTTGATAGATAGTCACATGCGGATATAAGAGGCATTCGCTGCCAAGAGTAACGTTATCTCCAACTACTGTATTCGGATATATTTGGCATCCGTCTCCAATGTTGGCATTGTCTCCAATATAGCTGAATGCTCCAATATATACATCTTTACCAATCTTAGCTGTTGGTGAAATAAATGCTAGACTATCAATACCAGCTTTCTTAGGCTTTGAGGCCTCGTATATTTGTAATAGTTTTGCGACAGATTCGTATGCACTCTTCACACGAATCAACGTTGCTTTAACTGGTTTCTCTAATTCTACGGATTCGTCTACTAGTACAACACTAGATTCTGTGCTATATATATAATGGGTGTATTTGGGATTCGATAGAAAAGAAATTGCTCCGGGAGTGCCTTCTTCTATTTTAGCAAAAGTGTTAACGGTTGCGTTTTCATCACCTTCTACACGCCCTTGTACAACTTGGGCAATTTGTTGTGCAGTAAATTCCATCTTCATTAATCAGGTTGTATTAATAGTGCAAATATAGCAATTATTATTTATAATCTCTGATAACAAATGTAATATTTGCGAATTTTTTGGGAAAGTAGTGAAACGTTTAAGATGTCTGAGGCCTCACTGATATCTTTGATGGAATTGTCTTTGTATAGTATTGATATATGGTCTTCATCAAGTTCATACATATCTTTTTGTATTTCTACTTCGCTGAAGAGATACAGAGCCTCTGTTCTACTAATGTTAGCTTTTTGTGCTAATTCTCGTAATAAATCGTCTTTTTCCTCTTGTGATAATGGTTCTTCACGGATTTCAACTTTGAAGATATTCCTTTTGATTAAGTTGTTAGCGAGTGTTGATAATATGAAGTCAGAGTGTTGTGTCCACACTTTGATGCTACTCCAAATATCATTATCGTCTAACATCTCATAGGCTTGGAATGCTTTTTTATCTTTTTTGAATGAAGATGCATCTATCTCATTGTATAAAAAGTACTTTAATTGGGGTGATGCGAAAATATCTTCTCCACGAGAAGCTAAGTATTTTGCTCGAAGTAAGAGGTTTATTAAGACTCTTTCGCATGCAACAGCAGTCTTGTGAAGATATACTTGCCAGTACATCAAACGTCTCGACGTAAGATAATTCTCGATGGAATAGATGCCTTTTTGCTCAATGACAAGTTCATCGTTCACCATGTTAAGCATCTTAATGATTCTAGCGCTGCCAATATTTCCTTCTGTAACACCTGTAAAGAAGCTGTCTCGTCTGAGATAATCAAGCCTATCCATGTCGAGTTGGCTGCTTATCAGTTGGTGCAAAAAGTGTTTAGGATACTCGTCTTTAAAAATTTGGAGGGCGAGATTAAGTTCACCATTCATCTCTTTATTGATTTGCTCCATCATCATCAACGAAATCTCTTCGTGCGAAATCCCATGAATTAAGGTATTTTCCAACACATGAGAGAATGGACCATGTCCAATGTCATGCATGAGAATAGCTGCTTGTACGGCTTCCGCCTCGCTATCAAAGATAAAAACTCCTTTCTGTTGCAAGGAAGAAATAGCTTCGCTCATGAGGTGAAAAGCTCCTAATGAGTGTTGGAATCTAGTATGCTGAGCTCCCGGATATACGGCAGAAGCCAACCCTAATTGCTTGATGCGAGTCAACCTCTGCATAAGAGAATGGCTCACAATATCAAGCAATGGACCTGTTGATACTTTGATAAAGCCGAAGACAGGGTCGTTGATAATCTTACTATCGTTCATCCAAAGAATTAGAGTTTATCTAGTTCTGCCTTCATTTGTTCTTGTAATTCCTTGGCTTTTTCGCCGGCAACCACGGCAAAATCATCTGCCGAACTGGCATAGATAATTCCCCGAGACGAGTTTACAAGTAGTCCACAATCCTTATTAATTCCATATTTGCATACTTCTTGTAGACTGCCTCCTTGTGCTCCGACACCCGGAACCAATAAGAAATGGTCTGGTACAATCTTCCTAATATCTGCAAATAGGCTTCCTTGAGTGGCGCCAACCACATACATCATATTATCTATATTACCCCATTCCTGTGTCTTTCTCAGTAGTTGTTCAAACAAGCGGGTACCATTTTGATCTTGCATCAATTGAAAATCGTGTGATCCCTTATTGCTAGTGAGAGCTAGAACGACCACCCACTTGTTCTTATATGCTAGGAATGGAGTTATACTGTCTTCACCCATATAGGGGGCAACCGTCAATGCATCGACATCATATTCCTCAAAGAATGTGCGAGCATACATGGTACTAGTATTCCCAATGTCTCCCCTTTTAGCGTCTGCTATAATCAAATGGTTGGGATAATTCTCTTTTAGATAACTTATAGTCTTCTCAAATGCTATCATCCCCTTGATACCTAAGCTCTCATAAAAGGCTAAGTTGGGTTTATAAGAGACACAGTAGGGAGCTGTATGGTCAATGATCGCTTTATTGAATTCGAAGATAGGGTCTTCCAACTCCAAGAGACAAGCAGGGATTTTCTTGATGTCTGTATCGAGACCTACACATAGAAACGAACCCTTGGTAAATATTTGTTCAATCAGTTGTTTACGTTCCATATCCTTATAATTCGTTTTCTTTCATTTTTTCTGTATTCTCTGCTACGGTTAGAGCGTCAATCATAGCTTGTATATCTCCGCCCAAGAATCCTTGAAGATCATGTGTCGTGTATCCAATTCTATGGTCTGTGACACGTCCTTGTGGGAAATTATATGTACGAATCTTAGCCGAACGGTCACCAGTAGAAACCAAACTCTTTCTACGACTAGCAATGTCGTCTACATATTTTTGATGTTCTCTGTCGTATATGAAAGTACGTAATCTAGACAAAGCACGCTCTTTATTCTTGGGCTGGTCTCGTGTTTCCGTGCATTCTATGAGGATTTCTTCGGTCTCTCCAGTATTAGGATTCTTCCAAGGATATCTCAATCGTACACCGGACTCAACTTTATTTACGTTCTGACCACCTGCTCCAGAACTTCTAAAGGTATCCCATTTGATGTCGCCTTCATTGATATTGACTTCAAATTTGTCTGCTTCCGGCAATACGGCAACAGTTGCAGCACTTGTATGCATACGTCCTTGGGTCTCTGTAGCGGGTACACGTTGTACACGATGTACACCACTCTCATATTTCAATACGCCATATACACCGTCTCCACTAACTGCGAAATCAATTTCCTTAAAACCACCTACAGCACCTTCCGAGATTGCTGTTATTGATAAATTCCATCCCTTTGAATCGCAATATTTTTTGTACATGTTGAATAAATCGCCGGCAAATAGCGATGCTTCATCACCTCCTGCACCGGCTCGTATCTCCATTTGTACATTCTTGGCATCCTCCGGATCTTTAGGAACAAGTGCAATCTTAATCTCTTCTTCTAGTTTCGGTTGGAGAGCTTCGTTTGCATTTAACTCTTCTCTAGCCATTTCCTTCATATCCGGATCGCTCTCATTGGCGATGATATCTTTAGCCTCTTTGATGGCATTCAGGCAATTAATGTATCTCTTGCGAGCATCCATGATGTCGCCCAAGTCCTTATATTCCTTTGTCAGTTTTACATATCTGGCTTGGTCTGCAATGACATTTGGGTCTGTAATGAGTGTTGAGACCTCTTCATATCTGCTTTCAAGCCCGTCTAGTTTGTCTAGCAAGCTGTTGTATTCTGGCATATAGTATTTGCTTAAATATTATTATAATAATGTATATTAGTAATTGAAGATGCCGTATTCGGAATGGATGGTCAGCGATTTCTCACCTTCTTCTATATGTCCTATCACCTGTGCATCTATATTAAATGATTTGCTTATATCTATAATCTGTTCTGCTACTTCAGGAGTTACATAGATTTCCATGCGATGTCCCATGTTAAATACCTGATACATCTCTTTCCAATTCGTACCACTGCATTCTTTAATCGCCTTGAATAGTGGAGGAATCGGGAACATGTTGTCTTTGATGACTTTACAATTATCATTGATAAAATGAAGAACTTTAGTTTGGGCTCCACCCGTACAGTGCACCATACCATGTATTTCTGGACGCAGTTGATCTAGTATTTTCTTAATGACCGGAGCATAGGTGCGGGTGGGAGAGAGAACTAACTTGCCTGCATTGAGTGAAGTACCTTCTACAGAATCTGTCAGCTTATACTTACCGCTATATACCAACTCGTCCGGAACTGCAGCATCATAGCTTTCTGGATAATTCTTGGCCAAATACTTAGAGAATACATCATGGCGGGCACTTGTCAGCCCATTACTTCCCATACCACCATTATATGTCTTCTCGTATGTAGCCTGTCCGGTAGAACTAAGACCTACAATCACGTCCCCCGGACGTATATTCGCATTGTCGATGACGTCACTTCTCTTCATACGGCAAGTGACAGTAGAGTCTACAATAATCGTCCGAACGAGGTCGCCAACATCGGCAGTCTCACCTCCTGTAGGCCAAATTCCGATTCCCATATCGCGCATTTCAGTCAATAATTCATCGGTACCATTGATAATGGCAGATATTACTTCACCCGGAATGAGCATCTTGTTTCTGCCAATCGTACTTGAAACAAGGATATTATCCACTGCTCCTACACAGAGTAAGTCGTCTGTGTTCATCACGATTGCATCTTGGGCAATACCTTTCCATACATCTATATCACCGGTTTCTTTCCAATACATATATGCGAGTGAGGATTTGGTTCCTGCTCCATCCGCATGCATGATATTACAATACTCCGGATCTCCACCTAGTATATCAGGGATAATCTTGCAAAAGGCTTGTGGATAAAGACCCTTATCAATGTTCTTGATGGCATTATGCACATCTTCCTTGGCAGCACTTACGCCGCGCATCATATATCTATTGTCCATAATATTATTCGTTTTCATTCCAAAAGTCCCAACTAGCAAAGGCTTGTAATAGCAACATCTCCAAGCCATTCTTTACCGTAGCTCCATATTCTAGACCTCTTTTCATGAAGAGGGTTTCATCCGGATTGTATATTAAATCATATAAAAGTGTTCTTGTATTCATAGCCTCGTAGGGCAATTCTGGGCATTCATCGGCTTTAGGATACATTCCACAGGGTGTACAATTAATAACGACATTATATTCTTGAATCATATCCGGAGTAATGTCTTCATATTGTATGATTCCCGGTTTTCTAGTTCTACTAACTAGCTGAGTCTCTATATTGAGCAATTTCAGACCGTATTCTATGGCTTTGGATGCTCCGCCAGTACCGAGGATGAGAGCTTTCTTATGAAAAGCTTCCAATAGTGGTTCTATACTTTTGGTAAAGCCGGTGACATCACTATTATATCCTTTCAAGATGGTATCTTTGCCTTTGTGGTCTATCTTGACTACATTGACGGCACCAATTTCCTTTGCTTCCGGACTGATATAGTCCAAATAGCGCATCACTTTTTGCTTATAAGGAATGGTCACATTGAATCCTTTAAGTTCCGGATTAGATGTGATAATCTCCGGGAGGCTCTCTATATTGGGAATTTCAAAGTTGATATACTCTGCATTGATGTTCTCATTCTCAAATTTCTCATTAAAGAAGCCTACAGAAAATGAGTGCCCAAGTGGATATCCTATAAGTCCATACTTATCCATAGTTATAAGTGCTTTAGCTCTGAATAATTATTTTTCTGCGGTATATAGTGTGCAGATACCGAATGTTAATCTCTTGAAACTAGTCTTGGAGAATCCTGCTTGTTTTAGTATGTTCATCATCGTTTCTCCTTGAGGGAAAGCTTCAATCGTTGCAGATAGATACTTGTATGCACTGTTATCTTTGGATATGAGTTTCCCATAGAGTGGGAGAATGGTGTGTGAATATATTCTAAACAGGTTTCGCATAGGGAAAGAGACTGGCTCAGTCAACTCGATAATGCATAGATGTCCACCAGTTTTCAGTACTCTATACATTTCTTTGAGTCCTTGATCTAGATTTTCAAAGTTGCGAATACCAAAGGCTGCGGTCACTGCATCAAAAGTCTCGTTGGGGAAACTTAAATTCATACAGTCTTCTTTTTGGAAAGTTATGATGTTCCCCAACTCTGCTTCTTCTACTTTTTGACGCCCAATTTCCATCATTCCCTCAGAAATGTCAGCTCCTATTAATGAAGATGGTTTCAGTATTTGAGCCGATAGAATGGCAAAATCTCCTGTCCCTGTAGCGATGTCGAGCATCGTTTGGGGGTGGTAAGCAGCCAATTTATTAACTGCTTTTTGTCTCCATCCTTTGTCAATATCCCATGAAAGCCGGTGGTTTAGTGTGTCATAGGTCGGAGCAATGTTATCAAACATCTGCTCTACATGTTCACCCTTGCGCCCGTTTCCATTGTATGGGATTATTTTTTCTTGCTTGTACACTCTGTGGAATGAATTAAATGGTATGCCTTATTTACGCGAAGCCAAATACTCCTTTACGTTTTTCTCGATGCGCGAAGCTATATTATCGCTTATAGCTGCCTTATTGAAAGTCTCGCCCGTAATGTGTTCGTACAGTTCTATGTAGCGTTCGCTTACGCTCTCTGCATATTCATCGGTAATCTCAGGCATCGTTTGGCCGGGTTCGTTCATGAAATTATGTTCAATCAGCCACTGGCGTACAAACTCCTTACTCAACTGCTTTTGTGGTTCACCTTTAGCGAACTTCTCCTCATATCCGTCTGCATAGAAGTATCTACTAGAGTCGGGAGTATGGATTTCGTCTATCAAATAAATCTTTCCATCGCGCTTTCCAAATTCATACTTTGTATCTACAAGTATCAATCCTTGCTTGGCTGCTATTTCTTGTCCACGTGCAAAGAGTTTCTTAGTGTAGTCTTCGATTACGGCATAGTCTTCTTCACTGACGATACCTTGGGCAATGATTTCCTCTTTGGAGATATTCATATCGTGTCCCTCGTCTGCTTTTGTGGTAGGAGTTACGATAGGTTCAGGAAATTTTTGATTTTCTTTCATGCCTTCCGGAAGTTTGACACCGCATAAATCTCGGCATCCTTCCTTATAAGCTCGCCATGCACTACCTGTAAGAATAGAACGAATAATCATTTCTACTCTGAATCCTTCGCATTTTAGACCGACTGTAACCATTGGGTCGGGAGTTGCCAGCTTCCAGTTGGGGCAGATGTCCTGTGTTGAATCAAGGAACTTTGCCGCAATCTGATTTAACACTTGTCCCTTGAAAGGAATACCTTTTGGTAAAACGACATCAAAAGCAGAGATTCTGTCGGTAGCAACCATTACGATCAAATCGTCGTTGATATCATAGACATCACGTACTTTACCATGGTAAACACTCTTCTGTCCATCGAAATGGAATTCGGTCTTTGTTAATGCTTTCATTTTATTTATAATTAATAGGATTTCCTTATTATGTGGTTGTAGAGGTCTTGCTAGTTGTTTTGTCCGTACTCTTTAGCTGCTTGTCTACGGCATTATTTTTCTTGTCATAAGCATCGAATGCGGCTACAATTCTTGTCACGAGCTTGTGTCTGACGATGTCTTTGCCATCCAGTTTGATAACAGAAATACCTTCGGTATTGCTGAGTATGGATAATGCTTCACGCAATCCACTCTTCTTTTCTTTGGGCAAATCCACCTGAGTCATATCTCCCGTGATTATCATCTTGGTGCTCCAACCCATTCGAGTTAGGAACATACGAATTTGTTGAGGCGTTGTATTCTGCGCTTCATCAAGTATGACAATGGCATCGCTAAAGGTTCTTCCTCGCATAAAGGCCAAAGGAGCTATCTGTATGATATGCTTTTCAAGCATGTCTTGCAGCTTGACCGGTGGAATCATGTCTTCAAGCGCATCGTATAAGGGTTGCAGATAAGGATCTATCTTGTCTTTCATATCACCGGGAAGAAATCCTAGTTTTTCTCCGGCCTCAACGGCGGGGCGACTTAAAATAATTCTTTTAGCAGTCTTCTCTTTCAAAGCTTTGACGGCTAAAGCTATACTCAGATAGGTTTTACCTGTACCTGCCGGGCCGACAGCAAAAATCATATCATCCTTCTCGAAAGCGTCAATCAATTTTTGTTGATTCTCTGAGCGACTCTTAATGGGACGCCCGGAGATACTATAAACGATGACGCCTTTTACGGCTTCTTCTTTGGTTTGTTTTCCTTTGATGATGTCTAAGATGTCTTCGTCGTTGATGGCATTAAAACGAAGTACATGTTTACGCATGTGCTCAATGTCTTCTTCAAAAATGGCCATTTCTTCTTCATCGCCCAAAACCTTGATGACGTTGTCTCTTGCAACAATCCTTAATTTGGGAAATAACGACTTGATGACCTGAAGATGACAATTATTTACCCCATATAATACAACAGGGTCTATATCTTCTAAAACAATATGTTTCTCTATCAACGTTATTGATACTTTATTTGGATGCAAAAATACGAAATTTCAATGAATGTAACAAGGAAATGTATTTTGAAATGATAAATAATGAAAAATTACTTTTGGGCTCTCTTTGCTCTCTTTTCTTTTTGCTAACTTTGCAACCGTACGGCTTGAAGAGTTTGAAATTCCTTATGTTATATTGATGTCATTCTGCTGTCATTCTGCTGTTGGGCAGGCTCTTCTTGAAAACATTGTTTTTTATATGAAAATCAGTAAAAAAAGATATTTGCAGGGATTTGGAATTGTTATCGTCGTTTTGGGAGCTGTTCGGACTTTTTTCCCAAGTGTAGCCGGAGATATAGCACAGGAGAATACCGTTGCAGATCAAGAAGTTAACGACAGTATTGGCATAGATTCCATTAGCAATAGTCGTGTGGATTTGACAGAGAATGTCTCTACTCATGGAATCTATTTGCGAGATGGTGAAAAGCCTCATCGTATTTATAGTGTTCCTCACTTTGGCAAAACGTTTCCGGATATGAATGATGTGCAGTTACAGGCTGCAACAAAATGGGGCGTCCAGCCGGTAAAAAATCGAGATGAGGCAGAGCATCGCAAGGCAGAATTGGTATATGTCGGTAGCAATCCTTATTTCTATGTAGACCGTCTTCGTAGCAGTATTCCTTATTTGGTACCTAAGGCTGCCGTGCTTTTACAGGATATTGGACGTATCTATTTTGATAGTCTTCAAGTGAAAGGTATTCCATTACATAAGATTATTGTCACGAGTGTGATGCGTAGTAAAGATGATGTATCTCGTCTTCGTAGTCATAACGGAAATGCCACTCAAAACAGTTGCCACTTGTATGGTACTACTTTTGATGTGTGCTATAATAGATATAAGACAGTGGAACGACCGGATGAGCCGCGTCGTAAAGTGCAGAATGATACGCTGAAATGGATTCTGAGTGAAGTTTTAGATGATATTCGTAAGGACAACAGATGCTATGTGAAGTATGAGGTTCATCAAGGTTGTTTCCATATCACGGTGAAGTAATAAAGCATAGCGACTTTTTAGAATTTACTGCAAGGTATCAGCAGGATTGCTGTTAGTATGAGGCATGAAAACAGCAAAGAGGGTGTGTCAAAATTGATACACTCTCT